>CAYSKP010000105.1:0-5434 GCA_964431645.1 uncultured Pirellulales bacterium
AGTTGAAAATAAAGTCCCCGACTTTTATCTTGATGGGGCTGCTACAGGAAAATCTCTTACATCCTTCACAAGAACACCGACAGGTAATACAAATCCTTTATATATCGGCAGAAGAGCGGATGGATTATTCTTAGATGGCAGGATAAGCAATGTCAGGATCTACAATAGAGCGCTTTCATCAGGGGAAATTTTGCAGCTTTATCAAGGACACTTGTGATTTTAAAAAATAATTTAAATAAGGGCTGAGAAATGTTTCTCAGCCTTTTTTATTTTTAAGATGTTTGCTCTTGAAAACATATCTGTGATGGCGTAAAAACATCGTTAAACTAATACAGAAAGGTGGGCACAGCCCACCCTACAGGTTCTAAGGTGAATTATGAAAATAAGCCGGATAAAGCTTACAATTTTATTTTTTGTTTTCATTACAGCAATGTTCGCACGGGCGGATGTTATTTTGTTAAAGGGCGGGCAAAAACTTATCGGCGATATTGCAGCAGAAAGACATGATAAGATTTATGTAGATATTGGAATTTCGGTAATTGCGGTGCCGAAAGAAGATATTCTCGAATATCATTATGAAAAGGGAGCCGATATAAATGGATTTACAATCCAGCCGATAATGGAAGCCAATCAAATAATTCCGGAATCGGCAATTCGACTTTATTATACGGGCCAGCTGCAAAACAAAACTATTGAGCAGTGTGTGTCAGAAGTTGGGGAGGCGGTAGTGAAAGTAAGCAGCCCGGCAGGCCTGGGTTCCGGATTTTTCATAAATGAGCAGGGCTATCTAATTACGAATTATCATGTAGTTGAGAAGGAAACAAAAATTGAGGTAACGGTTTTTAAAAAGGCAAGGGATGGATTTGATAAGAAGGTCTTTAAAAGTGTTCGAATTGAGGCGATAAATCCTTTTCTTGACCTTGCACTTTTAAAGGTAGAGGATTTTGGCGATTCCAAGATAAAATTTGCATATTTAGGCGATATAGAAGAAGTAAAAACAGGTCAGCCGGTCTTTGCTATCGGCAATCCAATGGGGCTCGAAAGGACAGTTACGACAGGGGTTATCAGCACGACAAACAGGGCTTTAGAAGGTTTGATTTATCTGCAGACCGATACCGCAATTAATCCCGGTAATTCAGGAGGACCATTATTTAATCAGGCAGGGGAAGTTATTGGTGTGACCAATATGGGTTATGTATTCCTTGGGGGGCTGGGCTTTGCGATACCAATTGATTATGTGAAACACTTTATAGATAACCGTGGTTCATTCGCGTATGACAAGGATAATCCCAATACAGGTTTCAGATATATTCAGCCTGATGGAAGGCGAAATAAAGGCAAGCCGAAGATAATTGAGGAAAAACCCAGATGAAAATAAAAACAGCTTTTCTGAGCGGTCTTTTTTGCACCGCATTATTTGCAGTCAGTTCTTTTGGGGCCGGGCTGCCCAGGACTGCTGAACTTGCTCCTGCGGATACGCTTGTCCTGATTGATATAAGTGATTTCAATCAATTAAGAACAAAGTTTGAAAAGACGAATTTATACAAGCTCTATAAAGACCCGTCTATGGCGGTCTTTTCCAACAAGTTGATTGCCAAAATTAAGGAAAAAATTTCATCTGACAAAGATTCTTTAGTTAAAAACATCCTTGATGCAAACATTATGCCCGAAGGCAAAACGGCATTTATGATTACGCCGGGGACAAATAATCGCGAGGATACGCCGGTTGTATTTATAAGCCAATGGGGCCAAAGCACCGAAAGGATGAAAGATGTGATTAATAAAATGACTTTAAAATTGGTTGAGAAAGGCGCTCGAAGAGAGTTCGAGAATTACCGTGACGTAAATATCGTAACTTTAACGACGACAAAAAAAGCTCAGCCAGTTCCTATGAGCGACTTCAATATGGTGACCAAACCGGGGCCTGCATTTGAAAAAAATGTTTACTGTTTTGCCGGTGATTGCCTGATATTTGGCGATGATGTTGATGCGGTTAAATTTGTTATATCCCGCCTAAAAGGCACAGCCAGTTCGTCGCTTGCTGGCGACGCGGATTATATTTCTATAATGGGTGCTGTCGGCCCGTATCATGACATAGATATCTATATAAATATCAAACAGGTCATAAAGAGCATGGCCGATGAGGATAAGAGCGGCGAAACACAAACGGAAATGGCCAATCTTGGCTTCGACGGCATAAGGGGGATAGGTATTTCTTTGGGGGTTGCGACAAGCGCCGAGAATTCATTCTATGGCAAGGGCTTTTTGAAAACAGCAGGGACAAGAAAGGGTGTTTTGAAGATGCTGGAGATGCGCTCTGAGGCATTAAGGGCGCCGAGATTTATTCCCGGGTCAGCATGCTCGCTTAGCTTTTTAAATATCGATATCAAACGCGCATACGATGAATTATGCAGCATAATTTACGGATTTTCGCCCGCGGGGGCACTTGCAATGCAGCAGCCGATTCCCGGGACAGGTTCGGATACCCAGCAGGGGCTTTCTATAAGGCCGGATATAATCGAATATCTCGGCTCAGAGATTGTGTTTGCACAAAGTATAAACAAGCCGTTCTCGAAGGATAAAGAGCCGGCAGAAATATATATAGCTATAGGTGTAAATAACAGGGCAGCACTGGAAAAATCATTGTCACTGATACATAAGCAGCTTGTCCCCAATAACCCTGAACCTACCCGTGAACTGCTGGGGCATACTATTTATCTTTTAGGGCCCGCGGGTCTGCCTGTTTTCGGAGGGGCAGTGCCGATGGTCGAGACCGGTTCAGCAGCCAAAACAACACCTAAAGGGGAGAAACTGGCGTTTACTATTACAGATACACATCTTATTTTTGGGCAGGAGCCGGCGGTCGAGCGTGCGATTCGCACACTAAGCGGCGCTGGTAACGAGCCGGTAAATTCATCGAGATGGTTTAATATTGCCAAAAACTCAGTGCCATCAGTCGTCGGAATGGCTGGATTTGAGGATAATGTCGCAACGGGGGAGCTTTTGTGGTGGATGCTTAAAGAAAGCGGCAAATCGCGGCGGGCTTCAATGGGAATGGGGCCGGCGGCGGCCGTTCTTGCAGGGCCGGATGCATGGGATTTTGCTGATTTTGGTTTGCTGCCGGAGTATAACGCAGTGAAGAAGTATTTTGGCCTTTCTGCCAGTTACGGTATCAGCAGGCCCGATGGCTATTATTTCGAATTCAAGTATCTTAACCGCCAGGGCAAAGATTAAAATCATCAATTATGCCCGAAGCGGTTCATTTGAATAAGCTTGCCAGAAAACGGTTTTTCAGGTAAAATACTCCCTTTTGAGAATTCTTACGTAGACTAAATATAGGAGAATATTTGTGAAGGCAAGTGAAATGAGACCTGGAATGGCCGTTACTATTGACGGCAATTTATTTATATGCACGGTGTCGCATCACGTGACACCGGGTAATCTGCGGGCGTTTGTTCAGGCAAAATTAAAAAGAATATCTGACGGCGTCATTATGGAAAAGCGGCTGCGCGCGACAGAGGAAATCGAGCAGGCGTATCTTGATAAGCGAGAAATGGAATATCTTTATTCAGACAGCAGCGGCCATGTTCTTATGGATACAAAGACATTCGACCAGATAACCGTTTCGGATCAGATAATCGGTGATTTAATAAAGTATTTCAAGCCCAATACGGCGTTAACCGCAATGCTTAATAACGGAAATGTTGTCAGTATCGAAATTCCAAAGACAGTGGAATTGAAGGTTACTGAAACAACCCCACAGCCCAAAGGGGCAACTGTCACCAACCAGATGAAAGACGCGGAATTGGAGACAGGGCTTATGATACGTGTCCCGCCTTTTATTGAAGTCGGAGATATGGTCAAAATCAACACTGAAGACGGCTCATATCTGGGCAGGGTGACAAAATAATTCAACGCGGAGCACGCAGAGACCGCAGAGAAATTCAATATTTGGATTGACGATTTTCGATTGCCGATTTTATTAAGCAATATTTCTTTTAGCTACCCTACTTTTCCAAAGGACTACAGAGGGCAGGCAGAGGTCGCATAGCAGTTTGACGACGGACAAATCCGAAAAACTAAACAAATTCAAATTACCAAAAAATAAAATTCAAAACAAGAAAACTTAGATTGCTTCGCTGCGCTCGCAATGACGGCTCTTCAATTTGAGCGGCGCAGTATCCTAAATCGTAGGCCATATGCTTCGCTGCGCTGTGCATGACAACTTGTGTCAATATTTTAGCCATTAAGGAATTAGGAATTCACGTCTAAGCAGTTTCCCTATATCCCTAAACAAATTCGGAATTTAGTATTTCTATATTAAATTATGGATGCGGCCAGGAGAAAATTTGTTGCTGTCGCCGGTGCAGCCGGCGGCAGTATATTTTTAGGTCAAAAGGTGTTGGCTGTTGTTGAGCCTCAACCTAGTGAACCGGCCAAACCGCAAGATGCCAAGCAGCAAGAGGTTACGGCAGTCGAAGACCTGATGCGAGAGCACGGGATTTTGCGGAGGGCTTTGTTTGTATATAGTGAGGCGGCCGATAAGCTGCGAAAAACGCCTTTTGATGTCTCACCTCAAGCACTTCAAAAGACAGCTAAGTTATTTCGAGCCTTCGGTGAGGATTATCATGAGAAAAAGCTTGAAGAGGCATATATTTTTCCTGAAATCAAAAAAACAGGCGGCGAGGCAGCAGGGTACACAGGTATTCTAATAGAGCAGCATAATCGCGGACGCGAGATTACTAATTATATTATCGATTCCACAAGGGAGGCAAAATTCGATGCGACCAGCGGGAAGGCCCTGGCAGGGATTCTCGATTCGATGGTTCGGATGTATACGCCGCACGCAGCGAGGGAGGACACGGTTATTTTTCCTGCATGGAAACAGATGATTGCATCCGGGCAGATGGATGAAATGAGTGAAAAGTTTGAAGAAATAGAGCACCAGATGCTTGGAGAACACGGCTTCGAGAACGCTGTCAGACAAATCAGCGAGATTGAAAACGAGCTTGGGATTGCTAATCTTAGCCAGTTCACTGCGCCGCCTATAATAAAAAACAAATAATCCGCATGCAAAGTCACCGTCCATCTATTTTGGAATAAAATGTTTTTTACTTTAATTGTTATTGTCGGGATTATCGCGGCAATTGTCGCATCTATTTCGGGTTTCGGAATCGGCAGCCTGCTTACTCCTTTATTTAACGAAAGAGTGGAGAAAAAAATCGCAATAGCTGCTGTGGCAATTCCGCATTTTTTCGGGACAAGTCTGAGGCTTTTATTATTAAGAAAAAAAATTAATTATCATGTCTTATGGACCTTCGGTTTTACAATCGCGATATTCGGTCTTTTAGGCGCTTTGCTGCATACCTATATGCATAATAAAGGACTTACGATTATATTCAGTGTTCTGCTTACATTTGCCGGTATAATGGGC
>CAYSKP010000106.1:0-5951 GCA_964431645.1 uncultured Pirellulales bacterium
AAATATGCTGAAATGGTTTATTACGGCCAATGGTTCTGTCAATTGCGTGAAGCACTCGATGCATTCATCGATGTTAGTCAGCAAAATGTCACAGGTTCTGTTCGAGTGAAATTATTTAAGGGCCGCTGCACACCCGCGGGCGTGAAAAGTCCATTTAGTTTATATAGCGGCGCGCTGGCGAGTTTCAAGATGGGTGCTGAATATGACCCGAGCGATGCAATTGGATTTATTCGGCTGTTTGGTCTTCCAATGACAGTCGCCGGCTCCGTACGCAGAGGCACTAAAAAGAAATAGCAGGACTCTTTATGCATGGAAGCGAATTAGTAATTCCGACGTGGTTCTGGGTAGTATTTCTTTTTGCTATTGGCTGCTGTGTCGGCAGTTTTCTAAATGTTGTAATATATAGAATTCCACGCGAAAAGTCGCTTGTCAAACCGCCATCATCATGCCCGTCCTGCGGCAGACATATTCAATTTTATGACAATATACCCCTTATTTCATGGCTCCTGTTAGGGGGCAAATGCAGGTATTGTAAGGCGAGGATTTCACCAAGATATTTTGTAATTGAATTAATCACAGGCCTGGTTTTTGTCGGAATTTTTGTGCTGTATTTTAATTCCGGTTTGCGTCATGGTATCCCGGGATTTTTATCAGGCGGCTGGATTTTATATGTCATTTCTGTTGTTATGCTTTCAGCCCTTATAGCCTGCTCAGCTATTGACCTTGAATTATGGATTATTCCATTATCCATATGCTGGGTTGCCACTTTAGCAGGCCTGATTGGAGGGACAATAGCGCCTTACATAATTCATCCAGCGACGATTCGCCATTACTTTTTGCTGCCAACTACTTTTGATTTTGTATTTATCAGCCCAACAAAGATTGCCGCGTTATCGGCAGGAGGTTTAATCGGGCTATTAATTTCACTGTTTTTACTGTTTACAGGAATTTTAAAAAGAAGCTATGAAATTTCCGAAAATGAGAATTCATCTGAAAATCAGCAAAATAAAAAAGATTTAAACACTCATCCTGTCGAAACAGATTTCCCTCAAACAGAGGGGCAATTTAATGACCGTATTGAGATGGCAAGAGAAATCATTTTTTTGCTGCCGATAATCATTTGCGCAATTGCGGCAAGCTGGTTTTTAGATAGATATTCCGGTTTAAATCAGTGGTGGTCTCAATTTCTGCAAATACCTGGTATAGAAGGGTTTATGGGAAGTTTAACAGGTTATTTTTTCGGCTGCGCAATTGTCTGGGCGATAAGAATTTTCGGCACACTTGCATTCGGCAAAGAGGCAATGGGTTTGGGTGATGTGCATTTAATGGGGGCAGCCGGCACAGTAATTGGACCATTATTTATCATTGTCGCGTTTTTTATTGCCCCGTTTTTTGGCCTGATGTGGGCCGCAATTCAAATGCTTTCAAAAAAAACCAGACAAATTCCTTATGGTCCCTTCTTGTCATTAGGAATACTAATTGTTATGATTTTTCATGATAAAATCATTGACTATCTGAAAATTGTGTATGGCAGATAAAAAAGAATGGAATCGCTTTAATATTTTGAAGGAGGCAACAAATGCAGTTCACAAGGATCAAAACAGCTCTGTTAATCTCATTAATATCAATGGTAGCCATCCCGGCATTATCCGGCTGCACCGACTGGAAGAAAAAACACGAAGCTCTCAGTGTTGAACATGAAAATACAAAAGGGCTTCTCGAAAGGGAGAGGGCAGAAAAAGGACAATTGGCAGACCAGCTCGCTAAAGACCAGCAGATAATTGCTGACCTTCAAAGGCAGATAGTCGAAAAGAAGAAAAGCCCTGCTGACGCGACCGGCTTCGGAGAAGGTTATGATGTATCATTTGATGCTAATGCAGGGACAATTACAGTAACTTTATCGGATGCGATATTGTTTGATTCGGGCAAGGCGACGCTGAAAGGCTCGGCGAGTAAAGACCTTGACCATATATATTCGGTAGTTAAGTCCAGGTACCCGGGCAGGGAAATTGAAGTTGCCGGACATACCGATGCCGACCCGATTAAAAAATCTAACTGGAAAGATAACCTTGAGCTTTCATCATTTCGTGCTATGGCTGTGGCCAGATACCTGATTCAAAAAGGAACGCCGGAAAACAGGATAGGCGCGACCGGATACGGTTCTGCAAGACCTGTAGCTTCGAATTCATCGGCCGCGGGCAAGCAGAAAAACCGCAGGGTTGAAATTATTGTGCATATGATGAAATAAGTCAACCAAAGACAAAAAGTGCAAATTATTGAAGCAGCCTGTTTTTACAGGCTGCTTTTATTTTATAAATGTTGTTGTTTTAACAAGACCGTCTTTGTTGATAACAATTTTGACAGCCCCATCAGTTGCCGTAAAATATGATTTTCGATTTTTTAATTGTGAGATTACCCTTCCTTTTTCAAAGGACGATTTACTGCTGCTGGTTATAGTGACATTAACGGCTGTTTTATCCAGGAATGAAAATTCTAATGTTTTAATAGAGCCATGATGAGGTGTTATGAATACATCAGCTTTCAAATTTGGATAAAGCTCCAGCAGTTGGTTTTGAGCTAATTTTTCAATATCCGAACAGACTAAAACTTTCCGTGCGGCGTATTCAAACAGGATGACAGCAGATTTATCATTTGTGTTTATTTTATTATCTTCATATATTTCCTTGTCCGGCCATAATAATTTTACAGAGGCAAACTCTTCTTCGAACAGGTTGTCTTTGAACGGTTTTATTTGAATTCGTTTTTTTATTAATCTATCATTTAGAAACCGGCCAGGGGAGTTCATTTTATTATCATTTAAAATCTCATCAGAATAGATAGATTTTATTTTACAGTTATCTGCCACCTCTAAAAGGCCATTAATGTGATCTATATCCGGATGGCTTATTATTACAGCATCCAGTTTTCCTATGCCGCTGTATCGCAAAAAAGGAGTTACAATTCTTGTCCCTACATCTGATCTGTTAAGTGAACCGCTATCCAGTAATATGTTTGTCCCTCCCGGCAATTGCGCAACTATTGACTGGCCATGTCCTACATCAAGAACAGTTATCATCATATTTTTATTAGATGTATTTTGCAGCCATGGTAAGCCCGGCAGTGCGATAAATGTGAAAGCAAGCAGCGTAAAGATGGTTTTATTAAGAGATATGTTTTTAAATCGAAAAAAGAATGCAATTACAATGAGAATATATAACAACAGAATCACTGAAAGATTAGTTTTTCCAATCAGCATTTCAGATATATCGAGTTCGGCGAAAAGCTTAACGACACAAATCACAAAATCTGAAAGCCAGTTTGCTAAAGTTCCCATTAATCCTGCGGCTGTAGGTAAAAATGCAGCTATAAACAGCTTTAGATAACCAATCAGTGAAATAAGAGCTATAAGCGGAGATACAAGAACAGTCCAGATGCTGGTAAGCCATTGAATTGCATAAAAATGATAAAGCAATATACCGATATTTGCAAACCACGCGGCCATGCTGACTGAAAAAGCAGATATAACCAAATAAATGAATCTTAAAGTAATCCGGCCAAAAGGTATAAGCTTTAGCGGTTCTGTAAGCCGGTTATAAGCTATTTCATCCAGAAAGTTGTTAATTGGTTTAGAAAGCAGCAATATACCTAAAACAGAAACAAACGATAATTGCCAGTCAGGTTCGAAAACCCCTGTTGGTCTTATCAACAATAAAATAATTGCTGCCAGTGACAGCGAGTTGAAAGGATTAGAAATTCTGCGAAATATAAATGATGCACAGAATGCAAAGCATATGACTGCCGCCCTTAACGCGGGGGCATTTTCAGGAATTACCATAAGGAAGGCGGCTGCGGCAATAGTGCAAACTATTGCTCTGGCAGGCTTCATTAAGCCCGTAGTTTTACAAATCCACCATATAAATCCGATGACAATTCCGAAATTCATTCCGGAAAGGCATATAAAATGAAGCAATCCTGTTTTGCGAAAGGCATTAAAAGTTTCTTTATCAATATTGGTTCTATACCCCAGAACAAGTGCCAAAAGCAGACTTTCCGATTGCTCTTGAGGGTATGGTCCGCCCAAAAGTGCTTCAATCGCGAGTTTGCGCATCTTTGTTCTTATTGATGTGAATAGTCCGTTACCTGTCCTGTTCAATACTTCAATTGTCTGGCGTGAATCGACTGAAGCGGCGACGTAAACGCCTTTTCTATTCATGTACCCGGCTATATCAAATTCACCTGGATTAGCAGGGGGGCTGAATTTATTTAAATGACAATACATCTGGATAGTATCACCGCTTTTCATATCCAAGATTGATTCATTGACTTTTACTCGTATTAGACCTTTTATCTTCATCCAGCCGGCTGAGGTTTGTGCTTCTGCGGCTTTCAAATAAAAACTGCTCCCCCGGTCCGTCGGTGAGAATTTTGAAAATGGCCAATCATTAGTATCAATATATGGTTCTGTTATGATAATACCTCGCAGGAAAGCTATTTGCGATTCAGTGGTTATTAAATTTCTAATATCATTTTGTGATGGTGTATAAAAATTTATAAGGCGAATTGCACCGAGATTTAAAAAAAATATAAATGTTAGAAGAGGCAAGGTGAGGTGATTAAATGCGGGCCTTACAGTTAAGATTACAGCTAATGAAATTACCGAAAAGATTAAAAGGCAAAACCATAGTTTTATCGATAAATATAAATATTCTTCTAAGACTATTCCCAGAATCAGGCCCAAAGCACAGATTACAAGGGGGGTTGTAGTGATGATTTGTTTGTAATAATAACTAAGGCCTTGATCGAGCTGTTTATCAATTTCAGCTAATCTTCGCCTTATGTCATTCATAAATAATTAAGGATGGTGACTTCGAAAAATTTCATTTTTTAGGGCTAACCTTGGATTATTCTCTGAATTATAAGAGATTGTATATACTTAATACAATAACTTACTTTTTAATTTCTGAGGGTAAAATCACCCATGGCTGAACGGGTAAATCTTTGAGATAGCCACAGAGCCATTTATATTGGGGATGCTGCTTGAGGAAATCATTTGCATCGAAGTTTCTGTCGCAGGAACTTCCCCATTTTGCCCAAAATTGCCATTTTTTTACCATTTGTGTATCAATTACTTTACCGTCAATTGCACCGGAGGGCTTGAATGGGCCGGGACTTGAAGGGACACTGCCATCATCAAGCTCATAATGGCCGCATATTGTCCTCGAAGATAAATTTACTTTTTTCAGATAAACATCAAAATGGTCAGCTAAGATACCTTTGGAAGTCTCAATATCTATTTTGCCGTAATGCTCGTTAATCAATTGTTCAAGTCGGACGCGTCTTGCTACTGCAGAAGTCCTGATATCATCATATTTTGCATCAGTCTCATGTCTTAGAATTTTTATATCATCTGTGACATTAGAACCGACAAAATAACCGCTGGTTTTTTTCTCCAATCTATTATATTTGAGTCCAAGTTCCAGCCGTGCAATCTCACCTGTATCGATGTCACCAATCAGCCATGAATTAGCGTAAGCACCATTATTTTTATCAATCATTATTTTGGCCCATTCATTGATGTCTTTTGCGTACTGCATTGCCTTCCTGGCCCTTTCGAAAACGGGCTTGCCTCTTGATTTGAATCCATGGAAACCGCCGATTGTTGTTTCTGTTCCTATAAGTCCTGCTGAAGTGATAAAGAAATCTGTCATACTGTATATAACAGGTCCCCATGTCTGCATTAGGATTCTGTTGCCTTTTTCAGGAACAATATCCACGACTAAATTGCAAAATTGCAGCACTGTATAAGAAGCCCATGAATTGTGAGCCATAACTATATTGCCGTTTGTGGCTGCATCACCGCATGCGATAAATGCGCTGCATCCCGGCCCATCGTCTCGTATTTTGTTTTTTTCCTGCGGATACCAGTACCATCCAATATCGACAAAGCCGTT
>CAYSKP010000107.1:0-24673 GCA_964431645.1 uncultured Pirellulales bacterium
AGAGTTCCCTCTATATATAAGGCTGTTTTAGGGGCAAAATAAGGAGTTAGGGACATCGATTTTTTAATCGGGTAAGCTATAAGTCTTTAATAGGCAAGGGATAAAAATTTATTTTGGAAAATGAATAATTTTTTTTTCTCAACCACTCCTTCGGCAAAGCTCCCCCGACAACGACATTCGAGGGCAGGCAGGACAGGCAAGACGCAAAGGCACTAAGATTAATTTAAATTAAAAAATGGCTCGTCCGACGCAAAGTAAATGCGTCGAGATCTGCGCTTTGCTGCGAAACGTACCCAAAACTATCCCCAAATGACCGAAAACTTATAAGAAATGACCCCTAAACGGATGAGAGATGACACAGAAAGACACAGATTGTAATAAGGCATAAAATTCAAAAAAGTTTTAGACACCCGGCTTCGTTAAAGAGGCGGATTAACACGGTTTAAATTTAAAAATTTTGGCTGACCCTATTCATTAGATTTTTTTTAATAGATTTTTATAAAAAACGATTGCTGACCCCGTTTTCTAAAGTATAGGCAACGCTGGCGACAGCCGTGTATTGATTCATGTTGTTGTAGAATATGTTGGATGTGTTATGGGTGATTTTTGTCGGACCACTAAAGCATTACAGTTTTAAGTCTGGAATTATAACTAACGTTGCACTTTCACAAAAATTTTTCATATCTTTATCAGACTTAGTAACAGTGATTTTAATCTGCATGTCCCTCAATCTATGCCACTTTAAACGAATTAAATCGAAGGGAATATAACCCAATTCAAATGCAAAAACTGAACTTGCATATCTTGGTGATTTCCCCACATAAATTAGATAATTACCATAAAAATCATTATTTTCTTTTCTTCGTAAAATACGATTAAACGTAGTCGCTTTTGTGGATTTCAGAAGATTATTACCATCGAAGATTTGAACAATAATTTCTCCGCTATACTCATAGTTAATGGGAATTGTGTTGGCTTCTGGAATCAAAAGTATTCTATGTGCAACATAATAGGTACTGTTTAAGGTATATGTTTTCGAATATCCCTCTTTATAAAAAACAAAATTACAATCTTCGACCACACGTACTTTGCTTTTGTCATATTTCCAGAAATTATAATAAAGAACTTTAATTCCGCCAGAAGCAAAACACCACTCGGATAAAAAGTATCCTATTGGTAATAAAAGCAAAAAAGACACTATCAGAAGCTTGATTATTCTTTTTTTAGACATAATCCACCAAAAAAATAAAATTCAAATCTAAAAAAGCCATAACATCACTTGCTTTTCTTTTCCATACCTTGATTAGATTACGTCGGCTGATATTTAATCATTATCAATTTCTCATCTGCAGAAACTGTCTTCTTAATAACTTCCCACAGATTAGTCACATTCATAGATTATGAAGAGTCACCTATTAAATCCTATTTTTAGAATTCAATATCAAGTTTATGCATTCTTTTCTAAATTATCTACTTTATTCCATGGTCTTGAAATATTTGAAAAACAATAGTATCTCATGCTAATTACATTGTATTTGTATAATTTGTGTCGCCCACTACGTGGGCTATGAAGGGGATGGGATTTGTTTTCCCGGCGTTTACACGCCGGGCTATTATAGTGACGCCCTCTACGAGGGCTAAGTTAAAGAGGCGGGACCCTTCGACTTTGCTCAGGACAGGCAAGCCCCTCCCTACAGGCTGCTCATCCTTTCTGTTGCGAAAAAAAAGATTAAATGGTATATTAATGAGCTTTACGGGGCGTAGCTCAGTTTGGCTAGAGCGCTTGGTTTGGGACCAAGAGGCCGCTGGTTCGAATCCAGTCGCCCCGATTTCTTTGATCATAGGCCAACTACAACTTCATATGTTTTCAGCATTTATGGGAGGGTTCAAACTTTGGCCAGTTGCCTGTCAGTTTGAACCGCTGGAGAAAAACAAACATTATAAAACACAAGAAACTATATGGCACGAGACGCCACTATCCAAAAACTGTCCTATTTTTCTTTTTGTCAACTGTTTATAAAATAAGTTGATAAGTCCATCATATAATGCCTTAACAGAAACGATGCCAAGAACCATAGGAAAACCAAGAAAAAGGCCGATTCTTTAAAAAACCGGCCTAAATTAACGCTTTCGGGCGTCTACAAGAACTATTAAAGTCCGCCATCGACCACAAAACGATTAACGCGAAAATGCCCTGAGAATTTCCATATACTACTGTATCGAGGTGAGGGCTTAGATTTGATGTCAAAACAAACCTATTGACCTTTTGTGTCAATTTTTTTTATGGCTTCTTCAATCGCTGATAACCTGACCTGTATCTGTCTCATACTCAAGGTCTTTGACCGGATGTAAAAAGAAACAGTAAAGATAATAGCAATTAACAAGAAAGCCCGTAAGGTAATCGCTATGATTGGCACCCACGGTATCCATGTACCCTCTGGTGTGGTTGGGGTCGGATGGAAACCAGGTACAGGGATACTGGGGTTTAGTGCACTTCCAGCATTCATAAGATGCTCAACAACGCCTCCAATTATGAAAAGCACTGCAAAAATGAGCCATGTAATAATCATTACCATCTTCATGCGTTTAACACGAGCTGCATCTTTCGCCAGAATTTCCTGCACCAAATCTGTCTTTTTTTGTTTATCATTTTCCATACGCTTAATTCTCCATTTCTTGTCTAAGAGATCGTTTAGCATAGTAGATTCGAGATTTAACTGTGCCTAAGTCATATCCCGTTACCTGCGATATTTGCTGATACGACATTTGTTCGAAATAGCGTAGCACCAGAATCTCCCTATATGCTACATTTAACTTTTGCAAACATGCTTTCATTTTTAATACATCATCAAGTAAAAGCTGGTCATTCTCCGAGTTGTCGCACGGAATATTGTCATTAATTAGAAAAACCTCATTTTTGTGCTTTCGTTCTTTATAAACATAGTTCCGTGCAATACGATAAAGCCACGCTTGGAAAGCATCCGGTTCTTTCAGCGAAGAGATTTTCTTTAGAACCGTTAGCCAAGTATTCTGAAAAACATCCTCTGTCGCCTTACAATCGTCTGACAAACAGTTTATAAAATAAAACAAAGGTTCGCGATAACGTTCGATAAGCTGTGCGAGTGCGTCCCTGTCGCCAATTTGACAACGCAGAATCAGGATTTCGTCAATTATTTTTTCACTTGGTCGCATAATTCAGTTCTCTTTAATAAGATACTTGAGAAGAAAAAATGTTCAAAGATTTTATTATTTTTTGAAAATATTGTAAAATCATTAAAAAAGGGCACTTTTTGAAGATTTGGGACGTATTTAGGGAAATTCAGGTTATGAATCGAGTTTGTAGGTAACACGGGCTTCCAGCCCGTGCATTTTAAGGCACGGCCAAGATGGCCGTGCTACACAAGAACACCTGAAAATTAAAGCTGTAGAAAATCAGCATTGCCAAAATCAGGGGCAGATGGTATAATCCACCGTTTTAGTTAAATCGAGCATTTAGGTGTCTTTAACAGTTTTGCAAAGGAGTTTTTTAGATGTCAAGAGAATGTCATTTTACCGGTAAGCGTGTATCATTCGGCAACCAGATTTCCCGCCGGGGCAAGGCCAAATATTTAGGCGGAGTCGGCCGCAAGATTACCGGCATCACCAGAAGGAAATTCAAACCGAATATTCAGAAGGTCCACGCGATAGTTGACGGAAAGGTTACAAGAATCAGGGTATCGACTAAGGCTTTGAAAATGGGACTTGTGCAGAAAAGGATTAAACGCAGCTACAAACCCGCCGAGACTAAGGCTGCAGCAAGTTAATCAATCATTTTACCAGGAGAAACATTATGAGCGAGGCGGGTTTGCCTCGCTCTTTTTATTTAGCCACAGAGTCAATAAAGGATAAAATTTTTGAGCCACCCTTCGACAATGCTCAGGGCAGGCAGAGGTCACAGAGAAATAAATTAAAAACAATATTAAAATCAAGTATGGATAAAAAGATAGATAAATCAGAGGTCATAAAAGTCGCCAGGCTTGCCCGTCTTGAATTAACTAATCAGGAGATAGACGAATTTGCCGGCCAGTTGAATGCAATTATAGATTACGTTGAAAGAATGAATAAGCTAAATACCGAAGGTGTGGAGCCTTTGGCACACTGCCTGCCAATAAACAATGTCTTTCGTGAGGATATTGTAAAGCAGTCTCTTGGAACCGAAAAAACATTAGCTAACGCACCCCAGCAGGATGGGCAATTTTTTAAAGTCCCCAAAATTCTGGAAGAATCTTAAAATTTTATTTAAGGGATTATCAAATGAGAACATGGATGATAGGATTAGTAATTTCATTAGTATGCACAGGATGTTCAATGACGAATTTAAAGACGACAAAAGCCGGCCGGCAAACCGCGGAAAAGCTGCATACGAAAATGACCAGAACCGTTGACTGCAACTATCTGCTGTATTTGCCTGAGAATTATAATACGAGCAAAGAAAGATTTCCTTTAATTTTGTTTTTACATGGTGCCGGAGAAAGGGGAAACAAAGTTAGCGTTCTCATAAAGCAGGGATTGCCAAAAATGATTGCAAACGGTAAGAATTTCGACTTTGTTATCGTCTCTCCGCAGTGCCCTAATGACAGGTGGTGGCCGGAACCGCAAGAGGCTGATATTCTCATTACTTTGCTTAACGAAATCGAATCAAAATACAAGATCGATACCGACAGGGTTTACCTTACAGGTTTGAGCATGGGCGGTTTCGGGACATGGACATTGGCCGCCGAATACCCGGATCGCTTCGCGGCTATTGCGCCGATATGCGGAGGCAGTGAACGGATTAGCGCATCTCGGCTAAAAAAAGTCCCTGTCTGGGCATTTCATGGCGCAAAGGATAATGTCGTGCCGCTGGTCAGGTCTCAGGAAATGGTCGATGCCGTCAAAAAAGCCGGCGGTGACGCAAAGCTGACTGTTTATCCCGAAGCAACGCACGACTCATGGACAGAAACTTACAACAATCCCGAACTCTATGAATGGTTTTTATCACACAAGTTAAGCGGCAGAAAAAAATAACAGGTCCTCGTGATGGAACAGCTTACCGCAAAACAATTAAGGGATAAAATCGCGTCGCGCCAGATTAGCAGCCAGGAAGCGACAAAAGAGATTTTTACCCGCATAGAAAAAATCGAGCCGGTTATCGGGGCATATATAAGCACATTCAAAGAGCAGGCAATTCAGCGAGCAGCCGAAATCGATAAACGTATTGCATCCGGAGATAAGGTTGGTCAACTCGCCGGTGTTCCCATTGCCGTTAAAGATAATATGTGCACAACGTTTGGAACTACTACGTGCGCATCTAAAATATTGGCTAATTTCCATGCACCATATAACGCGACAGTTGTTGAAAAATTGCTTGCCGCAGATGCGGTGATAATCGGCAAGACAAATCTCGATGAATTCGCGATGGGCTCAAGCACAGAAAATTCCGGCCTGAAAAAAACAGTAAACCCATGGGATATTAAACGCGTACCCGGCGGCAGCTCCGGCGGGTCAGCGGCGGCAGTTGCGGCCAGACTTTGCTATGCAGCCCTCGGCTCTGATACAGGCGGCTCTATAAGGCAGCCTGCGAGCTTATGCGGAGTTGTCGGACTAAAACCCACTTACGGCAGAGTATCCCGATATGGCCTTGTCGCTTATGGCTCAAGTCTCGACCAGATTGGGCCTCTCACGCAGACGGTTGAAGACTGCGCTTTGATGCTGAATACGATAGCAGGCTATGACCCGGTTGACAGCACCGGCGTTGATGAAATAAATGCCCCAACAGGCGATTACCTTGTAAAATTAAATGAACCGGTTGAAAATTTAAAAATCGCTATTGCGCCAAATTTAAATGCGGGGGCCGATGAACAGGTTCGAAAGGCAGTAGATGAGGCGTTAAAGACTTACAAAAATTTAGGCGCATCTTTAATAGAAATCGACATGCCTCATTTCGATTACGCGACAGCTGCTTATTACATGGTCGCAACCGCCGAGGCATCGAGCAATCTGGCCAGATACGATGGTGTTCATTACGGCCACAGGACAAAAAACCCCAATGACTATATTGAGGTTTACACAAAATCACGCGAAGAGGGATTCGGCAAAGAAGTGAAACGGCGAATAATGCTGGGCACCTATGCTTTATCGAGCGGATATTATGATGCATATTATTTAAAGGCATTGAAGGTTCGAAATCTTATACGCGGGGATTTCGTAAAGGCGTTTGAAAAATGTGACTGCATTATGATGCCGGTAGCTCCGACAACAGCTTTCAAAACAGGTGAAAAAACAGATGACCCGCTGAAGATGTATTTATCCGATATTTACACAATCGCCGCCAATCTGGCAGGCATTCCCGGCATAAGTATTCCATGCGGTTTCGATGACAAAAATCTTCCGATTGGTCTGCAAATATTAAGTCCGGCATTTAGTGAAGAAAAATTATTGCGAATCGCACAGATGTATGAAAAACAAACTGACTGGCACAATAAGAGGCCCTCGATTTGAGTAATGTAGATTATAAAGTTCTGGTCGGCCTGGAGATTCACGTTCAGCTTAACACGCGAACGAAAATGTTTTGCGGGTGCGAGCTTGCCTTTGGAGCCGAGCCCAACAGCAGGGTTTGCCCTGTTTGTCTTGGCATGCCCGGCTCATTACCTGTAATGAATAAACAGGCGGTGGAATTTTCGATTCTGGCGGGGCTTGCACTAAATTGCCAGATTGCGTCTTTCACGAAGTGGGACCGCAAGAGCTATTATTACCCCGATTTACCTAAAAATTACCAGATAAGTCAGTATGATTTGCCGCTTGCGTTAAACGGATTTATTGAAATACCTCTTAAAGATGGAACGCTTAAAAAAATCACTATTAGAAGGGCGCATCTGGAAGAGGATGCCGGAAAAAATCTTCATACGGCCGGGAATTTCTCGCAGGTGGATTTAAATCGGGCAGGCACCCCCCTGCTGGAAATAGTTACTGAGCCAGATATGAATAGCGCAGCAGAGGTAAGGGCCTTAGCCGAGGAACTGCAGAGGATTGTTAGATACCTGGATGTCTCGCAGGCCGATATGCAAAAAGGACATATGCGATTTGAGCCTAATGTCAACCTTGTAATAAACCGTGCCGGACAGCAATTCAAAACACCAATTGTCGAAGTAAAAAATCTCAACAGTTTCAGGGCACTGGAAAACAGTATTAATTACGAAATCAGGAGACAATTCGAGCGGTTCCTTGAAACCGGTGAAACAATGGAGATGGGCAACAAAAGCACACGCGGCTGGGACGATATAAAAGAGGCTACTGTGCTGCAAAGGGAAAAGGAAGAGGCCCATGATTACAGATATTTCCCCGACCCGGATTTGGTACCGGTACAAGTTAATGAGCAATGGCTAAATGAAATCAAATGCCGCCTGTGCGAATTGCCCGCTAAACGTCGTTTACGATATACAAAAGAATTTAATCTAAATGAATATGATGCGGGTGTTTTAATTAACGACAGACCTGTAGCGGATTTATTTGAACAGGCCGTTAACGGCGGCGGAGAACCAAAACGAATATGCAACCTTCTTACACAGGTTGGTCTAAAAATTGCAAACGCCCGCGGATCAAGCATCGCAGAGCTTGGATTCAAAGCAGCAGACATTACCCAGGTTGCGATAATGGCACAAAAAGGAGAAATAAGCGCATCTGCCTCAAATACCATTTTAGAGGAAATGGTTAAAACGGGTAAATCCCCGCAGCAATTAGCTCAGGAATTAAATCTGATTCAAAAGAGCGATGCTGGTGAATTAGAAAAAATAATTGATGAAATAATTAAAAATAATCCGCAGGCCGTTATAGACTTCAAAGAAGGCGGCAAAAAAAGCGGCAAGGCAAGAGGATTTCTGCTCGGTCAGGTAATGCAGAAAACAAAAGGCACGGCAAACCCAAAAGTAGCCGGCGAGATACTTGATAAGAAACTTAGCAATGAACTCGCGTGAAAGAGTAATTGCTGCACTCAATTTCAAACAGCCAGACAGGCTGCCCAAAGATTTGGGAGGCATGCGTTCTACAGGTATCAGCGCTTTTGCTTATCCAAGACTTGTAGAGGCACTGGGATTGGCCAAACGCAGGCCCAAAATTCACGATGTCTGGCAGATGCTTGCCCTAACCGATAAAGATGTGCTCGATGCACTTGGCTGTGATGTTGTCGCTATAGACAACGATGTGACAAATGCCTTCGATGAACCAGAAAAATGGCAGGAATATGATTTTGGCGGCAGGCTGCCTGCACTTGTAAGGCAAAAGCGTATTTTTAAAGAGCAGCCGGATGGAACCATACGCTGCTTTTTTGAAGGACGTGACCTCACAATGCCGCCGACTTCGTTTGTATTTGATGAGCAGCACGGCGGTCATCCTATTGACTTTAGCATAGAGATTCAAAAAGAGGATTTAAATATCCTAAGGGCACAGCTCGAAAACCAGCGTCTCACAGACACCCAGATCGATGATTTCGCCAAATATTGTAAAAAAGCAAGAGACTCGACTCAGCGAGCTGTTTTTCTTTCAAAATGGATAAGCAATGATATAGGCATTATCTGGAGGGGTGGAATCGGGATTTTCCCCGTTCTTTGCATAACAGAACCGCAATATGTGGCGGCACTGCATGAAATGATAACAGATTATGCAGTCCAAAGAATTCAGCGCCTGCTTCCCGCAATTAAGGATTACATAGATATTGTAATGATGTCGGCAGATGATTGGGGAACACAAAATTCTCTGATAGCATCGCCTGATGTGTTTCAAAAACTTTTTTTGCCATACATGCGCAAGGTAAATGATGAATGTCATCGTATCGCTCCGAATATTAAAATTTTTATGCACAATTGCGGGGCGATTTACCCGCTTATTGATTTAGTAATCGAGGCCGGATTTGACATTTTAAATCCTGTTCAGTGGCCGGCCGGAAAACATGGTTATATTCAATGGAAAGACAAATGCCGGGGGCGGATTGCCTTATGGGGTGGAGGCGTGAACTCACAATCCACACTTCCATTGGGAACAATCCAGCAGATTCAAGCTGAAGTGAGAGCTGTGGCAGAGTGCCTAAGTGATGGCGGCGGTTACATTTTCAACAGCATTCACAATATAACTGCCGAAATTCCACCCGAAAAAGTAATAGCGATGTATCGGACAATAAACGAGATGAAATGAAAATTGATATAAAAATTCAAAATCTACCGACACAGTATGCATTAAACACACTAACATTACCCAGATAGCCAAAATGCCATAAAAAGGGGAAATAAGTGCATCAGCATCAAATACCATTTTAGAGGAAATAGTTAAAACAGGTAAATCTCCAAAAGAACTCGCTGAGAAAAGCCCGCCTGTAATTACATCTTTTTCAAAGAAGATTGTATATAAAATCTTTATCAATTTTCAGATTTTTCTGGACATATCTAATCTTTGCACTAAAATTATTGTCGATTCTGAGGGAATCTGTTATAGCAAGGAGCGTGTATGAATTATGCATTTATCTGGCACGCGGTTAATGAGTCACACAGGGAGATGCCTTTACCTGAAAAGCAATCAAAATTTTTATTGTTAAATATTTCACAATTTAAATCAAAAGACTATGCAGATGAACATTATTTTTGAATCAAAAATGGATGGCGGATGCAAGGCTGTAAGGAGTAAACCTCAATAAAGGAGATATAAAATGCCCGCTAAAGTTTTGATAGTCGATGACCATGCGATTATCCGGCAGGGGTTGTCGTCACTGCTGCAAAAGCATCCTGATATTGATGTAGTCGGGGCGGTGGAGGATGGACGCAAGGCAATTGAAACTGCACGCAAGTTTTTGCCTAATCTCGTAATTATGGATATAAGCATGCCGAATCTTAACGGAGTTGAGGCCACTCGTAAGATTGTTGACGAATTGAAAAATGTCAAAGTGATTGCCTTATCCATACACTCAAGCCGCAGGTTTGTAGCCGAAATGCTCAAGGCTGGTGCATCGGGTTATATATTGAAAGACTGCCTCTTTGATGAGTTAATTGAAGCCATAAATACTGTTCTTGGCGGGGGCATTTATTTAAGCCCCAAGGTTGCCGGGGTTGTCATAGACGATTATGTTCAGCGTATATCGAAACAATCTACGCCCAATGGACTTGCCCTTAGCCAACGGGAGCGGGAAGTTCTGCAGTTATTGGCAGAAGGAAAAAGCACCAAGCAAATAGCTAATTTCCTTAATGTCAGTGGAAAAACCATTGAATCAAACAGGCGAAATATTATGGATAAACTTAAGATAAACAACATTGCAGAACTCACAAAATACGCCATTCGCGAAGGGCTTACAGCACTTGAAACCTAAGCATTTTTAAATTGTCTTCTTTATTTCCAAAGAGTGTCAATCCTTGTCACCTCTCATTTTTTCTTTTTCTACGGTTTTACGACCTTAAATTTAAGGGATTGCCTATTTGCTTTGAGCTGCCGCATGCCCGATATTAAGAGTTAGTTAACATAACTATGGACTGACTCGCCGAGGACACATTCATTATAATTAAGCCGTTATGCAGAATCGCAGGACGGCTTTTTTTATTTATCACTTCTGAAGAATTTTATTTTCTGTTCCCGCCATTAGGCGCACAACGTTATCTTTATGACGGATGAAAACCATAATCGGGATAATCAATGCAATAATTACTAAAGGCCATAGATGATTCAAATGCCAGGCGGGAATTATTAGAATGGAAATAATAAGAACAATTGGAAATGACAATGCCCCTAAAAGTGACGCAAACGAAACATATTTCCAAATCAAAACAGTGATAATCCAGATAACCAGTGCAATGACGGCAGAAATTGTATAATACGGCCAAAGCCCCAGCGCCACACCAAAGCTGGTTGCCACCCCTTTTCCTCCTTTAAATCCAAGATAAACCGGAAATATATGCCCGATGATTGCCGCGCATCCAACAGCAAGCTGGGCAATTAATCCCCATGAATCCCCTTTTACAAACCATACACCGGCTAAAAATGTAGGCAATAATCCTTTTGCCAAATCCAGAATGAAACATACATAAGCCCATTTCTTACCTAACGCTCGCGCAAGATTTGTAGCGCCGATATTTCCTGAGCCGATTTTGCGAAGGTCAATTCCGTGCATAGAAGCAATCAGTATTCCAAAAGGAATCGCGCCAAGCAAATACGACCCGATAATAAAAAGAGCTAATTTCATCTGCGGCCTCTGCCTTTAAGTATTTTTTCATAAATCGTTTTTAACTGTGCTGCCACCCTTGAAACCGAAACATTCTGGCGAAGATTGTCGCTGATTATCGCATTTGCAGCCTGATTTAAATTTTCAGGGTTAAGAAAATATCCGATTGCCTCAGATAAAGCGGAAATATTTCGAGGGTCATCGATTACTTTGCCGTGCCGATTATCCGTAAACAGATCGGCTGCACCATTAAATTTTGTAGTTATAACCGGCTTTCCGGCCGCCAAAGCTTCGAGAATAAATCGTGAACAGGGGTCATCAAAAGTCGGCAAAACCGCGACATCCGACGCCGTGATCAATTCCTGCACATTCTTGACATCTCCTAAGAAAATAACCTTTTCTGCGACTCCCAGATTTTGCGCCATACGCCGATAGGCGCTTGAATTTCCCCGCCCGGCAACAATTACAACTGTAGACATATTATTATTTGTTTTTTGAACCTCTCCCATTGCTTTGACTAAACAGTCCAGACCTTTTCGTTTGAAATCATGACCGGCAAAAAGAAAGAGAACTAAGTTTTTCGCCTCTTTGCTGGATTGAGCCAGCAATTTTGCCCTCAATGATTCGGATTTTGCTTTTTCTATTAAGCCTGTCGGTTTGATACCATTGGCAATTACAATCATTCTATTTTCAGAGATATTGTAATGAGTCCTGAACTGCCCGGCTACATAATCAGAAATAGCTATAACTAATGGACCGGTTTTTCCTTCTGAAAGCCGCCGCTCGGCATCGAACCAGGCCGTCCTTCGAAAATTTAAAAAAGCAGTCTTTCTTTTTAAGCCCTGCAAAATGGCAGGATAAGTCTCGGCCTTTCTGATTATCGACTCGGCAAAAGTTCCGCTTCTTGGTTGATAAATATCGGCAAAATCAAACGGCAGGACACTATGAAGAATATCATAATGATTTTGCTCAATGTGTTTTTTTATAGCTCGTGCGAAAAGCTTATAGCTGGTTCTTTTCCCAAAGTTATCTGCACATAATACATGCACGTTTGAATTTATCGCCTTGCCTTTGGCGGCAATAATATGCGTCTCAAAACCTAAAGCACCGGTTGCCTCAGCCAATTCACTAATCGACCGCTCGGCCCCGCGCAGTGCTGCATCACAGTGTTCGATTATGAATGCTATCTTCGATTTCATTTACAAATATTATCCTTCTAATTTAATGAAAGGGACAATCCTTCCATGCCTTAAATCATGCCTTGCCATACTTTTTGCCTTATTGATAACTTTTCTGACAAAAATCTTATCTCTGTAATTTAGTTTATTTCGGCCAAGATATGCCTGAAGAAATCTCATCCGGTCAGTTCTAGAAAAATATTTGGCAGGGGCAGAATAATGCAGTTGGGAAATATCTTTTAAACGGTATAGTTCGCTCAATATCATTGGTTTAAAGACCCTGGCCAAATCTATTAAATAAAATCTGCCATCGGGAACCCTGAATATATGGCATAGATATAAATCTCGATGCCGAAAGCCGGTTTCGTGAAATTTTCTTATAAATAATGCCAATCGCTCAATAAATTTCCTCCGCAAAATCAGATTTTCTTTTGATTCAGAACTGCTAAAAAAATCAGGCAAACTTTTCTCGAGAGATTGACCTTGCTTAATTTCCTCGATTGCCGCGAAACTGCGGCTTTCAAAAAATCCGTTTGAATCTTGTCCCCAGGAAACCATCTTTGGTATATTTATTTCAAACTCTGTTAATTTTTGACCTGCCTCAATCTCCGCCATTGCGCAAGAGATTCGTTTCTTCGCCGCTATCCAATTTTTCAATTGTGTCATTTTCGGGGGATTATCGTATCGTTTTAGAAATATTTCAGAAGGCGGAGAATCGATTTTGAATTGTATACGGCTTCGATATGAGGCGAGATTATCTTTTACGAGATTTTTCCCCGATTCAAACGCAAATACACTATCGATATCAGTCAATCCGAGCTTCTCAAAGCTGCTTGAATATTCCGGCTCTACGAAAAACTCTTTCATTATCCGCCCCGCTTTTCGAAGCCTGCGGCGTTCAGTATTTTTTCGGCCGCATTGCAGACCATTTCAACGGTTATTGCCTCCATACAAAAATGCGACTTCTCTTTGCATATCGGTTTATCACATGGTGCACAAGAGACGTTGCCTTTAATAAATATTTCATCTTCGTAGCCAGGGTCGGTCCATTCGGGATTATTTGGGCCTACAAGGGTCATGACTTTTCGCTTTAATCCTATAGCAATATGCCTTGGTCCTGTATCATTACAGATAACCAAATCAGCGCCTGCTATAAGGGCTTTCAACTCTCCCAATCCAATAGGACTATCCGCCAGGTTTACAACTTTATATTCGGCTGAATTAATTATTTTTGCCGCTATATCTTTTTCCTGTTCGTTCGGTGCAACTGAAAGAACGATTGCAGCATTGTATTTTTCAGATAGCCAGTCAGCAGCCCGCGCGAACCTCTCGGGCAGCCATCGCTTGCTGGGTCCGGCCGCAGCACCGGGGACAAAAATTATTACAGGGCCATTTGCGTTGAATACAGCTGGTAATTTTGTTTTCAAGTTTTCAAAATCACTCGGCTCAACGGATAATTCGATATTTTTATCCGTTATATCAGCCCCTAATCTTGCAGCTATAGCCAAATAATAATCGACTACAGATATCGGCTTATAATCTCCGCAAGACAATTTTGGCGGGTGCAGCTTTTGTGTCAATAATACCCCCCTGCCATCCCTTGAGTAACCCGTGCGAACCGGTATTCCGGCCAGCCGGCATGTCACCGCTGAACCGAAAGAATTTTTGAGTAGAATCGCATGCGTAAAATGCTTATTTTTGAGCAATCTTACTGAATCGAGAAAGCCGCCATTTTGCTCAAGCCATTCATTTGCAAAATTAGATGGCGAAAGAACCTGATGAACAACCGGGCCTGCAAAAAAAGTTATTTTAGAAGAAATAAATTTATTGCGTATTGCCTTAAGCGCGGGCGTGGATAGAATCGCATCTCCCATAGGAGAAGGAAGCCAGACCATAATATTATTATCAACGTTACTCATCCTGTACTCTCAATTGATTATTGATAATTGATTATTGATTATTTTAATTGTGGAAAGTAATCGCTTGTTTTCGAATTCGACCACCGAGAAGTAATCGTCATTATCAATAATTATTTATCAATCATTTTGGTCCGCGCATAATATAAAATGTCATGGCCATTAACTGCAGAACTACGGCAAAGCCTATGGAAATCATGACGTGATTAAATTCTTTGGTCGGGCTTGTCAAAAACCAGATGCTTGCAAGCAGGCACAAAAACACCAGCCCCTGAGCGATGCCGGCAATAAGGCGGGTTATCGAAAATTCACCAAATAAATTAGTCCGCTGCATTTTTTTAATCTGCTCAAGGATATTTTTAAGCAGTTCTTCAATGGTTTGCTGTTGTTCTATCTTTGGCTTTGACGCCAGAGGTTCACTTGGCTGCGGGGGAGTTTCCTGTTTTGAAATAACAGGCTCTTGCGGACCAGCCGATTCTTTCGGTTCTTCCTTGATTACAGTTGTCGCCTGCGCAGGAGTCGCAGAAATATTTGTTGAAACAGTTTTTTGTCCTGTTCGGGCTCTCATCTTAATAATATTTACTACTTCCTTGAGATTGACTGCCCTGTAATCGGGTCCCGGTTCACCGGGTTGAAGTTTCTGCTCATGCGAGCGGCTTTCAATCATTACAGTCCTGCAGCCCGCCCGTCGGCCTGCCTCGATATCTCTGATACTGTTGCCAACCATCCACGACTCTGCCATTTCAATATCCAAATCTTTGCCCGCCAAAAGAAGCATACCGGGATTGGGCTTTCGCAAATCGCTATCCTTGCGGTATTTCGGAATAACTCCTTCGGGATGATATGGACAATAATAAATTTTATCGAGAGCGATACCCTTTTGGGCCAAAAGCTGCTCCAGCCGTTTGTGAATTTGGCCCAGTATCTCTTCTGTTAAAATTCCCCTGGCTACACCCGACTGATTCGATACGACAACAAGTTTATAACCCATTGCCTTCATCGAGCTCAAAGCTTCGGGCACGCCATCGAGCAGCTTGACAAGATCGGGATTATTGATATACCCCGTATCTTCAATTATCGTATCGTCTCTGTCTAAAAATATTGCCTTATTCGGCATAATCAGCCTATCTAAAACTTTCTTCTATTAGCTTGCAAATTATATGATATGCAAGCAGATGAATTTCCTGAGTTCTTGCGGCCGAATCACTATCCGCACAAAAACATATATCGGCAAGTCTCTCAATTGGGCTATTCTTTTTGCCGGTGAAGGCGATAACGGCAGCTCTCTTTTTCTTTGCCGTCTTAACAGCAGCCAAAACATTAGGGGATGAGCCGCTTGTTGAAATCGCCCAGAAAATATCGCCTTTTCTTACAAGCGCCTCTGCCTGCCTTGCAAATATATTTTCAAAACTGAAGTCGTTAGCTATCGATGTTATGACAGAGCTATCGGTCGTAAATGCAATTGCCGGCAACGCCTTTCTTTTTGATTCGAATCTGTTCACTAATTCAGCCGCTATATGCTGGGCATCGGCTGCCGAGCCGCCATTGCCGCAGATATAAACCGTGCCGTTTTTCTTTAATGCCTTAACTATTATCTCTGCTGTATCCGAAATTGTTTCAAGTCCGGATTCTTCAAGTTGGGTAACTAATTTCCTGTGTGTCCGGATTATTTCGAATACCTGTTTTTTCTTGATGCTTACCATATTTTTATTTCTATGCCGGTAATGATTTCATTTTTTCAATTATAAGTGTCGAACTTTTGCCTTTAACAAGAGGGGCTAAAATCATTTTGCCGCCGTATGATTTCACAAAATCTGCCCCTATAACGCCTTTCTTTTCCCAATCCTGTCCCTTGACCAGAATATCGGGATGAACTTTTTTAATAATATTAAGCGGGCTTGTCTCTTCAAAAATCGTAATGTAATTCACAGATTCGAGGGCAGCAAGAACTGTTGCCCTGTCAAGCTCGTTATGAACAGGCCTTCCATCCCCTTTTAGGGCCTTAACAGAAGTATCACTATTCAGGCCGACTACAACAATATCGCCATGCTCTTTGCAGAACTTCAGATATTCGATATGTCCCCTGTGTATCACATCAAAGCAGCCGTTAGTAAAAACAATCTTTTGTTTTTTCTTGCGGTGCCAGGCCAATTCCGGCAAAAGAGTTTCGACTGAACGCAGCTTGCCTTGACCGCCGCGATTCAAATAAGCGATTTCCGTAACTATTTCATCCCGCGTAACAGTAGCCCCGCCGAATTTTTCGACCTCTATACCGCCTGCAATATTTGACAATTCCACAGCACTCTTATAATCGCAGCCTGCCGCTAAACTCAGCGCCAATGTCGCTAAAACCGTATCACCAGCCCCTGTTACATCATAAACAACTCGCGGCCTTGTAGGCACATGCTCATCAAAATCGGGAGACTTCAAATAAGCTCCCTCTTTATCTAACGTAATTACAACTGACTCTAATTTGAGCTTCTTTATAAGTCCCTTTGCCGCCCTTTTCGCATCATCGATTGTCTTTATTTCAAAACCGGCTCCCATCTTTGTTTCGTATCGATTAGGAGTAATTACAGATGCGCCGGCATATTTTGAGTAATCAGCTATTGGTGAAGGGTCAATCAAAACTTTTTTGCCCGCCCTGGCAGCAAGCTTTATAACTTTTTTGCAGAATGGCTCGGCAAGGACTCCCTTGTTATAATCCTGCAGACAAACATTATCCGCCTTCCTCAATTTTTTCTCTATTATCCTGACAAGATTTTCATATTGCTTTTCATTTAGCGGCTCAGTTGATTCGTTATCCATCCTGAATAGCTGCTGCTGATGGCGGTGCTGGGCAAGACCTATCAATCGCTGCTTGGTGGTTGTTGGCCTGCCTTCGATAGTCTCCAGGCCTGATACATCAGCCCCCATTTTTTTTAATCGTTCTTTAAGTTCCTTACCGCTTGAATCGTTACCAATAATACCTACACAAATAGGAACTGCACCTAAGGCACATAAATTCGCGGCAACAAGCCCTGCCCCGCCGCAACTGTATTCAGTTCGATTGACCTTAAGCACGGGCACAGGCGCTTCAGGACTAATCCGCTCGGCGTCACCGTATAGATAAACATCGAGCATAAAATCGCCCACCAGCAAAATTTTAGGTGAGCCCAGTTTGCTTACGGTCTTTAAAAGATTTTCATACATAAGGATTTCTGAGATTAAACTGTTTTTGCTATAAGATTTTACCCGCAAAAGACCTTTCAATCAACTCCTTTATGCGGTCCTCGCCCTCCGAAAATTGCATTCGGACCGCCAGATATGCCATAAACAAATCACCCGTGCCGGATTTTGGCTGTGAGATTTTGTTGTAATCCTTTTCTGTTGTAAGAATTATCTGTGCACTGCATTGTGCTGCATCCTGATAAATCTCGTTTATATCTTCCCAAGTATAATTATGATGGTCATCATAAATTTTTGAACCGGTGATATTTGCTCCAATTAGTCCAATCGTCTTCAAAAAAGCCTCAGGATTTGCTATTCCGCAAAAGGCAAAAATATTTTTGTTTTTCAATTCATCAAGTGAAATCTGTTTTTTTTCACAAACGGCGTAAACAGGTTTGTGAATTGCCTGTGCAATAATCAAATCAGGATTTATCTTTTTGATTGAGGCACTCAGTTCAGTGAGGTTATCTTTTGAAATGAGGTCACATCTGGTAATTACTGCTGCATGAGCCCTTTTTAGAGATGATACAGGTTCCCTCAATAACCCTGCAGGCAGCAATTTACCAAATCCAAACGGCCGCAATGCATCTATAGTTATAATATCAATATCTCTGCGCAGCCTGCGATGCTGAAAGCCGTCATCCATAATAAGCACTTGAGCTTTGTGTTTTTTGACCGCCTCAATCGCTCCGGCCAGACGGTCTGGATTTATAATTACTGATGTTCCGGAGCAATTTTTTGCCAGCATTCCAGGCTCATCATTTGCGCTATTATCGGTTTTATATCCCCTTGTCAGTATGGCACAATTTATATTTTTTCCCCTCAAGAGATTACATAACCAGATTACAAGAGGTGTTTTGCCAGTCCCGCCAACTGTTATATTGCCTATGCTTATTACAGGAATGTTTTGAATTTTGTCTGAAGTTTTTAGCCCGTTCTTTGTTACTGCATAAGATTTGAGAAAATCTTTAGAGTAGAGCAAATTTCGAATGTGAATAACGAGCCGGTAGGCGATGGAGGCTGCTTCAAGCAAAAATCGCATCAGGCTTGCCCAAAAGCCTTCTGTTTTACCCGAAACTATTATTTGCCAATCCCTCTGATTCAATAAAAAGCCCTTAAAGGGACTTTTTATACCATTAGATGCTTTTTATTTCAAGTCTGCAAATATTCTTTCAACACGAGGACGGTTCTTTTGTTTTTTATCAGATGAAAACATCACAGACTTTACTTTTCCAATAATTGCAGTTCTTTTAATAAACCCAAGATCTCGTGAATCCTTGCTGTTGTCCCTGTTATCGCCTAATACAAAATAGTGGCGAATGGGCACTTTAACAGGTCCGAAATTCCGTATCGCCTCAAATGAAGGAATTCCCATAACCAAATGCTCATAACCATCGAGGTCTTCCATTGCAAATACGCTATTTTTATTCAAGTTAGCAGCAAATCCCTTATTCCATTTAACATCGCTATAATTAAGAGCAATTCCATTGATGAAAATTATATTTGAAATCAATTCGATTGTGTCCCCAGGCAGCCCAATAATCCTTTTGACTAATCGCCTGCTGTCTTTGGGAGAAAAGCAGGTTATAATATCACCTCTTTGCGGCTTTGACCATTCTGATAAACTCAACTGTGTAAATGGAAATCTGAAGTCATAAGCCATTGTATCAACATCTATCAAATCGCCATCAAGTATCGTAGGATACATGGAATTGCCCTGCACCCTGTCCCAGTCGGCCAGGCTTGATTCGAATGGTGTTAAAATAAAAAATGCAATAACGGCGATTTTTGACCAGAATTTTAAAGATTTAAAAGCAAAGCGCGTATGTTTCTGTTTTTTCATCCAGGATTCCTCAAAAATAACAAAAACGATTTACGTAAGAATATTATAGCATGTTCACAAGATTAAATGTGAATTTTAGGAGGAATTTTTTAATTATTTCATTTTTTTTATGATTGCATCGGCCATTTCCTGCGTGCCAACGGCCGTCGGGTCATCTCTGTTCTCTTTCATATCGTATGTAACATCTCTGCCCTCGGCTATTACGGCAGCTATTGCTTTTTCTAATTTATCTGCTTCGGCAGTATTTCCAATATGCCGCAACAGCAAAACTCCGCTTAATATCAGAGCCGTCGGATTTACTTTATTAAGGCCTTTGTATTTCGGCGCGCTTCCGTGAGTTGCCTCGAATATTGCCGTGTTTGCTCCTATGTTTGCGCCCGGGGCAACTCCAAGCCCTCCTATTAAACCTGCGCATAAGTCACTGATTATGTCCCCATATAAATTGGGTAAAACCAGGACATCATACAACTCAGGTTTCTGCACAAGCTGCATGCACATGTTATCTACTATCCGGTCCTCGAATTGTATGTCGCTATTCTTTGCGGCTATTTGTCTGCTGACCTCCAGCCAGAGACCATCGGTAAACTTCATAATATTTGCTTTATGAACACTCGTGACTTTTTTGCGTCCCATCTTGCGTGCGTAATCGAAGGCATACTGAACTATTCTTTCTGTTCCAGTTATAGAAATTGGCTTGATGCTTATGCCGGAATCTGACCTGATTTGTTTTTTATTATGCTTATTTAGCCAGTTGATAAGCTCGGCTGTATCATCTTTACCCTTCTCGAATTCGACACCCGCATAAAGGTCTTCAGTATTCTCGCGAACTATTACAATGTCAATATCTGAATATTTGCTTCGAACGCCCTTATAGCTCTTGCATGGTCTAAGGCACGCATACAAATCAAATATCTGGCGAAGGTGAACATTTATGCTGCGAAAGCCCGTCCCTACAGGTGTCGTAATAGGGGCCTTGAGCGCAAGTTTATTCTTTTTTATGGATTCGACTGTGGCTTCCGGCAGCGGAGTCCCCGCCTTCCGCATTACGTCTATTCCCGCCTCACAGATTTCCCATTTGATCTTTGCACCCGTAGCATCGATGCATCTTTGTGCGGCCTTTGCAATCTCCGGCCCGATTCCATCGCCAGTTATCAACGAAACATTTGTCATTTTTATTAGCTCCAGAATTAAAAAATAGGCGAATGATAGTAACGTTGTGAGAAGATGATGTCAATCCTTATAAATAAACTGCAGCAGAGAACCATTGACTAAGACTTTAAAAATAACTATAATCATTATTACGTGGTCATTTTATGGAAAACAGTTTTTTCTTTTAAAAAACTGGAGAGGAAAAATAATGAAGCGGCATCTCTTTGACTCAGGTATCATTTTCTTTTCCATCACCTATCAAAAATTATAATTTTGATGTGAGGGCTTCAAAAATGAAAAAATCGACAATGCTGAAAATTCTTGTGTTTGTGTTATTGGCATTTTGCACGATAGCGGCCCAAACAAAGGCTTACGATATTATTATTTTGACCCAGATTCATAATATTACCCAAAACACCTTTTATGATTCGATTCAGCAGGCAATAGATGATGCCAACGATGGCGACCAGATTGAATTGTCTCCTGGAACTTATTATGAACCAATCAATTTTCACGGCAAGGCGATAAGACTTTTCAGCAGTGCCGGGAACTCTCAAACTACATTAAATGCCGATGGAGACGACCATGTCATCCAATGCGTAACCGGTGAAGACGCAAACACTATAATCGAAGGCTTTACTATCGAAGGAGGTAACGCCAATGGAACTGGAATAAACAACTACGGCGGCGGAATGCTAAATCAAAATAGCAGCCCCACTATTAAAAACTGTGTGTTCAGTTCTAATAATGCGGCTCAAAGTGGCGGAGCAATGGCCAACATAAACGCTAATCCGGAAATTAGCAACTGCACGTTCTTTGAAAATAGCAGCAGTGTTCACGGTGCTGGCATTTACAATGAGCAAAGCAGCCCATTAATAAAAAACTGTCTTTTCGAGTCAAACACTGCCGGTACTCACGGCGGCGGAATTATGAATAATGTCGCAAGCAGACCAACCATAATCAATTCTTTATTTGCTTTAAATTCTGCCGGCGCATCAGGAGGAGGAATTGCCAATAGCGTTAACAACAGCAGTCCAAATGTCATCAATTGCACATTCGTAGACAATACAGCTAGCTCCGGCGGCGGGATATACAATTACAACAGCAGCCCCAATATAACAAGCTGCATCCTATGGAACGATACGCCAAATGAAATACTTACCGATTCCGGAAATCCTGTAGTCACATACAGCGACATCGAAGGCGGCTTCACCGGATTAGGCAATATAAACGCAGACCCCTGTTTTAGTAATGGGACTTTGGCAAATTTGGACATCAATTCACCCTGCATTGACGCAGGCGACAGTAATAAGTTGATTGTCGCAGGAATTACACAGGATATTTGCGGATTAAATCGATTTGTTGATATTGCTGAAATATATAATACCGGCACAGGGCCCGTCGATTTTGTTGATATGGGGGCATACGAATTCAACCGGTTCAGTAAAAAACCTTTCATTATTTACGATGCTAATAATGCGCCTGTCAGGTTTACACTTACGGGCGGCGGATGGGGTGAAATAATAAATTCTGCTGTGACCAGAAGAGTCATTTTACATGACACTACTGAAAAATCCCAGTTCACTATCCTTACAAAATCAAATATTGAAACAAGTATTCACGATATTACCTGCGTGGGACCTTTAAAAGGCATCTCTGCCAAAAAAGTGAATTTGGCAGGCTCTGTAGGGACAGGTCCGATTGGAAAATTGATTCTAAATGACGTAACCGACTCCACTATATTAAATGAGTCTATAAATCCGAGAGCAGCCGTAAGAATGTATTTTGACCAGGTTAGCGACGTTACCATAGATAGCGAAATACAAATTAAGTCACTGAAACTAACAGCCTGGCATGGTGGTCTGCTCAAGGCACCTTCGATCGGCAGCATAACTGCTAACGGCGACAGAAAAAGACAAATTTTGGGCGATTTGACTCTCGATGTGGTAGTTGATGCAAATATCGGCACTGTAAAAGCCAAAGACACAATCTTTGGCGACTGGACGTGCAACTCCATAAAAAGCATATCAGCTAACGAATTCTATACAACCGATATTAATTTAAATCAACTCCCCCATTTAAAGATACCTGCTCTCGGCAAATTAAGCGTAAACTGGTTATATAATTCCAAAATATTGTCCCATGGCAATATTGGAAAAGTCACAGTTGGCAGCATGGAAAGTTCAACTTTATTTGCGGGAGTTAGAGATGGCGTTTCCGTTTTGCCCGCCGCCGAGCCGGAAAGTTTTGAACAGCAGGCTCTAATCAAATCTATTGCTGTTAAGGGCATTAAAATAGAAGAGCCGCCTTATTTTAATAACACCAATATCGCGGCTTGGAATATTCTTAGCGCAAATATCCTCTATCCGCAAACCCCAAACAGCGGCACGCCCTTTGGCATAACTGCTGATAATATGACTAAAGTTTATATCAAAAAAATGGATGGCACTGTTATGAATGTTGTCCAAAGCTGGACACTTGATGATTTCCAAATACGCCTATTAACTGCATATTAAATTCAAAATACAATCAGCATACGTTAAACAGCCATTGACAAAATGGGGCCAAATGAGTATTCTGTTCGCCTCGGTGAATCTTTATTCATTGGGAGTGTAGCTCAGTTGGTAGAGCACCGCACTTTTAATGCGTAGGTCCTGGGTTCGAATCCCAGCACTCCCATTTTGAAAAATTTAGAAGTATATAAGGAGAGATTCTTAAACCATTACGAATTCGGGTATGTCTTTCTGTTTTGAACGTGAATTCGCAAGTTCACCCGGTTTAAAGGGCAGCGGCTCATGAAATTTCAATGCCACTTTTGTCAATCCGCAGCCTAAATGCTGAACTCGGCAAACCTGTCCCCCCCGAATGAAATCACTTATATCAAAACGCGCATCCTCATGATAATACGGAACACTGAAGCGCGTTGTAATCTGTTGACCCGGATAAGGGCAGCCAGTATCTGCGTAACAGGTAAAGGCCGCCCCTCCGCTGCAAACGTCGACCATTTGCCCCTGTGAGAGCATACCCGCGAAATTTTCGGCGAACCATACTGGCCAGTGGTATCTTAGTCTCTGTTCTCTTCTCCGCTCAGATGTATTTTCCATCGCAGGTTCCTCAAAAAGGACGTTTAATGTGTTTGCAATACGGCAATCGTCGTTTTTAAGGGACGGCTTAAGAAAGTGATTATTGATTATTGATAATTAATGATTTAAACCCCCGTTCCGATTAAATAATCAATTATCAATTATCAATTATCAATTGTTAAGTTCCGATAATCAGCGGATCACCTTGTTGACTAATTCGATAAATTGCTCGCCTCGCTGCTCATAATTTTCAAACATATCATAGCTGGCACACGCAGGACTCAGTAAAACCGCATCACCTTTCACAGCGATTTCATTTGCTAACTTGACCGCCTCTTCCAGGGTCTTGGTAAATTTTACCTGTGCCTTATTTTGCGGATGATTTTGAATAATTTTTCCTATCGTCTGTGCCGTCTGGCCTATAAGTATTGCGGCCTTCGCTTTTTGAGCTATTTTTGCCCCGAATTCATCGAATGGAATATGTTTATCATAGCCTCCCGCTATGATTAAAGGCCTTTCAAACGCCTCAAGTGCGACAATCGCGCTATCAGGCGTGGTCGCCTTCGAATCGTTATACCAGCAAACCCCTTTACTATCTGCCACAAACTCCAATCTGTGAGGCAATGCCCTGAAATCAGGCAAGCACTTCATTATCTGTTTGTCTGAAATTCCAAAACAGCGTGCAATGCCAATTGCACAAGCCAGATTTGAAAGGTTAGCCCTTCCCGGCAGACTGAAATTGCTGTGGATATCTTCAGAAACATCATCAGGCGAAAATTTTAAACAGCGCCTCCCTTTGTCTTTGCTGTATTTTTCAAACCATAGACGAGCAATCTTATCTTCGGCATTAAAAATCGAAACCGCCGGCTGATTGAGATTTAACTTTTGATTTTGGAATATAAGTTCCTTGGCCTTACAGTAATTCTCGAAAGTTTTATAGCGATCGAGATGATTTGGCGTAAGGTTTGTCAGTATCGCCACGTGAGGCGCCTTTTTGCTTTGGGCCAATTGCTCAATTTGAAAACTTGAAAGTTCCAGCACAACTAAATCGTCGTATTTTATTTTGTCTGCAATCGTCAGCA
>CAYSKP010000108.1:0-9134 GCA_964431645.1 uncultured Pirellulales bacterium
CTTGTGTTTTAATTGCAGGCCAAGTAATACTGAGCCTCTGCTGCGGCTTACAATCGAGGCTAAATCACAGCAAATGCTTCAGGAGAAATTAAAAGAAATACAGTCAATGCTGGGTTCTCCCATTCACCATGAAGCTCCTAAGCCTCAGGAAAAGCCTGCTAAAAAAGCGGGCAAAAAGAAAGCACAGAAGTAAAGGCATAATTATGGAAATCAATAAAAAAATATACGAGACCCCCAAAGGCCCTGTTGAAGGTGTCCAGACAAAATGGTCTGGTTTTAATATTTTAATTGTCACCGGTTCTAAAGGTTTTCTTGCCTGCCCCGCGATAGATGTAGACGCCTGTCAGCGTTATGGAGTTGCGGCGGCATTAGTCGAAAGCTCTCCCGATAATCCAATTGGCACCCTTGACCGGTTTCCCAATCGCAAGGTGACAAAAATAAATGAAAAAGCAAAGGCCCTGGGCATTTTTGAAGGTATGCCTGTTGCAGATGCCTTTGCGTTGATTGCATAAAATCAAAAATTTATTTTTGGGAGAGAATGTATGAGAGCCACACGCCTGCTCACAGTAATGGTCTTGTTTTTTGTTTTTCTAAACCTCGACATTGCATTATCCAAAAATTTTAATCCGGCATTAGCTGATTTAAAAGAGTTATCGGTTACTCTCAAAGCCAACGATACTATCCCTGATACTGATGTATTTAAATTGCAAGCTGCAAAAACAGATGCAGTAAACCGCCTGACTGATTCCGGATTCAAAATATCCCAGGCCGAAGGTATTCCCGAATTAAATATAAATTTGAGCCTGCTGAAAATCGAATCCTGCGGGCAATACATTATATTTGTGCAGACCTCTTTAATTCGAGATGTTAAATTACCTGATGCTGATATTAAGACAAACTTCAGCGGTCAGGTATGGAAAACGGATTCAGGATTAAAAACAGTTTCTATTGATGATGTCCCTGCCCAGGTTAATTCTATTGTTCAGCAGCATATAAAAGCGTTTATTTCAAATAGTTCGAGAATTGCTTACGATAGCAAATCAGATGTTAATCAATCCGGCCGGCATCCCCGCAAAGCCAACGTCGAGAAAAATACAAAAACAGAAAAGCAGCAGGAGACTGAAGTAAAATTTGTTGGGTCGAGGAACAGCGAAGTCTTTCATAAAGCAGGCTGTCCTTCCGCAAAAAGAATTTCCGAGAAAAATCTTGTCGCTTATAACAGTAAAGAAGATGCAGTAAACGCGGGCAAGCGTCCCTGCGGACGCTGCAATCCCCAATAATGGAAATTACAGCCAGACATAAACCCAGATTCTTAAAAGCAGTACATCATACATTGAATGGATTAGGCCAGTTATTTTGGCCTGATAAGTGCGTAAACTGCGGCGCCGGCAAAGTTGAAGCCGGCAGTGTCTTATGCTCTGATTGCTGGGATGGCCTCAAAAATGTATGTTCCGCCAATTATTGCCGCCGCTGCGGCCGGGATGTAAGCCCCTATGCTTCGTCTGACGGCTTTTGCCAAAATTGCAAATCCGAAGATATTCATTTTGATGCAATAGCCCGCGCAGGCAGATATGCCGAATCGCTTCGCAGCATGATTCTGGCATTTAAGCACGATAAAACTGAGCTTGCCTCAATTATGGTCTGGCTTGCTGATACCGCCTTGCAGACAAGCTCATTTTTAAAGGATATCGATTACTTTGTCCCTGTGCCGCTGCATTGGCAAAGACGTCTCATCCGCGGCTATAATCATTCGCACCTTATAGCAAAAGGATTAAAGCATCCTTTTGCGATTTTGAGCACTGATTTAGTTCGCATTCACCATACAAAAATGCAGCCGACGATGATGACCTTAGCTGCAAGGGCCAGAAATGTGGCCGGAGCGTTTGCTGTCAGATACAGGCATCCATTTACAGGTAAAAAAATCTGTATGGTTGATGACATTAAAACTACAGGTGCTACTCTTAACGAATGTGCCAAGACCTTGAAACAAGCAGGGGCCTCAAAAGTTTTTGCTTTAGTGCTTTCAGTCGCAGGTCAGACTTAAATTTTTACGAGATTCGAGCAGGAAAGATAATTGATATTTATTTTGTGACTGTTATAAATGGAAGGTGCAAATGAATAATAAATATTTTCTAAATGTATTGTGTGTATTGTTAATCTTTGTGAGTAATTTGCAGGCAAAGCCGGAAATTATTAGCACAAAATCGCTTTCAAATTACAAGTTTGAAGTTTCGAACATGTTTTCTCTTAATCTGTTTATTGACAATGAAAACAACATTTTTGTGGTGGTGAATACACCTGATTTTCTATATCTCAATAATCAATTGATGTCAACAAACCAGTATGGAGATTATTTAAATGGCTTTGTAAAAGATGGAACGCTTTATTTAGCCTTTATGCCTAATGAAAGTCATATTGACATTTATACTGTCAAAAAAGATATTGTTCTTGAAAAACATATAACCATCGGAGATGATCTCACATATTCAAATGGAGGCGAAACGAGTTGTAAAGTAATATATATTCCTGAGGATATTAACAATTTATATTTATTAGGTTACCAAACACAATTACCTCGTAATCCTTCTGAATTTCTAAAAACAGTTTTATCTGGGGGGCATGGTAAATATTATGATAAACCTGTTTTGTCTAAAATACACAATTACAAAACACTTCAATATCATCAAATTCCTTATGAAGGAAATATAGATGAATGTTATTACATTAAAAAAGTGATATCTGAAAAAGATTTTATTCACTTTTTTGGTTTTAGAATGAAAGAAATAGGTGCGGACAAACGAGAGACTTCGCCCCCATCTGCTGTAATATTGCAATATACAAAATATAACTTAAAAAAGAAAAAAGTATCTCAAAATAATGCTATTTATGAAAATAGACCGATATTTCCAAATTATTTATTTGGAGAAGTTTCAATTGATAATTTTAATGATGATATTGTAATTGTTTTCTCATGGATTAACAGAAATATTATTGTTGAAGGGGGTATTAATAAAGAAATAACAATTTTATCTAATATTTATTATTCACAAAGCGTAAACGGCAACTTCAGCAATGTTGAAAATATTGGTGAGGGTCTTGTTCCGTTGGTAAGGATTGATTCTGTTGGAAATGTGCACGTCATTTGGGTTAACAATAACGGATCTCTGATTCACAAGCTCAAAAAAGGTAATAAATGGAGTAATGAAGAAGTTGTACTGAATGGCATAGATAATACTCCAAGTAAAATGTATGGAAATTATATATCTGCCGAGTTTGATAAAGACAACATTCTTAATGTCATCTATCCTTCAAATGGCAATATAGTGCACGCGAAAATTAAATTTGATTAAAAATTGTTCTTTGCAGTCTCTGTCCGCATCTTGCATGATCTCGCCGCCTTTTTCGTGGCGGCGGACGGTAAAAATTCTGCGGTTTATTTTTAATTTGGTGCTTGTTTGATATTTTGGATTTCGGATTTGTGATTTAAATTAAATTTTCTCTGTGAACTCTGTGTCCTCTGTGGCTAAAAAAAACTCTGTGGCAAAACCTCTTACTTATTTTTGGCAATAATCTATAAGCCTGGCGATTTCGGTTCGAAGGTCTTTTCGATGAACAATCATATCAACAAAGCCATGCTCAAGCATAAATTCCGCCGTCTGGAAACCGTCAGGCAATTCAACCTTAATCGTCTCTGCGATTGTTCTTGGCCCCGCAAAGCCGATTAATGCCTTCGGCTCGGCAATCATGCAGTCTCCGAGCATAGCAAAACTCGCTGTCACTCCTCCGGTTGTCGGGTCAGTAAGAACTGAGATGAAAAACCCGCCTTCCTTATCAAATTTAGCCAAAGCTGCGCTTGTTTTGGCCATTTGTCCCAACGACACGACCCCCTCGTGCATTCTCGCCCCGCCCGATGAGCATATCGCTACCAGCGGCAGTTTTTCTTCAATTGCCTTTTCGACTGCCAGGCAAAGTTTTTCGCCGACTACATAACCCATGGACCCCATCAGAAAATTTGGTTCCATTACGGCCAGCACCACGCCTCTTCCTTTTATGAAGGCCTTGCCGATTCGCATTGCCTCTTTGGAATTGCTTTTCAGCTCATCGGCCTTTAACCTCTGGCGGTAAGTAGTGCCTCTGAAATTAAAATCAAGCGGGTCATTGCTTGTCAGATGATCGTGGGTTTCTTCGAAAGAACTCTCGTCGACAATGTAGTTGATTCGTGTTAATGCATCGATTCGGAAATGATAATCGCATTCGGGGCAGACGTTTAAATTTTTCTCAACCGCGCTTTTATAAAGCATATGCTCGCAGGCCGGACACCTTGTCCACAGCCCGTCGGGCATTTCCTTTCGCTTTTTGAGCGAAAAACCATTCCATTTTGATTTAGCTTCTTTTGCCATAATCGAATTAATTTGTGTTCAAAGGATTCAGGGATTCTACCAGAAATTAATGCCGATTTCCAGAAAGATTATTTTGCTGCTTCTCGAATTGCCTCTATTGCTGCTATCCGGTCCTTTTTTGAAAAGATTGCGTTGCCTGCGACCAGTGTATCCGCGCCGTAGCCCACTACGATAGGTGTAGTATCGACATCTACGCCGCCATCAACCTCGACCCTGATTTCGGGCCCTACAAGTTCCCGGACAGCTTTTATTTTCTTTGCCGCATCGTGCATGAATTTTTGACCGCCAAAGCCGGGGTGAACCGTCATAACCAGAATCATATCGCAAAGCCGTGCATATTTTTCTATTGAGCTTACGGGTGTTTCGGGATTAACGCAAAGACTCGCTGATGCTCCCATATCATGAAGTTTTTTTATCAAATCTGCGGGATTTTTTTCAACTTCGATGTGAAAAGTCACATTATTAGCGCCTGCTTCGACAAAAATCGGCCCATATTTTCGAGGGTCAGTAATCATCAGGTGGCAATCGAAAAATAGATTGCTGTGCTGCCGAAGTTTCTCAACTACAGGCGGCCCGATTGTGATATTAGGAACAAAATGGCCATCCATTACATCTAGATGGACCATTTTCACTCCGGCCTTTTCAATGACCGCAAGCTCATCCGCCAGTCGCGCAAAATCTGCACTCAGTATCGACGGATTCACCTCGACTGTTCCGGCCTTTGGTAATTTCATCTTCATTTTTCACCCAGTAAATCTCTGAGTATATTCCAAATTCTCATATCTTCCGCTTCTTCGCAAAGCTTTGCTGCCCACTCTTTAAGGTATTTGACGTCGAGCCTTTGTTTATGTCGAGTAACAATGTTTTTGGCGTCTAACAGGTCCTTATCTCTGCCGGGAATAATTTTCAATAAAATCATATCTTCCGGGGTCGGGAAATAAGCTTTTATCCCGTACAACTTTCTTATCCGAGCTCTTTTAAACGCACACATTTCCAGGTCTGTTGAAGCAATGAGAAAATCGATATCAAATTTGTCGAATTTTATTTGAAAAATTCCAGTCTGTTCGACAGATTTAAGACATATTCTTTTTGAAACTCTAAATCCTGCTTTTGTCAATTTATCCAAAAATGCAGCGACATTTTCTCTGTTGATTATTATATCAACATCGACATCTCCGGTTGCTCTTGCCTCACCAATTGTTCCGGCGGCAATCCCTCCAATAATTATATATTTATATTTCTCCTTGTTTAGAAACGTCACAATTTTTTTGTAGACGTCTTCTAACAAAATCATTATTTTTCTCGCTTTTTATGCAATGATAATTTTAAGGAAATTGGTTTGTCTTTGGAAAAATTCTTTCTCCATTCCCGGGTAAGCTTGGAAGACAGCATTTGTTCTTCAAGACCTATTGCTTTCTTCCAGGAAAGTTTTCTCAATCGCTGCTTTCTTTCCTGCTCCAATTTCTCAAATCTCTTTTGATTCAGCAGACCCCAATTGCCTTTGTTTTTTTTCATTATCTCTAATTCTAATATCGTTAAATATTATTTTTCATCAAGAATTTCCAGGCAGACGAATTTTTTGCCTTCAAGGAATTCAAGCGATGCGCCGCCGCCTGTTGAGATATGCGTCACCTTTTTATCCAGTCCCAGCTTTTTCAATGCACTTGCGCTGTCTCCGCCGCCTATCACGCTTTTTGCGCCCTTGCTTGTGGCGTCCGCGACTGCCTGTGCGACCGCTTTTGTCCCTTCATCGAATGGCGGCATCTCGAAAACGCCCATCGGCCCGTTCCATACGATTGTCTTGGCATCCGCCAGTTTCTCTGCGAATAATTTCCGTGTAGCAGGCCCAATATCGACTCCAAGCCATCCTGCCTCAATCCCGCCGCTTACAACTTTATTTTCAGCTCCCGCCTTAATTTCCTTTGCGACCACATCATCTACCGGCAAAAGCAGCTCGCATTTTGCGCCCTTTGCTTTTTCCTGCAGTTCCTTTGCCTTTGCGACAAAATCATCTTCGCATAAGCTGTTGCCCACGTTTTTGCCGTTGGCTTTGTAGAATGTATAGGCCATTGCGCCGCCGATAAGAATTCTATTTACCTTCGTCATCAGGTTTTCGATTACACCGATTTTATCCGAGACTTTTGCGCCCCCTAAGATGGCCGCAAAAGGCCTCACCGGATTAGCGACGGTGTCCCCCAGGAATTTCAATTCCTTTTCGACCAAAAAACCAATGACGCGTGGTTTGCCTTTCATCATCGCCGGCACTGTATACATCGATGCGTTATCGCGGTGTGCGGTCCCGAATGCATCATTTACATAAACATCAGCTAATTCAGCCATCTGTTTTGCAAATTCATCCTTTGCCTTGCGAAGTGCCGGGTCATCCTTTGCCTTTTTATCCTTGATTTCCTCTTCCTTGTGGAAGCGTACATTTTCAAGAAGAAGGACATCACCTGCTTTAAGACCGGCTGCGATTTTTTTAACTTCCGGTCCGACGCAATCGGATGCGCATGTTACTTCTTTATTCAGCAGAGACGAAAGCCGGCTTGCGACAGGTTTCATTGAGGCCTTCGGGTCCGGCTTGCCATCGGGTCTGCCCAAATGGCTTGCCAGAATCAGCGAGCCCCCGTCTTCGAGCACCTTCTTTATTGATGGAAGGGCGGCCACGATTCTTTTATCGCTTGTAATAGTCCCGCTCTCATCGATGGGTACATTGAAATCGACCCGCATAAATACTTTTTTGCCTTTTACGTTTATATCCGCTATCGTTTTTTTTGCCATGTTATCTCCTCTCTTCAATTTATATTCTATTTATAAGATATTTCGCCACAACAGTATTTAATCTTCCCTTTGCCGGCTCATTTTTCGCGTGGCTTTTCAAAATTTCCAAATCGCTCTTCCAAACCACATCTCCCGGCCCCAAAAGGAAAACGCTGTCACGCTCGTAATTTTCATAAAGTTTACCATCTTTATAATAATAATGAGTCGGGCAAATCTCAACTGGATAAGCCCTCATCATCGGCGGTATATCGTTTGGCAAAAACCACAGCTTGATTTCCCTTTCAGCTTCAGGGTGCGACGCCGAAGTATGAATTAAATTATCCATTCGATTGCCGATTACTTTGCCTTCTGCGTCTTTAATCGGCACAACTGTCCCCAATGACCTGATGCATCCCGGCTTTTTCTCCCTTGCGTCATGCGGATTCGTCGGCCCTGCCAATGCCCTGATAGTATCCAGCGCACCTTCACCCTGGTAGACAATTGCTATTACCCTGCGTTTCCATTTCTCCTCTTCAGTATAATGAATTGTCCCCGTGATATAATCCAGCAGGGATTCATAAAAAGCTTTGCCGTAATGCTCAGCATAATGCTCCTCGGCGAGAAACCTTGAAACATTAACGACCTTTGCCGCCGCGAAGCGCGCCCCGGTATGAAATTCTGATAATTGCGAAAATATAAATCCTGTGATGGAATTTTTGAGAGCATCCGGCTTGATTAGGACCAATGTCTGTTCAAGCTGCTTTTCGTTCATAATCCATTATCCTTAAAAGCACATTGTGAAATTTTTGGACGCTTCAAAGATGAAAAAAAAGGCCCGCTCATTTAAGCGGGCCTTCAACTTTTAGAGTTTTGCCATTTTTTCCATTATGTCAACCGTGCGGTTCGAATATCCCCACTCATTGTCATACCAGCTAATCGCCTTAATCGTCTTGCCCTTTACCATCGTCAAAAGTGAATCGAAGATGCTCGAAGCCGGGTTATTGACGATATCGCTGCTTACGATCGGCTCATCGCAATATACCAGGTACCCTTTCATCTGGCCTTCCGATGCCTTCTTCAATGCCGCGTTAACGTCATCCTTAGTGACTTCTTTCTTTACATTGACTACAAGGTCAACAAGGGAACCTACCGGAATCGGCACTCGCACCGCGAAGCCGTCGAGCTTGCCATCCAGTTCCGGAATGACCTTGCCGATTGCCTTTGCCGCGCCTGTGCTTGTCGGAATCATATTCGCTGCGGCCGCCCTTGCCCTTCGCAGGTCCTTATGAATCTGGTCTGCGACTTTCTGGTCATTTGTATACGCGTGAATCGTTGTCATTACTCCGCTCTCGATACCGAACGCGTCATTTAAGGCCTTGGCCAATGGTGCAAGGCAGTTCGTCGTGCAGCTTGCGTTCGATACGCATTTTACATCCTTGGTCAGCTTATTATCATTGACGCCCATCACGATTGTGGCCTCAATATCGTCCTTCGCCGGAACGGTTAACACGACCTTCTTTGCCCCTGCCTTTATGTGGTCTGCGTATCCGCCTTTTTCCGATGATGCCTTTGTGAATATGCCTGTCGATTCCACGACGATATCTACGCCCATATCTTTCCACGGCAGCTCCGCCGGGTTCTTCACGGCCAGCACCTTTATCGTCTTGCCGTTGATTACCAGGTCCGTGCCTTTTGCCTCGACTGTTCCCTGCCATTTGCCTTCCACGGTGTCATACTTGAACAGGTGCGCCAATGACTTTGCGTCTGTCAAATCATTGATGGCGACCAGCTCAAGATTGTTTTTGCGGGTCATTAAAATTCTCGTTACGGCCCGGCCGATTCGCCCAAAGCCGTTTATCGCTACCTTTGTTGCCATTTTGCTATTCTCCTTTTGTTAAAAAAATTGGTTTTACTGTTTAGTGTGCCGGCTTTCCCGGCCGGACACAGAACGAATAATGTATGTTTATATACTAC
>CAYSKP010000109.1:0-14269 GCA_964431645.1 uncultured Pirellulales bacterium
CATGCCGCGGACTACACTAGCTAATCCCTGGGAAGCACAGTATAGATAGACATTCTGAACGATGCAGCCGACTTCGACATCTGCACAGACCTTACGCCTTTCCTCCGGAACCGGACCTCGTGATTCTTTTGGATTTCTTAGAGTAAAGACATAAAGGAGGTTGAGTGGTGCCATGGATACAAAATCCTGCATGCCGGCTGATTTTCGAAAATCACCTTTTGCAATCAGTTTCAACTCATTTTTCGGCGCATCATATAAATAGATGCCTTCAGCTAAGATGGCATAGATATCGACGCAATAAATCCCCATGGCGGCAGGCGAGGTGCGTTTACCTTCGGGGCGGTTTACGCCATCTGCGCACCAGAGCAAATCCGATAATTGCTGCAATGTAAGTTTCTTATCCGACATCTCGCGGATTGTTTTTCTTTTCTTTAATGCCTGCATTAAAGAGAGGCCGCCGTTTAAATCCGGCTGATTGAGTTTGATGATTTCATCTGCCGCAATTGATTGAGGATTTGGAGACGCCTGGGTATTTGCATCCTGCGCGAAGGCAGAATTTGCGATACCAATAAAGCCGACGGCAGGGACTGACTTTAAAAACATCCTGCGATTCATATGGACCTCCAATCTCTTATATTAGAAACGTAATCGATTTTAGCTCAAAGTGATTATTTTAGCGAAACAAAGCCGGAGAGTGAAGATATTTCCGATTTGCCTCCCTCAATAAGTCCCTTAAAAGTCACTGTAATATTAAATGATTGACATAGAACAATAATGTGCTATAAAGAGTATTATACAGAGATTAGAAGAGTCTTAGGCCGCAAGGGAAGATAAACTAACCTTTGCGGCTTTTTTATTTGGCAATTGAGCCAATGGAGTAATTATGTCAAAAGCGGTAAAAACCTCAGCGGAGGGCAGAAAATGTGCATTTCCCAATTGTAATCGCACTTTGAGCGTATATAACCATGAGGCATATTGTCATTGTCATCTGTACCAGATGTCTGAAGAAGAAAAAATTATGCGTTCTCTTCATATCATAAAGCCGCAGGAACAACATAATAAAGCATAATAAAGATAGAATTTGAACAAGAAAAACAGCATTAATCCCTGATAATCAGGGACAAAATAGCAGTTTTTGGAAATTCTGATAAAAAAATATTAATTTTTAATGCATAAGTTTAAATCTGCGTTATAATAAGCATTTTGCAGGGCATATCTTTTAGCTTCTCGAGGATATTCTCAGCCAGAAAAATTTGAGAGGCATTATAGATTGACGGCCGATTAAAAGGCCAAGGAGCAGTTTAGTGAGTACAGGTAAAGTAAAATGGTTCAATGATTCAAAAGGTTTCGGGTTTATAGTAGCCGACGACGGCGGCCCGGACTTGTTCGTTCACCACTCGGAAATAAAATCATCCGGGTATGCAAGCCTGGCTGAAGGACAGGTTGTAGAGTACGTGGTTGGCCAGGGCAAAAAAGGGCCATGCGCGACCAACGTAATCCCAAAATAAGAATTAAGACCAAAATGATTTAAAGGAAAGGCCCTGCTTGGCAGGGCTTTTTCATTTTAAAAAAGAAATAATACGATTTTCGATTAGATTTTAAATTTATTTGCGATATAAACCGTTAATCATCAAGTGATTACGCTAACTAAGCAATTTACTTATTTACAAACCCATATCGAGAAGAGATTATCATAGTATCCATCCGCCTATCCTGGGGATGGGGCTGTGAAAAAAATAATTCGAAGTAAAAGGGATTTGAAAATATAGCTACCCATTAATTCGAGCAGATGGCCCGAATAAATGGCAGTGAGCCGAAAAACCGGCTAAGGGGTTTGAAATGAAAATTCTGCTCATAAACCCGGAAGTGCCAAACACATTCTGGAGCTTAAAAACCGCACTTAACTTTATATCCAAAAAATCATTTCTTCCGCCGCTTGGACTGCTTACCGTTGCTGGAATGCTGCCTGAAACGTTTGAAAAAAAGCTCATCGATATGAATGTAACGAAGCTGCGCGACAAAGATATCAAGTGGGCGGATTACGTATTCTTGACAGGAATGGTAATTCAGAAAAATTCGATAGACCAGATTATCGAAAGATGCAAAAGGCTCGGGGCCAAGATAGCCGCAGGCGGCCCGTTGTTTACGATGTTTCCGGAGGGATATACAAAAATAGACCACTTAATCTTGAAAGAAGCGGAAATTACGCTGCCTTTGTTTTTAAGAGACCTTCAAAAAGGATGCCCGCAACCGTTTTATACGACCCACGAAAAGCCGGATTTAAAAAATACACCGATACCGCAATGGAATTTAATCAATATGAAACAATATGCGGTGATGTGCCTTCAATTTTCAAGGGGATGCCCATTTAACTGCGATTTTTGCGATATAACAAATCAGCTTGGGCGGGTGGTGCGGACGAAGAGCTCACAGCAGATAATTGCCGAACTCGATAGTATTTATAACCATAATTGGCGCGGCGATGTTTTTTTTGTAGACGACAATTTCATAGGAAAACGCCAGCAGCTTAAAAACGAGCTGCTGCCGGCAATGATAAACTGGATGGAGAAAAGAAAATATCCCTTCAACCTTAATACCCAGGCGTCAATAGACCTTGCAGATGATGAGGAGCTGATGAACCTGATGGTCAAGGCCGGATTCGATTGCGTATTTATCGGCATCGAATCTCCTAATGATTCAAGCCTGGCCGAATGCAATAAGATGCAAAACGCCGGCCGTGATATTGTCGCAGCGGTCAAGAAAATACAGCGGTTTGGTATGCAGGTCCAGGGCGGCTTTATTTTAGGATTTGATAATGACACGCCGGGTGTATTTGATAAGTTAATAAATATGATTCAGGATAGCGGCGTCGTTACAGCAATGGTTGGACTTCTCAATGCGCCGCGAGGAACAAAGCTTTATAAAAAGCTCATGAGCGAAAACAGGCTTACGACACCCCCTACGGGCGACAACATGGACTGCACGATGAATTTTGTGCCGAAAATGGACATCCATGAACTGCTCAAAGGCTATAATAAAGTGCTAACTACGCTCTATTCGCAAAAAAACTATTGCCAGCGCATAAAAACATTTCTAAAGAACTATCAATACAAAAGTAATACTAAACTTTCAATAAGGTATCCCGATATAAAGGCCTTTGTAAAATCATTATGGAAACTCGGGATGATAGAAAAAGGCAAAATGCATTATTGGCTCCTTCTTTTATGGTCACTGCGGGCGCCTCACAAACTTGCGATGGCGGTGCGGCTGTCGATTTACGGACTTCATTTTAGAAAGACGCTTAAGAATCTTCAAAACCGAATGGATGAATTTGCAGTAAAATCCGTTTCTGACAATAATGAAATTTTACAATAAAAAGGCATGCCGCCTGAAGACGCATCAGACGACATTGCCTCTTTGGTACTAACAAACGAAAACATACGTCCTGATTTACTGACCTTTAACTTTGATCTTCGTGGGTTTTGCCTTTTCAGATTTCGGCATCTTAATTGAGAGAATGCCGTCTTTATATGAGGCATCAATCTTACTTGACTCTACCTCTGAAGGGAGAGTTAAATCACGCCTGAATGTGCCATAGCTGCGTTCGGCATAGAAATAGCCCTTTTCCTGCTCTTGTTTTTCCTGTCTCTTTTCGCCACTGATACTCAGGATGTTTCCCTGCACGGAAATATCAATGTCTTCGGCACGACATCCAGGAACCTCGGCCTTGACCATAATATTATTTTCATCCTCGCTGATGTCTAATGGGGGCCATACTTCTCGCTCACTCCATATTGCGGGGCGTCCGCCGAAAAATGAGCTGACGAGGTCATCCATATCCCTGTGCAGACGGGCCAATTCGTTTTTTTCTCTTGTAAACGGAACCAGTTTCATAACCATTTCTCCTTTCTTTATCCAATGTTTATCTCACTTTTTTCCATTAAATTATTTGCAAAATTCGTGCCAAATTTAGGTCCATCCTTTACACACCATCTTTGGCGTAAAAATAAGGTATAGCGGTTTTTAGGACCTTTTTGCCTGCCATTAAAACTGCCATTTTGGCAATTAATTTTAGGCTAATTCGATGGTACGAAAAGCTGGATTCCCGCCTCCGCGGGAATGACAATAAATCAATTTTTTTTGAGTGTTTTTAAAGTAAACAAGACAACAAATGAGCTGATTTTATGGGTACGAACAAAGCTGTTTATTTGGGAATTGATTTTAGTCATACTGCTGCCGTGCATCATGGCAAATAGATTAAAAGGGAAGCCATTAAAGGGTCGACGCTTGTAACAATGGCTGACGTTCTGAAGGGAGGCTAATTTTTTTCCGGTTGTTTCTATCCTTGATTTATTCACATTGCAGGCCAACATCGCGTTAGCAGTGAAGCCAATTATATTATGGTTCACGACAGCACCTATCCGGCTGATTACTCCAGACTCAATCATATTGTTAATTTTAGAAATATCTAAATCGCTGGATGGTTTTTGGACAGGCTTCAATCCCTTTTGAAGCTTTTTCAATATCATTAAATCAGCTTGATTTAAGTTAATGGTTTTAACATTGTTGAAATTTTGTTTTCTATTTTCTTGAAGCAATTTTTTGCCATCGCTTGTGGCGTCGAATCGGGCATCTAATTTAAAAGTGCGTTCTACAGGCAAGCTATGAAATTCAATTCCAAATTGTTTTGATATTTTTTTTAAGGTACTATCCATCTCTTTTTGGGAATCGGCCCTCAGAGTAAACCAGAGATTATAGTAATGGTCACGGAGATAATTGTGTGAAACACCCTGCAATTTGTTGACTGCCGAGATGACTTTTTTCAAATCTTTTTGCTCAATATGGGCAGTAACCAGTGTGCTAACTTTGCCTATAGCACGCCAATTGATTGTTACACCGAGCCGCCTGATTACATGGTTTTTAAGGAGGGCCCGGGTGCGCCTGATGACTTGATTTTCTGTGCTTTTTAGATTACGCGCTATTATCGAAAATGGTCTTTCATCCAGGGGCAACCCAATCTGAAGGGCATTACAGAGCCGCTTATCGAATGCGGATAAACTGGCCATTTATTTGCCCCGCTTTGGAACGTATCCGCATATCGGGTCGCCGGCAAGATAGCTTCCCATCATAGTCATTGCCCTTGCTTTACAGCCGCCGCAAATTTCGACATACTCGCAGTCACCGCACTTGCCTTCAAAACCGGAAGTATCGCGGACCTCATTTAAGAGTTTGGATCCGCGCCAGATTTTGGCAAAATTAAAATTATTCTCGACGAGATTGCCCGCAGATTCTTCTAGAAAGCCACAGGTCTGGACATCGCCTTTATAGCTTACAAAACCGAAACCCTTGCCGCCCATGCAGCCGGTGCCTTCAGCGACAAGGCCTCTTTCTTTTGCCTGCTCGCAGATTCTGGCAAACGCAGGGCCGCAGGTGACCCTGATATCGATATCCTTTTTTAGTTTCATACGCAGCAGCTCATTGAGGATATACTCATATTGAATGGGGTCGAGAACCGCATCATCCATCTCGGCGGCACGGCCGGTCGGGACAAGCATAAAGGTATTGAAACACGTAGCACCGAGCTTTTTGGCCAATTCTACTATGCCGATGATTTCAGTAGCGTTTTGCTTATGTATTGTTGTATTTATCTGGAAAAGCATCTTTGCTTTGCGGGCAATTTCGGCGGCTTTTATAACTGTATTGAAGGCGCCTTCGGTTTCCCTGAAATGGTCATGAGTTTCGGCGATAGCGCCATCGAGACTGAAAGATAAGGCTGAAACGCCTGCTTTTTTGAGTTTGACTATGGATTGGTCATTTAAAAGATAGCCGCAGGTTGCCATCACGATGCGCAATTCCTTTTCTTTGGCATATTCGATAATCTCATACAAGTCCGGCCGCTCCATAGGTTCGCCGCCGGTTAGTATCAGGATAGGTTTTGCAAATGCGGCAATAGAAGAAATTATCTTTTTGCATTGTTTGGTTGAAAGCTCTTCGCCTCCATGGGGCCCTGCTCCCGCACGGCAATGCTTACAACTGTACCTGCAATGCCGGGTGATTTCAAAGGCGATAAGTCTTGGTCCGGTCTCATCAACCGTCTTATGTCTCGCTTTTAATGTTTGAGTCGGCATAACTTCTCCAGTGTAGTTTATTCGCAAAATTACGTCAATTGTTCAGGCTAAGTTTTTAGCTTGCGTTGAATAAGGAAAATACTTATATTTGAACGGCGAAGATATTAAAAATTAAAAAAAGAAAGGGATATATATGTCTAAAAGCCGCGATACAAAAAAAGAGACAAAGAAGAAACCGCAAAGGACATTGGAAGAAAAAAGAGCTGCCAAAAGAGCCAAGAAAATGGGACTATAAAAAATAGCCAAAAAAGCAGAAAACAAATTTTATTTTTTGAGGAGTTTAGCTGCTTCTTTAGCGAAGTAGGTGATAATAATATCAGCGCCTGCACGCTTGATGCTTGTGAGGATACACATCATAGCATCTTCTTTATCGATATGGCCTGCGGCAGCGGAAGCGTGAATCATCATATATTCACCTGAGACATTGTAGGCGGCGATAGGACAATCGAAACGTTGACGTGCACGGCAGATTATATCGAGATAGGGCAAGGCAGGTTTGACCATAATAATATCCGCACCCTCTTCAATATCGAGGGCCATTTCAGCGAGAGCCTCTCTGGCGTTTGCGGGGTCCATCTGGTAGGTTTTTCTATCAATTAATCCGGTTGAGGCATCAGGGGCAGATTCGGCGGCATCCCTGAAAGGGCCGTAAAAGGCGGAGGCAAATTTCGCGGCATAAGACATAATCGCGACGTTAGGGAAATCATTCTTTTCAAGGGCTTCTCGAATTGCCTTGACCCGGCCATCCATCATATCTGAAGGGGCAACGATATCGGCCCCGGCCTGTGCGTGAGATAATGCAACTTTTGCGAGCAATTCTATTGTTTCATCATTATCGATTTTGCCATTTTTTATCAGGCCGCAATGGCCGGTAGTTGTATAGGCACAAAGGCAGAGATCTGTAATGACAAGAAGCTGGGGAACAGCTTTTTTAATAGCGGCAATTGCCTGCTGGACGGCGCCATCTTCTGCCCAGGCCTGCGAGCCTGTTTTATCTTTTTTATCAGGCAACCCGAAGAGCAGAACGGCCGGAATGCCGAGTTTTGCGACTTCTTGGGCTTCTTTAGCAATTAAATCGGATGAGAAGTGGAAACAATCAGCCATGGATTCAATTGGTTCTTTTATCCTATTGCCGCTGCGGACAAAAAGGGGATAGACGAGGTTATCGACAGATACGGTCGTCTGGCGAACCAGCCGGCGCATCGTTTCGTTTACCCGCAGCCGCCTCATTCTATTATTTGGAAAACTCATTCTTTTATTTCTTATTTATTATTTATTATTTTGCCGAATCTCAAGTTGCTTTTATCTATTATATCTTTTCTTTTGGTTTTGTCAGGTATTTTGAAAGACGAAAAATCTTCACCGCAGATTACACAGATTTCACTGAAAAAATTGCCGCAAAAATACATCAATTTTAAAGAAATGGAACATTTGTTTTTAGCGTAAAAAGGTGTTTTTTTTATGTGAAAATAAGGAATCGCACCCTCATTTTTAGCTCAAAAACAGCTATGGGGATGCGAGAAACGGCTAAAATGTGACTCCTGGCTGACTCAAAACGTATTACAAACGTACTCCAAACGACCCCCAAACGGTACCGAAACTATCCCTATATGACCCCCAAACGGATGACAAATGGCGAGGTCTGAGGACGGTGATAAAATAACCAATCCACCTTCGTTCAAAACTACGGCGGATAAATGTCCAATATTAAATTTCAATAACCAATTAGAAAAAAAAGATAATGAGTTGTAGGACGGAAGCAGGATGTCAGGTGATCAGGAAAAGATATTTCATGTAAAAATATTCATGCAAGTTTTCCAAGCACTATTCTCTATATTTAGGCTCGACAATAATTCAGTATGCTGATTCTCAGAATTCACTGTTGCTATTTGACAACAATAGGTGACTGTCCCTAAAATAAAATCCGGGAAAAATCCGAGCCAATCTTTGATGCAACAAACACCTTTAACCACAACAGCTATTCCGAACCTTTTTTAACAGGTTCATGACTCTTATATTCTGTCTGGTCTAGATACTTGTTAACCCTATGATACCACCACCAATTACAATAGAACTCCTCATAACCAATACTGAAATTAAAGTATTTTGTGCCAATATGTAAAATCGGAATTTTAAATTGATAGAGACGATTAGAAGTTTCATAAAAGTAAACGCCCGTTGCCACAAAAATTATGGAAAGTACTATAATCACGCCTTCCCTCTTTCGTTTAAGGGTAATCTGAAAAGCAATAATTGATGCAATGAGAAATAATATCGCAAAAGCTGCCCATATTAATTGTACGCGGTTTGATTCTGTTAAATAATGTCGTACAAATAAATACCACCAAACAAGTGAAATAGAAAAGTGAATTATGCAAAGAATGCTGATGATAATCGTGAACCATTTTAAAACTATTGACTTATTCATATCCGATCCCTATTGAGGATAATCTAAAAGCATAATACATGTAAATAGAAAATAATTCTAATATCCCGGAATATTACGTCTATTTGCCTCTTGTTTCAATTCGCCTATAATAATTCCCATGCGTTTTGATTCCGCTGCCCCCCATAAGCCCGCATACTCAGCAGTCCCATCACCTCCCATTAATCGTCCTGGATGTTTATTAGCTTCAGGGTGGGATGCATTCCACAATCTACTTTCAAAATATTCTACTATCATACGCTCACCAGCAGGCAACCTCTCTCCTCTTCCAATAACACCAACTCCAGCTTCCCCCACTTGGTAAACCCCTCTGTTTTCTAGTTGAGTCGTTAATTGTGCAAAATTAAGAGCAGGTTCAACTCCTAATTCTTCATCAAGAATGGTCTTGGCCGTCTCAAATCCCCTAATACGGTTATCTACATCTCTGTTAGAAATACGCGGATTATCTAAACCACGATAATACCGATAGTTTACCTGCCGCCAGCTTACATAAACGATTGCAATTATTACTATCGTTATGAGAGTCATCAGATTGAGGCCAATTTCAAACTTACCGCTCGGATCAATCGCATTTACCGGATTAGCATGACAATACAAGTATTTATGCAGAGACTGAGGGTCTTCATTATTACCTGCAAAGGAATCCATCTGATTGAATCTGCCGTTGAGTGGGTCATAGTATCTGGAGCGGAGGTAGTACATCTGCGCGGAATTATCCCACTGTTCGCCGGTATAGAATAATCCCTCATTGACAGTGTCTTTTAACGGGTCAACACGCTGGCCATAGGCATCATAGGCGAATGTATCACATGAGCCGCCTGAATATGAATAGCTTATCAACGCACCGGCCGTATCGCTGCGATGACGGACAGAACCCTGTCCATCATAGAGACAATATTCGAATGTGCCGCTGCTGCCGGATTCGCCTTCTGTTTTATACAAGTATTTGTTTTTAAAATACCTTGCAGGGGATATTAACTATAGTAAAATCGTATCAATGAATTTTTAAGGAGAATATTATGGCGAATGAAATCCCGGCCGGCGACAAAGGCCCATCAGGAAGCGAAAGCCCGGTAATCGGCGAAAACAGCACATTTGTCAAACCCCCTAAAGATGCCTGCACCTGGGCGATGTTAAATCATATTTTAGGATTGGGCTGGGCAGTGGTGCCCTTGATAGGCGGGGTAATCGGTGCGCTGATTATCTGGCAGATTAAAAAAGATCAGTATCCTTTTGTTGACCAGCATGGCAAGGAGGCGTTGAATTTCCAAATTTCGATGCTGATTTACGGCGTATTCGCGGGGCTGCTTTGTTTTTTGTGCGTCGGGGCATTTCTAATTCCGTTAGTGATAGCTGCTGACGTTATCTTTGTGATTATTGCCGCCATAAAAGCAGGACAGGGCGAGCCGTATCGCTATCCTCTGACAATCAGATTCGTATCATAATAAATGCTGTGAAAAATAATAATGAACAGCAATTTTTTATGTCATAAATGAAAACTTGACGTTTGTGGTATCTCCTATAAAATACTCGCGGCATTTTAGTTTCGCCCCTTACAGGGGCTTATTCTATTTATATTTTTTTTCTTTCCAGGGGTTTACACCCCTGGCTATTAAGCTGACGCCCTCTACGAGGGCTAAGTATAACAAAAATGGTGACCTTTATTGGTGACAGTTAATAGTGAAAAACAGATTTTGGGAGATGGATATGTTTGAAGAACAGCCGCAGCAGGAGTCATCATTAAACGGATTAAGAATGCTTCTGGCGATCCTCTTTTTTGCCCTCGCCATAGCTTTAGGAATCTGGGTCATTCTCATGGTTAAAGACACAATTCATGGCGCAACTACTCCCGCCCTGGTTGAAAAAATCGTCCCCCCATCAGGAATATCCACCGATGTCAATACACCCCTCGGCCGTTTCGAGCTGCCCAAGCCCTTCTTCTCCGGCCTGTCCTATTTTATCTTCTTTTTATTCCTGCTGATTCCCACAACAATAATCATAGCACTGTTAAAAGGCAGTGCCGCGCTTTTACATCCTGATTTGCACAGCCAGATTCAACGGCTTACGGAAGCTATAAAGAAAAACTGTGAAAAAAAGTAAACGAAAATTAAATACCAATTTCCGAATCAGTCAAATAGCAGTCAGGTTCTAATTGCCAGTTTTTAATATCGGGGTCTGAACCGAGGAAGCGGAAGTTGCCTTTGCATAAATCGAACCATTTGCATTTTTGGCAGCGATTGTCGGCAAATTTGGATTTATTACGAAGCTTTTGGAGAACAGGCTCATCTTCATTGAACCAGATTTCTTTGAATGATTTTTGGGTGACATTTCCGAGAGGATAATTTCGCCAGAACTGGTCTGCGTAAACAGAGCCATCCCAACTTACGCAGGAAATACCCTGGCCGATGCGGTTGCCGCCATTGGCGAGCAGAAGCTTTTTTTGCTCATCTATATTTTTCCCTTGCTGCTGCATTTTTATAAGCAGATAAGGGCCATCGGCGTGATTACCAACCGTAAGAACCTCATCGAGAAGGCCTTTGAAAACAAAATCCGAGGTCTTTTCTAAAATTATGTCCATGACTTTTCGGGTGTCTGCCGGCAAAACAGCCTGTGTCTGGATATCTTTTGCCCGGCCGGTCCTGATGAGGTGATAAAAGCATACTCGTCTTATGCCGTTTTCTTTGCAGATATCGAAAACGGCCGGGAGCTGCTCTTTATTGGAATTGGTGATTGTGAAACGAAGGCCTGTTCGAAGACCGGCTTTCTTGCAGTTTTCAAAACCGATCATTGTCGCTTTGTAACAGCCGCTGGACTGGCGAAAACGATTGTGAAATTCTTCAGGGCCATCGATTGAGATGCCTACATAGCTGATGCTTGATTCGGCAAGTTTTTGGGCTGTGTCAGTATTTATCAAAGTGCCGTTTGTGGAAATGACGGTTCGAAGGCCGACGCGTTTAGCCTCTGCAAGAAGCTCGAATAAATCGGGGCGCATAAGCGGCTCACCGCCGGAGAATAGTAAAACCGGGGCATTTACTTCGAGGATTTCATTTATAAGCTTTTTCGCCTTAGTTGTTGAAAGCTCTGTGCTTTGGCAAGATGAATCTGAAGAGGCATAACAATGAAGGCATTTTAGATTGCAGCGGGAGGTGCAGTTATAGACAATGATTGGTCCGACGGAATCTTTTCTTTCGTAACGCAGATTGTCGGATTGTCCCGCAAGGCCGCAATATAATTTTGATATGTTTATCATTTAGATAGTGCCAATTCGTATTCTTCAATGGCCGAAATAAGGCCATCAAAGGTATGTTCGGATGCCTCAATATCAATTTTCATACCAAGCGCGGCAAGCTTTTTAGACGTAACCGGCCCGATTGAGGCGACTTTAGCATTGGTCTTTTTTACGAAATCGGCTCCAGCTTGTTCAAAAAAGCAATCCGCGGCAAAGGGGCTGGCAAAAGTGAGCCAATCGATTTTATTTTGAGAAACGGCTTTAAAGTCACATAGATTTTTTTCTTGTGTATAGACAGGGACATTATGGACAGATGCGCCGGCGGCCTCGAGCAATTGCGGCAGGTCATCAGAGGCAATTTGCGAACGAAGGAGGAGAACTTTTTTATTTTTCAGGTTTGTAAACTCGATAAGACCTTTTGCAAGTTGGGAACTAGTAAATGCTTCGGGGACAAAATCAGCCTTTATGCCGAAATTGGAAAGACAATCGCCAGTTCTGATACCTATCGCTGCAATTTTGGCTGAACTAAAGACTCTGGAATCTTTGCCGAGTTTCGATAATGCTGCAAAAAAAGTCTCGACTCCGTTGCAGCTTGTGAAAATCACCCAATCATATTGATGAATAACAGAAAGGGTCTTTATAAATTCAGTTGAATCGGTAAGGGCCTTAAGTTTAGTAACGGGCATTTCAATAACTGAAGCCATTCTGTCGGATAGTTTTGCGGCAAATTCAGCATTGCCTTGTGCATCGCGTGTAATAACGAGCGTTTTTCCAAATAGAGGCAAACTATTTAGCCATTCGAGGCGAATATCGCCTCTTGCAGTAGGGCCGATGAAAATAAGGGCAGGGGCTTCGATTTTTTCTGTTTCACAGCGAGCAGCAATTGTTGATAAAGCAGCCTTAACTGTGCGCTGTGACGGCAGGGTCGCATTTGCAACAGCGGCGGCCGGAGTATCGGGGGATTTACCATTATCAATGAGGCGGCTGACATTTTCGCTTAGATTTTCCATACCCATATAAAAGACGATTGTGCCGGAAAATTTGGCGAGCAAATTCCAATCGATGCTGGTCAGCTTTTTTCCTTCGGCTTCATGGCCTGTAACAAATATCACCTCAGAAGCAATATTTCTGTCCGTAAGGGGGATACCCGAATAGCAGCTTGCGCCAAGGGCGGCGGTAATGCCGGGGACAATTTCGATTTCAACCCCGGCTTGCGAAAGAAAACCGGCTTCATCGACCCCCCTGCCGAAAATTGAGGGGTCACCCCCTTTAAGGCGGACAATTGATTTGTGCTGTCTGGATTTTTCGAGTAGAAGATTATTGATTTGTTCCTGCTTAAAGGACTCAGTGCCGATTCTTTTGGGGACAGAAATAAGTTCGGCATCGGGGCAGGCGTACTTAAGCAAGCCGGTATTTACAAGCTTATCATAGACTATGCAATCGGCGGCTTTAATTAATTCCAGGCCGCGGACTGTTATCAAATCAATTCGGCCGGGACCGGCGCCAACGAGATATACCTTTGCTTTTTTATTCATCGCTTCCATTACGAGATATTATATGGCTTTTGAATTAAAAGAAAACATCAATCCTGAACGTATATTCAAGATAGAACTTAAAGATTGCAAAAGAGGCGAGTTTTTTGTAAGTTTATGAAGTTATTGAACTTGGACTTGGATTGAATTATGTGGAAGAATTTGGGGGTTATTTGTGGGAGAAGTAGATTTAACGATTGATTTCGCGGGCATCAAATTAACTAACCCAGTCTGGACTGCATCAGGGACATGCGGTTACAACGAAGAGCTGAGCGATTTTACGGATATAAACAAGCTCGGCGGATTTGTCACCAAAAGCATTACAATAAGCCCCAGGCAGGGAAACCAAACACCCAGGGTTGTCGAGACTGACAGCGGGATGCTAAACGCTATTGGCCTGGCCAATGTAGGAGTAGATGAATTTATCGCGGAAAAGCTGCCGGCAATTGAAAAAATGAGCTGCGCGGTTTTTGTGAATATCGCGGGCGAGACAATTGAGGATTACATAGTGGTCGCAAAAAAGCTATGCGAGCATAAGGCGATAGCGGGTTTTGAGCTTAATATAAGCTGCCCGAACGTTAAACAGGGAGGAATTACATTCGGGACAGACCCTGTATTAGTTAGGGAAATTACATCATCAGTAAAAGCGGCATGCGGAAATAAGATGCTAATGGTCAAGCTGACACCGAGTGTTACGGACATTACAATAACAGCAAAGGCGGCAGTGGAATCGGGGGCTGACGCACTCAGCTTAATCAATACTTTTACGGCTATGGTGATAGATATCGAAACCAGAAAACCGGTTTTGACAAACCGGACTGGAGGGCTTTCGGGGCCTGCTATAAAACCTATTGCCGTTTATATGGTCAATAAAGTTTTTAATGAGGTTACAAAAGGGACACAGATACCAATTTTAGGCATGGGCGGGATAAGA
>CAYSKP010000110.1:0-7073 GCA_964431645.1 uncultured Pirellulales bacterium
GGCTTGCGTCAGCATCCGAAGATTGGAAAGGCATACCTCTTTTTTTGTCCGCTCACGTCCAAGGCCGCTGAATGCCTGGAGATTTATTCCTAAGAGGACCACTGCGGCCGTTAAAATCAAACAATCTATTCTGGTTAAACCCTTTCTCATAACTTCTATTGAGGATCAACAGGGCAGGTTGGCGTATATCCAAGCTGTCCCCAGCAGCCAATCTGCATCCAATAAAGGTCATTTTTACCAAGGCAGGTTGTCGGCTGAGAGAATGAAGAATGGCCGGTAGCCATGGCAATTGTTTCCTGCCCCTTCCATTTATGATATGCACTGTGACCATCGGCAAAAGATACACATGTTCCGTCTTCATGCCTTACCGCCGGAACGTCCCACCACTGTTCCGAGTTATAATAAACCGCGAAACTATCCGGCGACGCTCTGCCTTCATCGATTAATACAATCCGGGAGGACATTTTTGCTATTGAGTTTATATTCTTTAATGCTGTAGCACCCCTTCCATTATCACCGTCAGCCGGCATCCCATTCATAGGGTCAACGAAGGCGTATGTAAGGTATTCTCCTTTATTACCTTTTGGGCAGCGATAAGCATTGAAACTTTTCACATACTTATATAATGCCCCGCTTTCTATTGCGCATTTCGCGGCGCACTCGGGCAGCGGCGCAGTATAATTCCAAAATGCGCCGCCGACCCATGGTAATTCATTCATGTGTCCGGATCCTGGATCGGATGTATTCGCCTTGGCTTTACTGATATAAGGTGGTCCTGCAGGGCAATCAGGACACTGCTGGCAATATATATAGCTGCCTTGAACCTGCGTTACTCCATTTACAAGTTTTCCATCATTATCGCCTGCATACATCTGCCAGGCGGCTGTAAGCATCCGCAGATTGGAAAGACATACCTCTTTTTTTGCCCGCTGCCTTCCGCCGTAATTTATCGCACCCAAATTGACCAGCAAAAGGAAAATGCAGGCGATACAAACTGCTATATCAATCCTCGTCAGACCAGATTTCATTCTCATATTCATTTATTGCGTAATACCCCAAATGGCATTCAAGAGCCAGTTATAATCTATCGGGCATGCCGTATGTTCCGCCATAGTTGGCGCACCGCCTCCCTTGGCCCATCTTAATACTGACGCGCATTCCCATTTATGATAACCAGCGTGACCATCGGCAAAACCAAAATTAATCCCATCACCGTGCATGACATCTGGTTTATCAAGAGTCCATGGCAAACATGCAGGAAATCGGAATGCATCGGGAATTATTATTTTTTCTTCTAAAAATACTATTCTTTCATTAGGCCTTGCAATTTGTCCTGTATTTTTAGTCAATCCCCTCGAGTAACATGCAGGCGCGTATTGCCATTCAGCATTCATGGAACCCGAAATAACATATGACCGATGCATATCCTTATCTGCATTCGGACAGCGATAGATTTCCAAATCTTGAATGTATCTGTAAAGCGCGCCTCTTTTGAGCAAACTTACTCTTTCCGCGTATGGCAGATTTAAATCCCAGTCATACCTTGTTGGTGGGAATGTGCCGACTTCATCGGTCGGGGGGACAGGCGGCAAAGGCGTGCACCAATATGGCTCCGTAATCAGGCTAGGGAATGAACCGGCCTGACCTCCATTTACAAGTTTTCCGTCATTATCAGCAGCATAAATCTGCCAGGCCTGAGTAAGCATCCGAAGATTAGAAAGGCATACCTCTTTTTTTGCCCGCTGTCTTCCGCCGGAATTTATCGCGCCCAAGTTTACCAGTACAAGCACAATGCAGGCGATACCAACCGCTACATCAATCCTTGTGAGTCCTGGTTTATTCATAAAATACTCTTGCAGAATAGTTATTCAAAAACGCTGAAAATGAGCCATTCATCAGCGATTACACTTAAATCCTGAATGTTTACATATCCATCTCTATCGGTATCGCCCGGCGAGTAAAGCCCGTATATCGAATTGTATGAACTGCAATTGGAGTTTAACGGGTCAGTGCACTGGCGCCAATTCTTTGCAAATTCAGCATAATCGAACAAATCAATCGCTTTATCATTTCTCACATCCGCCTGCTTATGAAGGACGGCCGTTTGCCCGCCGCAGTTATTGCTCGTTAGAGCCCAAACAATATTATTGGCGTCACTGACAATTACAGTGCCATCTTCGGCAACCGCCGGGAAACTAAGCCAGCCTTCGCCTTCGAATCGCGAAAGTTCATTGCCGTTGGAGTCAATTACGCAAACGAAATTATCATCGCTTGCGGCGTAAATCTTATTGTCCCTGTCTATGCTTAAAGTAAATCCGCCGATTAATCCGAGCCGCGTTATCCATTTAATTGTGCCGTTCGGCTCGACTGCCCGCAGATACGGGTCATCGAAGCTTACATATATCGTCCCATCCGAGCCGATTACCGGCGATGACCATCCGCTTGAATTTCCATCATTAGGCAATCTCAAATAACTCGACCACAAGATATTTCCTGTGCATGGGTCAACAGCATAAAGATTCGGGTCACCCGCAAGCGTCTGATATATCGTCCCGTTCGGCTCAATTGCAGGTGCAGCCACGATTTGTCCCTTATTCGGTTCAACTGCCCCGAAATCGCAAATCCATTTTAAAGTTCCATTATTGGCATCAATCGCATATAAATTCGGCTCATATAATCCGCCTATGTAAACCGTTCCATTCTTATCAATTACAGGTGTCGCAAGAATACTGCCGCTCAAATTGCAATCTGCTGGAACCTCAAAACTCCATAATTCGCTGCCATCAGCATCGAGGGTATACATTTTTCCATCTTCCGAGCAGATATAAATCTTGCCGTCGTAACCAACAACAGGTGTTGAATAAATCGGTGCATCCGTTTTATGTGTCCAGGATATCTCGCCGTAATCATCTATCGCATATAATATTCCGTTTTGGCCCGCGGCATACACCATCCAGTAATAGCCGACGGCAGGCGAGCCGACTATCGGGGTATTTAAATCGCATATAAAGTTAAGCCAGCCAAGGTCATCGAGACAATATAAATTACCATCCTCGGCCCCTATATAAATCCAATAGCTGTCCCAATACGGCCGTGTTATAGCTGCCTGAGATGAAACCGGCCCATCAGTTTCAAAGACCCATTTAGTGCAGCCGATTTTTGGCCCTTTATTTTCGCTAAGGTTCGGTGAAGGCAATAATCCCCTTCGCTGCCATTGCAGCGGCACCGGCGGCCGTTCAGGGTACCATTTTATTGTGAATAATCCGCTTTCCTCGGTTAATACATTTGGATCCGGCTCACTTGGCACAACTGAAACGATGCATTGATTCGAATCTATATCAGGCAATTGCCAAACGAAACTATTGGTATCCGTAATCCCTGCTGCGAGTGTCTGCCAGTTAATACCGTTGTCATCACTAAATTGGATATCCACGCTGCCGACACAATATTTATCCCATTTGATTATGTGTTTGCTGTTTGTTGCCCAAATTTCGCCGCTGGATGGGTTAATGACTTCAACAATTTTGCCGTATTCATCCGCCCCAATATCAACAGCTTTGCCGATTACTCTCGGCTCACCGTCTATATCGGACAGAGTTGATTTATAAATGGGATTTCCTTTATTAATACATGGTGACTCCGGCCGCAGATGCAAATCCCCGTAATCGTCATTGTCCCCAACTCCCCATCCGTCCCCTCCATCATTAGGTTCCCGCACAAACAGCGGATCATCATTTATATTACCGTAATTAGCACCACCAAATTTATTTTCAAAATCTTCTATGCAGCTAAAAAGTAAAAGATGAGCGGAAGCTGTGGGTATGGGATATATCTGAGAATTAGTTATTATGCCTGTAGAATCTTTATTTTCTCGAAATATGCTGTGAACTGCTAAATAGCCCAATCCAGAAATACCTCCTCCAAGATTATTAGCTTCATTGCAAACAAATGTACAAGAATTTATACTCGCATTAGTAGATGTCTCAATATATAAACCACCTCCATAGTTCTGAGCGTAATTTCCAATTATTATACAATCATTAATAGATATGTGGAAACCCCAAACATACATTCCACCTCCATTGGTCGCATTATTATCAGCAAAAAACAAGTTATTAGCAATTATAGGATTTGAGGAACCGTTTGCGAAATAAGCACCCCCACCTGAAACCGCATGATTGTTAATAAATTTGCAATTCTCGATTAACCCGCCTGTCTTATTATAAATACCACCACCATACCCTAAAGCTGTATTATTGCTTATATTACAATCAGTAATTTTTATTATACCCGTTGAATTAGTTGAAGAGAAAATACCGCCACCGTAATTACTTGAGTTATTAGTAATATTGCATCCAATAATAGTTATACTGCGGGCAGAAATACCAGAAGTATTATTATCGTGTATGTAACAATTTCTAACAATTGGTGCGCCGAAAAAGTCATAGCTATATATGCCCGCGTTTATAGCTCTTGTTACAGTAACGCCTTCCAAAATAACATTTGCGTCTATGTCGAATCCCTGCCCTAACCGATTGCAGTCGATAACCGTGCTTTCGATAATGCCCCAGTCATTGGGGTCAGTACTGCGAACGGTCAAGGGCTTTCCTGCAAAACTGATGTTGTAATTACCCTCGCCCGAATATGTCCCTGGTGAGATTATGACCGTATCATTTGGCGAAGCCGCATCGATTGCCGATTGGATTGTTGGATATTCGCCCGGAACTAAAAGCTCCGCCGCGAAAACATTTGAGACGGCTAAAAGAATGGCCGCTATTACGATGACCCTCATCATTTTCCTGCCCTTTCAGAATATAGGGTATATTATACCATTGTGAGCTGCCGTTTTCTATTGAAAATCCCTGCTGTCTTATTAATAAAGTCCCTGAAAATCTGTATTGTTACAGCTTTTTTTTGATGTTTTTGCATTGTTTTGAAAACAAACAGCAGCCTAAAAATTACTTGAAAAAAACGCCTTTTTAATGTAAAAGAAAGTTTAGTTTTTACCGCTTTAGCCGCAAAATTTTTGTTTTCTCTGCGTTCTCAGCGTGCTCAGCGGTGAAAATTCGAAAGGAAAAAACAATGGCTGATACACCTAAAAAGGCAAAAAAGCTTAAAAGCAGGGCTTCGATGGCGACAAGGGCAATACACGCGGGTGAACCGCGGCAAAAATATGCCGATTCTCTGATGACGCCGATAGTCCAGACCGCCACATTTACATTCAAGGACAGTAAGGCAATAGAGGACTACACTAAAAAAGGCAAGGAGCATTACGAATACGGCCGCTACGGCAACCCGACCGCCAAAATCGCCGAGCAGCGGCTCGCCGACCTCGAAGGAGCAGAAGACTGTGTCGTGTTTTCATCCGGCATGAGCGCGATTACCACAACCATTTTGTCGCTTGTCCATTCGGGCGACCATATCGTCATCACCGATGATAGCTACAAAAAAACACTGGAATTTTGCAGGTCATATTTGAAGCAGTTCGCTATAGATTGCACGATTGTCCCCTTCGGTGATTATGACCTTATTGACAGGGCAATACGCAAAAACACAAGGTTCATTTTTTCGGAATCACCTACTAATCCATATCTCAATATCTTTGATTTGATTAAGATTAAAAAAATAGCCGAAAAACATAAAATACTTACTCTAATCGATTCAACCTTTGCCACACCTTATAATCAGCGTCCCATCGAATTCGGCATGGACCTTGTCCTGCAAAGCTGCACAAAATATCTCGCGGGACATAATGATATACTGGCTGGCGCTGTATTAGGCTCAGAAGTGCTTGTCGAAAAAATCCGCGACCTGCATAAATCAATGGGCGGCACCATCGATCCCCATTGCTGCTATATGCTTCTTCGCGGGTTAAAGACATTCCCGCTTCGTGTTCGACACCAGAACGAATCCGCTCTGCGAATCGCCGAATGGCTCGAAAATCATCCGGCGATAAGGCGGGTCTATTATCCATTTTTGCCCAGTCATCAGCATTATGAAGTCGCGACCGCGCAGATGCAGGGGGGCGGCGGCGTCGTTTCGTTCGATATCAAAGGGACATTAAATGATTCCAAACGCCTGCTCGACAGGATAAAACTGATAAATATCGGCCCGTCACTGGGCGGCGTGGAATCTCTGATTACTCATCCCGCACTTGTAAGCTATTACGATTACAGCCGGGCCGAACGCTATAAACTTGGAATTACCGATACCCTGTTTAGATTCGCTGTCGGGCTTGAAGACACGGATGATTTAATCGCGGATTTGGACCATGCCCTGCAGAAATAATAGAAAATTTTTTTCAGTGTGTAATCTGCGGCTAAAAATCATAATTCCATTTCTTAACCAGCTCTTTTAACCTGGGATCTGCGGTATTTGTGGTTGGCTCACCTGATGCAAGCCATTCCACATGCCAGTCGAGAAATAAATAATGACATCCCGGATTTGTCGTTCCCTTGCTGTGCCGTATCCTTCCAACCCTCCTTGGCTCTGCGGAATTATCGTTTCCATTACTGGCCAAATGATAAATACTCCATACGTCGCATTTATCAAGACCCGGATCCGTTGCTTTAGTTATTGGAGGTCGGCCGACATCTTCGTTATCCGCCATATATATTTTTGTATCTAATTTTTTAATACCGAACATTCTCGTCGGCTCATCTTGCGAACTTCCCATCATATCAGTCACACTGGAAAACTTCCAGCCGTTATTTACAAAACAAACCGTCTGTCTTTTGTCGGGATAAGCCGGACAGCGGTATATTTTTACGCTGCGGTAATCTCCATCCTGCGGCTTGACCGCCAAATACGGCATAAATAAATTAAACCATGTTTTAGTTGGATTTGTACCGGTTCCGCGCGGGATAAAATAGTTCCATGCCTCGGCATAAAAGCCCATCGCCAGCCCTACCTGCCGCAGATTGCTCCTGCATACGGTCGCCTGTGCCTGTCTTCTGGCGGCTGTCAATGCAGGCAGCAAGACCCCCATTAAAAGTGCGATTATCGCGATTACAACCAGCAGTTCGACTAACGTGAATGCCCTTTGTCTATTCCTAAATGCTCGTTCGGCCATC
>CAYSKP010000111.1:0-6347 GCA_964431645.1 uncultured Pirellulales bacterium
ACCCCTTCGGGTGATTATGTTGTAGTGAAATTTGCAAGATGGGCTTTTGAAAAATTTGAAGGACTTGTTGATAAATTGGGCACCCAAATGCATGCTGTTGGTGAAGTAATGAGCATTGGCAAAAACTACAAAGAGGCATTCCAGAAGGCCATCCGCTCCCTCGAAATCGGCAGGCACGGCCTTGGTTTTGCAAAAGATTTTAACAAGCTTTCTCTCGATGAATTGCTTGCTAAACTCGTCCACCCGACCAGCGAACGCCAGTTCATTATGTATGAGGCACTTCGCAAAGGCGCCAAGGTCGATACACTTTATGAAAGAACAAAGATAAAACATTACTTTATTGAGCAAATGAAGGAGCTTGTCGGGCTCGAAGAAAAAATTCTCAAATACAAGGGCAAACATGTCCCCGATAAACTTTTAATACAGGCCAAAAAAGATGGTTTCGCCGATAAGTATTTGGCAAAAATCCTGGCCACCACTGAAGACCAGATTCGAAAACAGCGGACAGGCCTGGGTATTGTCGAGGCGTGGGATGCGGTACCCGTAAGCGGCGTTAAAAAGGCATCATATTACTATTCAACTTACAATGGCATGGATAAGGTGCCGGTAAGCAAAAGAAAGAAAATTATGGTCCTCGGCGGCGGCCCTAACCGTATCGGCCAGGGTATCGAATTCGATTACTGCTGCGTCCATGCCGCCTTCACCCTTCGCGATGAAGGGTACGAATCAATCATGGTCAACTGCAATCCGGAAACTGTCTCGACCGATTACGATACATCCGATAAGCTTTATTTTGAACCGTTAACTGTCGAGGATGTACTCAGCATTTACGAAAAAGAAAAGCCGGATGGCGTAATTGTGCAGTTCGGCGGCCAAACCCCCCTCAATATCGCAAGCCAGCTCGCCAAGGCAGGAGTAAAAATCATCGGCACGTCACCTGATGCGATTGACCTTGCCGAAGACAGGGACCTGTTCCGCAATATGATGAAAAAGCTAAAAATTCCTATGCCCGAGGCAGGAATGGCAAGCAACTTAAAAGAGGCACTTACGCTTGCGGAGAAAATCGGGTATCCCCTAATCGTCCGCCCCTCGTATGTCCTTGGCGGCCGGGGCATGGAAGTCGTCCACGATGAGGAAATGCTCCGCCGCTACGTAGCCGCCGCAGTGGATGTCACTCCCGAAAAACCAATATTGATAGATAAGTTCCTCGAAAACGCGATCGAAACCGAAGCCGATGCAATTTCAGACGGCAAAGACGCGTTTATCCCTGCCATAATGGAGCATATCGAGCTTGCAGGCATTCACTCCGGCGATTCGGCCTGCGTCATACCGCCTGTGACCATACCCAAAAAACATCTCGATACTATCGCGAAATACACAAAAGACATAGCCGTAAAACTCAATGTAGTCGGCTTAATGAATATTCAATACGCAATCTGCAATGACAAAGTATATGTGCTCGAGGCCAATCCCCGGGCATCCCGAACGGTTCCAATTGTCTCAAAGGTCTGCGGATTATCTATGGCAAAAGCGGCAACACAGGTTATGCTCGGTAAAAAACTTAAAGATCTCAAATTGAAGCACGCCCGGATTCCTCATTTCGGAGTCAAGGAATCGGTCTTCCCGTTCAACATGTTCCCCGAGGTTGACCCTGTTCTTGGCCCCGAGATGCGCTCAACCGGTGAAGTGCTCGGACTTGCAGATTCATTTGGACTTGCATATTTTAAATCACAGGAGGCGACACAATTGCGCCTGCCTGCAGAAGGAAGCGTCCTGATAACCATTGCCGATTCCGACAAAAAATATGTGATCAAAACGGCACAGGAATTCGCGAAACTAGGCTTTAAAATAAAAGCCACAGACGGCACTCATAAGCTGCTAAAGCAAAACGGAGTCGAGTCTGATTTGGTTTTGAAAATGCACGAAGGCAGACCGAATATTATGGACTGCATAAAAAATGGCGATGTTCAGCTGATTATTAATACGCCTGCCGGCAAGATGAGCAAGTATGATGATTCAGCTATACGAAAGGCAGCGATAAAATACAAGATACCTTACGTAACGACTGCTGCAGCCGCGGCAGCCGCCGCCAAAGGTATCGCCGCGTTTAAAAAGGCAGGCTCGGCGATGGTAAAGCCGCTTCAGCAATACCACGCGTCGATAAAATAGTGTCATTCCCGCGAAAGCGGGAATCCAGGATTTTATACGCCTGAAACCACGATGTCACTGAAGACCATGCTCGGTGTCCGCCAGCTGCTGTAAAGCCACGGGTCATTGGCGCACTCACTCAGCTTATGCCAGAATTTCAGATGATTATCGGCGATATTCATTTCGCAAACAGGGTGAACTATTTTTCCGCCTTCGAAATATTGCCCGAAAATCCCTACAGAGAAATCGCCCGTTGTCGGGTTTGAGTTGCCGCCGAGAAAATCTGTAATGAGAATGCCTTTTCCCAAATCTTTCATAATATCATCAACGCTGCGCGTGCCTGGAGGTATTATCATATTTCCAGTAGAGCCGCTTGTCGGCTCACAATTAAGCTTTCTGCTGTAATACCAGTCAATATAGAAATCCTTCAGCACTCCCGCTTCGATAATTGTCCTTTTTTTAGCGGGGAAACCGTCCCCATCATACGGCCTTGTCCCCAGCCCTTCTAAAATCAGAGGGTCATCAATCAAGGCAAATTTATCACTTGCGATTTTCTGGTCTTTTTTATCAGCAAGGAAAGATTGTTTGCGGTATATATTACGCCCGTCGAGTGCCTCGAATAAGCCGTCGATAATCCTGTGAACATTCCTGTTTTCTATTATAATCGGCATTGCCGCCGTATCGATTTTCTTTGCGCCGAGCTTGGCAAGCGCCTTGTTCGCCGCGTTTTTGCCGATAACCTCAGGGTTAGCTAATTTGTTATAAAAATGAGATTCGGCATAGTCATATGCCATTGGCCTGCGATTATCTTCATCACGAATATTGACACTGACAACTGCGGCAAAATCTGTGGATTTTCCATAACCCGAAAATCCGTTGCTTGTCAGCATGACTGATTCGCTGAAATTATCGTTAAAGCCGGCCTCAACGCTTACGACTTTGTCCCCGCCTGCGGACAGCGCCGCGTTTTCCGCCGCCTTTACTATCGAATGCTTCTGCTCCGGCGTCAATTTATCTATTGCCGCGTCCATCAGTTTAAGGTCGGTCTCTATTTGTCCTTTATAATATTTCGGGTCAGGCAAACTCCTGTGCGGGTCCTCCGAAAGAAGTTTAGTTGTCGAAACAGCTTCTGCAATGAATTCCTTCAATGAGTCCTTGCGCAAATCAGATGTGCTCTGGGATGAATATCTTCCGTTAACAAAAAGGTCTATCCCCATCTGCAAAGTGGTTGCTTCCTTGATTACATCCGGCCGTTTGTCCCTGTATTGGATTTCCACAAACCTGCTTTTTCCAAGCGAAACCTTAGCTTCTTTCGCGCCGGCCTTTTTCGCCGTATCCAGCACCCATCTGCAAAGCTTATTCATCTGTTTATTCATTTTAAGCTCCCTCTTTCTTTGTCCCGCCGACAGTCAAAGATTTGACCAGCACCGTAGGCATCCCGGCATCTATGGGGACACCCTGCCCCTCCTTGCCGCAGGTCGATAAGCCGCTCCAGCCGAGCCTCAGGTCATCGGCGACCATCGTTATATCCCGCAGCAGATTCGGGCCATTACCCATAATATTGATATCTTTAATCGGCGCCGTTAGTTTGCCGTCCTCTATCATTCTTCCCTGCGAGACAAAAAACGCGAAATCCCCCTGCCCGATATTCACCTGCCCGTTGCTTACATTCTCAACGTATATGCCTTTCTTGACGCCCTCAATAATTTCCTGCGGCTTGCTTTTGCCCGGCAGAATATAAGTATTTCGCATTCTCGGAACCGGGTAATTGGCGTAATTTTCCCGCCTGCCGTTACCTGTCGATTTCAAACCAAAATGCTTCGCTGAAATCCTGTCATGCAGGTAGCTTTTCAAAATGCCGTTTTCAACCAGTACTGTCTTTTGTCCGGCCGTTCCCTCATCATCGAAGTTTATCGAGCCTCTCGCGTTTTGCCATGTCCCGTCATCGACAACCGTCACTATCGGCTCAGCGACTTTTTGCCCCATCATCGTCGAATAAATAGATGTCTTCTTGCGATTGAAATCCGCCTCGAAGCCGTGCCCCACCGCTTCATGCAGCAATACTCCCGGCTCACCCGGTCCGAATACTACAGGCATGTCCCCCGCCGGAGGCGAAACGGCGTCCAGAAGCATTATCGCGCCATCGACAACGCCTTCGGCTACTTGTTTTGCTATTTCATCCGAAAAATATGAAAAATCGCGCCTCCCGCCTCGTGAAAACCAGAATTGCTCCTTGCGATCGCCTTTCTCTACTGTAACCATCGCAGATAGCGCGCTTCCCGGCAGCAAATCTTCCGCTTTGGCGCCATCGCTTGTGACAATCATTATTCTTTTTCTGCCATCGCCGAAACGCGCAATTGTTTTTACCACTTTGCCTGAACGCGCAAAACATTTGTCTGCCGTTGATTCAACAAGTGATAATCTCGGCTGCAATGGCGCCGGTTTTATCCCCGTAAGCGGATAATAATCGCTTTTCTTAACAGTTGTAAATTTGCCCGAAATTGCTGTTGGCGACCCATTGGCGATTGTCGCTGCCGTAGCCGCGGCTGCCATCATCGATTTTTCTGTCAGCTCCTGGGTAAATCCAAATCCAACCTGGTCGTCTTTTACCGTGCGGATACCGACCCCAAGATTGATTGAACTGAATGCCCGGTCAACTTTTTTATCTTCCAAACCGAGCGAGTTGTTTATCGTATGCTCAAAATATAATTCAGCGAAATCGCCCCCCTTCGACAACGCCTTAGATAGAACCTTTTTACATAAACTGTCCGTAATGCCGAATTCCGTTTCGAAATAGCCTGTTTTTACATCATCGGCAAAGGCAAGCCAGCCATCGAAAAGCATCGGCCCGGCCAAAACCATCCCGCCTGTGGCGGCCGTTGTCTTCAAAAATGTCCTTCTATTGAATTTGTCCATATTTTCCCACTTTCAATAATCCTTTTTATACTTGTCGCAAGTTTATTCTGTTCTACCTTCTTACGCAACCCCCATTCGTATACATAAAGAGCCAAACTGGACAAATTGACTGTTAGCTGATAGATTGTTATACAAATTTTAGGAGCTCGATATGGGCAGAAAGACAGTTTTAACAAAATTGAGGCGCAATATTAGATTTATACGCCGGAGATTTGCCGTTAAAGGGCTTTTCGTCTTTGGTTCTGTTGCAAGAAATCAGGCAACTCAAAGAAGTGATATTGATGTCCTTGTTCAATTCAAAAATAAAGCTACTTTCGATCTTTTTATGGATTTGAAATTTTATCTTGAGGATATTCTCGGCGGGAAAGTCGACCTCGTTACAGATGCAGCGGTTCGCCCAGAGCTTCGTAAAATTATCGACATGGAGAAAATAAATGTTGCGTGATGAAACAATGTACCTGCGCGACATTGCCGCAAGTTGCGATAAAATAATGAGCTTTACTGAAGGTCTAACAAAAACTAATCTTCTGGATTACAAATGAATAATGATGATGTAAAAAAAGAAAATGGCAGTGAGGGCAAAAACCAGGTAAGGCGTGATTTTATAAGAGATGCCGTCATTGAGGATATCGGCCCGGGCGGCCGGTTCGAAGGCAGGACAGTCTGTACCCGTTTTCCTCCCGAACCCAACGCCTATCTTCACATCGGCCATGCCAAGGCAGTCTGGATTGATTACGGCATAGCCGAGGAATTCAATGGAAAATTCAACCTCCGCTTCGATGATACCAATCCCGCAAAAGAGGAGCAGGAATTTGTTGATGCGATAATAGAGGATGTCCGCTGGCTGGGCGCCAAATGGGAAAACCGGCTTTTCTTTGCCAGTGATTATTTCAATCAAATGTATGAATGGGCCATCGAGCTAATAAAAAAAGGCAAGGCCTATGTCTGCGACCTTACAGGCGATGAAGTTACTCAATACAGGGGGACACTGACGCAAGCCGGAAAAAATAGCCCCTATCGCGGCCGAAGCGTTGAGGAAAATCTCGATTTATTCACAAAGATGAAAAATGGCGAATTTCCCGACGGCGCAAAGACCCTTCGCGCAAAAATCGATATGGCCAATCCAAACCTCAATATGCGTGACCCCATTATGTACCGTATCCTGCACACAGACCATCACCGCCAGGGCAATAAATGGTGCATTTACCCGATGTATGACTGGGCGCACGGCTTCGAGGATTCTATCGAAGGCATCACGCACAGCCTCTGCTCGCTCGAATACG
>CAYSKP010000112.1:0-6116 GCA_964431645.1 uncultured Pirellulales bacterium
AAAACGAAAATCATCGGGATACCATTTAGTTTGTTCAGGGATGCCGAATGGTATTCGCACCGCGGAGGCCGAAACGGTAATCATGCAGCCGGCTAAAATGCAGAACAAAACCGCATTGAGGATATTGTAAATTGTCGTCGCGACAGGCCCCGCTATCCTCCGCAGGTACCAATAAAGTGTCAGGCGAGTGCGGACGGCAATGGGCGCACAGAAAAACGCCCATGTTAATACCGCCATAAGATTCCCCAAAAGTAAGCCGAGAAAAATGTCTTTGGCCGTTGCTCCCCAGCTTACAAACATGGCCCCGATTACAAATTCAGTCCCCGCGACGTGCTCTCCGGCAAATGACGCCGCAAAATACCTGCCCGGCTGGAGTTTGTCTTGGCTGACCGGCTCTTGTTCGAATTCATAAAGCTTATCGAGTGCCTCTATCGCCCTGTTCTTATGCTCCATATTATTTTCTCAAATTTAAGACCCTGGCCTCATAATCCTTGACTTGCGCAAGCCACTGCTCTGCAATGGGGACATTCATCCTCGTGCAGTATTCATCCCACACAGCCCCGAACGGAAGCGTTTTGCACTCCTCCAGCATAGCAAGCCGGGAAGTGTAATCGCCGTTTATCTCGAAATTTCGCAATAATTCAATTGGCTCTAATAAAGCAATCAATAGCGATTTTAATACACATCTCGCACCTGCTACCCAGGCAGCGATGCGGTTAATGCTCGCGTCAAAATAGTCAAGACCGATATGAACCCTGCCGAGGTAATCACCCCGGACAAGCTCTTTTGCAAGTTCCTGAAGCTCATCTGAGAGGATAACCACGTGGTCACTATCCCATCGCACGGGCCTGCTGACATGAAGTAAAATCTGGTCTAAATATAAAAGCACCGAGCTGATTTTATCGGCTACCGATTCGGTTGGATGATAATGGCCGGTGTCGAGACAAAGCAGCAGATTATTTTTAATCGCGTAACCAAGATAGAATTCGTGAGAGCCGATGGTGCAGCTTTCAAGGCCTATTCCGAAGAGCTTCGGCTCAAGTGAATCCAGGAGGAATTTTCTGTCAAATTTCAAGCTGAATATTTCATCGAGAGATTCTTTTAAAAACTCCCTGGGCCTTTTTCTATCAACGGGAGTATCCTTGAAACCATCCGGTATCCATAAATTCGTCACGCAGGCTGTTGCCTGAGATTTTCCCATATATTCGCCGATTTTGCGGCAGGCAATCGCGTGCTCTATCCAGAACCGGCGAACCGCCTTATCAGAACTTGCCAGCGTAAAGCCGCCGGCCGCCTTAGGGTGTGCAAAAAAGGTCTGATTAAAATCAAGACCTATATGCCTTTGTCCGGCCCAGTCAATCCACCCCTGAAAATGTTTCGGCTCAATCTCATTTCGCTCAACTTTTTTGCCGTCTGTTTCGAGATAGCTTGCATGAAGGCTAAGCCTGTGTTTTCCCGGCAGCAGTTTGTAAACCTGCTCCAAATCGGCCCTCAGCTCATCGGCATTGCGAGCCCGGCCGGGATATGCCCCTGTAGCAGCTATCCCGCCGCCATCTCCTTTTGCCGCTTCGAAACCAGTTACATCATCCCCCTGCCAGCACTGAAGTGATATACTGATTTTTTCAAGCCGCTGGATTGCATTCTCGGTATCTACACCATAATGCGCGTAGCGATCTTTTGCGGAATCGTAGATGGTTTGTTTTTTAGAAAAGTCAAAAACGTTCATTTATGCAGCATTTTAGAGATAATATGCCAGATCGGCAATAAGTATCTTTAAGCTATTTTTTAAAGCCAAAGGCTGATATTAAGATTATGTAATGATATTATGAAAAATTGATATAATATAAAAAAATATATTTGTGATTTTGATGCGGAAAAAGAAAAGAGGGAAAATGGGTAAAATCAAAAAAACAGCCAACAAGAAAGGTGAGGCAAAGAGACAGTGGCTGGACATTTTTCATGCCATAGGTCAGCCTGCATTTATCCTTGAGCCGGACCATCGCATAATCGCCTGCAATAAAGCCGCAGCAGCATTAATAGGTAAACCGATTGAATATTTTATTGGTAAAAAATGTTATGAAGTTTTCCACGACAGCAAAAAACCTCCCGAATGCTGCCCGATGGAAAAGCTGCTTAAATCCGGCAAGCTCGAAACATACGTAATGAACATGGAAGCTCTCGATAAAATATTCAGGGTTTCCTGCACCCCTGTCCTGGATAAGGGAAAGATTCAAAGAATTATTCACATCGCCACAGACATAACTGAGCAAAAGCGTGCTGAATCCGAGGCCCAGCGTTACAAAGATGAGCTCTTAAAGCTGCGAAGAAGCTCTTACCTCGATTTATTAAGTGTCATGATAGGCCACCAGTTAAGTCAGCCGTTAACCGCGATGAGCATGCTGATGGATAGTGCTTTGAAGAAGCTCAAAAACGGCAAATTAGAAAAACAAAAAGCGGCCGAGGTCCTAAAAACATGTCTGCATGAAACCAAATCGGCAGCTGATACGATTCACAAGATGCGCGGATGCACAAGGCAATGGATAAAAGGCAAAGGTGAGCGCTTTAATCCTGCTGATGTAATCAAGGATATTATTTCAACTTTGCAAGCCAAGGCGATTCGAGCTGGAATGGAAATCGATGTAAGCGATATGAAGTCTTTGCCTGTAATAAAAGGGGACCGCAACGCCTTCGAGCAGATAGTTTTAAATCTATCAGATAACGCGATTGAAGCCGCAGACGGGAAAAAACCGCATCGGCTTGTAATCAAGGGTAAAAAGAGCGACGGCTTTATTGAACTGTCTTTTCATGATGACTGCTGCGGTATCGCCAAAGAAAATCTCAAAAAGATATTTGAGCCGTTTTACAGCACAAAGGCACATAGAGGCAGCAAATCTCTTGGCCTTGGGCTTCCAATTGTTCATCGGCTATTGATGCTGATGGGCGGCTCAATACGGGCGGAAAGCAAAAAAGGAAGAGGAACGGCTTTTTACATCAATTGGCCTTTATCTTAATTAGAAATAAAAATTATGAAAAGAGCCGGAAAAAAGATATTCATTGTTGATGATGAGCCGCTGATGAGAAGCGTAATGAAAGACGCATTAACCGAAATCGGATATGATGTTGTGTGTTTCGCAAATGCGCACAGTTGTCTAACGGCAGTTGAGAAGACCGGCTGCAATCTTGTGATTAGTGATGTGAAGATGCCGGGTATGGATGGCCTCGAGCTTTTAAAGCAGATGAACCGGATAGCGCCATGGATTTCCGTTATTATGATAACGGCGTACGGCAATATACAAATGGCTGTTAACGCCGTCAAAACCGGGGCCGCCGATTTCATAGAAAAACCCTTCGATACAAAGACATTCTTAAAAAAAGTCCATGAGGTCCTCTCCCGCAGCGAATATGAAGGGTATTCCAAGGGGCTAAAATTGACAAAAACAGAAAAGAAGGTTTTAAAACTTATTCTTGACGGCCGCAATAATAAGGAAATAGCCGCCAAGACAGGTTGCGCATTGCGGACTGTCGAATTTCACCATACCAATATTTACCGCAAATTTGGTGTAGATAATTCGGTTGCACTTACAAAAAAAGCGATTGCAATGTTTCACGGGGCTTAATAAGCCTTGAACCCGGATTCATTTTAAAGTCACTCCTCTAATCAGCAAAAAATTGGCAAAACCTGCGGACTACCGCAGTATCCAAATATTAGGGACATCTATAGAATCAATTATGTTAAAGTAAATTGTAATTTGTTCTTTAATAACTGGCGAAGAGGGTGAAAACTCGAAGAAGGGTGATGAATTTCGGAGAAGAGTGTTGAATATGAGAGATATAAATAAGTCAATCCTGGTTGGTTGGGTTTATATCTTCTCACGCTATAGCCGATTTTTGCTGCTCGCGAAATCGGCTATAGCGGCAATTTTGGGGGACTTTCGAAAAGCTGAAATCTCGAGTTCCCCAATTTCGATTACGGCAATCAGGCTGCTGAAGTTTATAAATTAGAAGCGGCTCTGTGATATATATAAAGAACTGTGCTCTTATTCTTAACCCCGGGCGGGATGCGGGCGCATCCTGCCTTTTTTATGCGCAAAATTTCCTATTTATTTCTATTTTTTGAGGATTGACAGTTAATAACTGATTCACGAGAATGCAGCCGTCCTATCATCATTAAATTAACAGGGAAGGAATAACTAAAGGATTAAAAATGAGTAAGATTCTTATTGTGGAAGATAATGAAAAAAATATGTACCTTATTAGTTTTATTCTAAAAACCAAAGGATACGAGATAATACAGGCCGCCACAGGAGAAAAAGGTGTGGAACTTGCAAAAAGAGAGATGCCGGACATGATAATTATTGATATTCAGCTTCCCGGCATAGACGGCCTGGATGCTGCGAAAAGAATCCGCTCATCAGGAGTAAACGGCAATGTCCCCATCATCGCAATAACTTCCTACGCTATGACCGGGGATATGGAAAAAGCCCTTGAGGCCGGCTGCACAGGATATATAGAAAAGCCCATCAATCCGGATACAGTCCTTGCGGAGATTGAAAAATATCTCAGATAAATGTCCCTAATGAAATTTTAATAATCGATGACAAGCAAAGAAGATTTTAAATATTCCTGGGTTCTATTCCAGGACTTCGGCATTGACACTGGACCATAGGAACGATTCCTTGGAATCCAGCCGGTCTTTGAAGCCGTGAACAAACCTCCAGTGCTTCGGGTATTCGGCCGCAGGTATTTTCTCGCTGCGAAGTTGGAGCAGTTTTTCTCTTCTGATAACTATAAATGCGGTTCCGTACACAAGCCCTGATTTTGGCCCTATACGGCCGTAACAGTTCAAATAATGCAAATCAACATAATCGAACTCTAGAACAGGCTCACATTTACTTAACGCCTCTAACATTATCGAGGCATCCCGCAGTTCGAGTTTAGGATCCGGCTGATATTCGTTGGCTTCCCTGACGGCGAAGACTGTGACAATCAGGCCGTGACCAGCTTCTTGGGTTCGGTATCCGCCATCCGTCCTGAAATCCGTAATCCGCAGGTCAAGACTATTGCCTATCATCACCTTGGAGATCCGCGGCGTCATAAAGAGACTTGAATCGCAGCCTGAGGCGAAAAGCGACACTAATATCAAAAGGCAAGCAGTTGTTTTCATAGCAAATAGATTCCCAAAATCCTGTTCAAAAATCAAGCGGTTAAGTTTTACACTCTGCAACAATTTGATGGGTGTGCCTGATTCAATTGTCTGGTTTTTGTCTTCATTTTTTCGATGACACTATGATAGAATGCTCATAAAGGATGATGAATATGAGTAACGCTGAAAATAATAAGGGAGGCAAAGGATTTACGCTCGTAGAGCTTCTTGTCGTTATTTCCATAATAGCGTTATTGATGGGGATACTTCTTCCGGCGCTTAGCCGGGCAAGAGAACTGGGCAAGCGCGCCGTCTGTCTGGTTCAAATCAAACAACTGCAAATGGCCTGGATTATTTATTGCGATGAGAAAAACGACAAGGTTCCATCCGGCGATATTTGGTATTCGTGGCTGTCGGAATTCCCGAAGGATTTAGGGGGCCCGCAGTTGTCATGGTTTGAATGGCCCCATCCGTTTCCTCATTCAATGCCGCCAAGCACGGCTACGAATCATATCGCTGCGTATCCTACGGACTGTGTTGCTGCCGGCGGGTGCGGGCAGCGTGAATGGTATCACGCCATTGATGAAGGGTTACTGTTTCCATATATAAAGGATTACAGAGTTTACCGCTGCCCCGTAGGCAACAAGGGTGAATTTCAAACATACTCAACTGTTCATTCGATAAAAACGTGGCTTGGTTCCGCCGGTCCTGGCTCTATTTCCCGGACGATAAAACTCAAAGGTCAGATTAAAAGAACATCCGAAAGGGCCGTTTTTATAGACCAGGGCAAGGCCACCAAAGGTGGGTCTTATCTTCCCTACGACAAATACGGCGGTTTAACTTACGGCTGGACGCCTCCGGCGCGGCACGGAATGGGAACGACTTTTTCCTTCGCGGACGGCCACGCTGAATACAAGAAATGGACGAACCCCCACACACTTAAAGTCATAAAACTTGATTTGAGCTTTGACCA
>CAYSKP010000113.1:0-8071 GCA_964431645.1 uncultured Pirellulales bacterium
CGATGGTGCGCTGTGCCAAGAAACATATTCTCGATGGAGATATCTTCCAGGTAGTCCTCAGCCGGACAAAGATAGAACAATGCAGCGATGAACCGCTGGATGTATATAAAAGATTGCGCGAGCTCAATCCTTCACCATACATGTTTTATATAAACACACCTAATACGACACTTTTAGGCTCAAGCCCGGAATTGAATTTGAGAGTAAATGGAAACGGAACGGCAAAACGGACTGTGGAAATCAGGCCTATAGCAGGCACAAAGCCAAGAGGCAAGATTAATGGAAAGCTCGACGCGGATATCGATTTCAGATATGAGGCGGAATTGAAGATCGACCGCAAGGAACTGGCCGAACATATGATGCTGGTCGATTTGGCAAGAAATGATATCGCCCGTGTGGCCGAATCCGGCAGCAGGATTGTGACGGAACTTTTGACTGTGGAAAAATACGAATCGGTGCAGCACCTGGTCAGCAATGTCAAAGGGACACTGGCCAATAACCTGGATGCTTTAAGCGCATATCTTGCGACCATGAATATGGGGACTTTAACCGGCGCTCCTAAAATAGAGGCCATGAAAATTATCAGGCAGCTCGAAAAGACAAAACGCGGTTATTACGGCGGTGCTGTTATGTATTTAACAGTAGACGGCCAGTTTGACAGCTGCATAACAATAAGAAGTTTGCAGATTAAAGACCATAACGCGTATATTCGGGTTGGGGCAGGGATTGTACACGACAGTGTCCCCAAGACGGAATTCGAGGAAACAGAGCACAAGGTCGGCTCATGCATGCGGGCATTAAAAAATTAACAAAGGATAGATTATGAATAGAAAAGTTTTGTTTGTAGATAATTTTGATTCGTTTACATACAACCTTGTAGATGATTTTTGCAAACGCGATTGTGATTCGAAGGTTTATCGTGCTGATACTCCGATTGATGATTTGAAAGAGGTGACAAAGGAGTTTGGGCCGGATTTGATGGTGATTTCACCCGGCCCGGGTACACCGAAAACGGCCGGAGTAACACTTGCGGCAATTGATTATTTCAAAGACAAGCTCCCTATTTTTGGAGTGTGCCTGGGTCATCAATCTATTGTCGAATATTTTGGCGGCAAAATCGGTCACGCACCTGAGCCGGTGCATGGAAAACCGTCGAGAGTATCGCACAATGGGCAGGGAGTATTCGCAGGAGTCGAAAATCCTTTGCAGGCGGGACGCTATCACAGCTTATGCGCATTGGAGATTCCGGATTGCCTCGAAGCAACCGCCCAATTCGAAGGTGTGAATATGGGGATAAAACATAAAACGCTGCCGATATATGGTGTGCAATTTCATCCCGAAAGCATCCTTACGCCCGCAGGCGGTAAAATTATCGAAAATATTTTGAGTATTGCACAGCAATATGTCAACAATCAGAGGGCCTAACTATGACAACGATAAACGAATATTTAGAACCGCTATTTCGAGGTCAGCACCTTACTTTCGAAGAGGCCGCAAGAGTCCTGGATATTATCTTCGAAGGCCAGGTCCCTGAAAATCAGATTGCCGCCTTTTTAACCGCGATGCGATGCAAGGCGGCAAGCGCCCCTGAGCTTGCGGGTCTTGCCAAATCATTGCGTGCGCACTGCATCAAGGTAAAAACAAAATATGATAATTTAGTTGATACCTGCGGCACGGGCGGTGCATCAGTAAAGACATTCAACATATCGACTGCGGCCGCAATTGTTGCCGCCGGCGCAGGCGTCCGAATTGCAAAACACGGCAACCGCGCGATAACCAGCAAATGCGGTTCCGCGGATGTATTCGCCGAGCTTGGAGTCAATATTGAGGCAACCCCTGATACAATCGCCAAATGCATTAATGAAGCCGGCATAGGTTTTATGTTTGCGCCCAAACATCATCCCGCGATGAGATATGTTCAGCCCGTTCGCAAATCGCTGGGATTTCGGACAGTTTTTAATATCTTAGGTCCCCTTGCTAATCCCGCGGACGCACAGGGACAGGTCATGGGCGTGCCTCAGGAGGAACTTATGCCAATTGTTGCCGAAGCCCTTCATTTGCTGGGTGTCAAACGGGTGATGATTGTCCATAGCGACGGCCTCGATGAAATCAGCACCATGGGACCGACTAAAATAATGCAGCTCAGGGAAGGCAGATTAACTGAGCAGGTTCTAAATCCGGAAGATTTTGGAATTAAAAAAACAAATCTCGAAGAGCTGAAAGGCTCTGACGCAAAGAGCAACGCCCAAACAATAAAAGATATAATAACTGGAAAACAAAACGGTCCCAAAAAAGATATAGTTGTTTTAAACGCGGCAGCGGCGATAATTGTATCGGGCCTGGCCCATGAATTCGGTTCTGCAATGCGTATCGCACAGGAAGCGATAGACAGCGGCCGGGCCGCGGACAGTCTTGAAAAATTTATTGAGCTTTCGAACTGTTGAAAGGATAGCCTGTGAGAATGGTGACAGTCAAAGTGAAGATTTGCGGTTTTACCAACTACGATGATGCTATAGCTGCCGCGGAAATGGGTGCCGATATGCTGGGTTTTAACTTTTATCCAAAAAGCCCGAGGTATATAAAGCCCGAGGATGCGGCAAAAATAATTGACCAATTGCCTGCATATGTCGATACAGTCGGTTTGTTTGTTAACGACACGTTCGAGCACATCGAAAAAATAGCTGACGAATGCTCATTGGATTGGGTGCAGTTTCATGGCGATGAACCGCCTGATTTTTGTGAGCAGTTTGAGACTCTAAACGTCAAAACTATTAAGGCCATTCGAGTTAAAGATGATAATGACATAAAACGCGCGGAAGAATATTTTACAGACGCGGTAATCCTGGATGCCTTTGACCCGAAAAAATACGGCGGAACAGGGCTTACTTTTGATTGGAACATCATCGGCAATATAAGCAAAAGAATATTTCTGGCCGGAGGCATCAACGTTGAAAATATTATGAAGGCGATAGACTTAGGTGTCTATGGCATCGATGTCTGCAGCGGCGTTGAAAGCAGGCCGGGCAAAAAAGATCATGCCAAAATGCGGAAACTTTTCGATATTATTATGAACTTGCGAGGTTAGCACACTAATGAAATACAAAGGCATATTCGGTGATTACGGCGGATTTTATGTCCCCGAGGTCCTCATACCGGCACTTGAAGAGCTTGAAACAGCTTTTTACCGGTTTTATAAAGATAAAGATTTTGTAAAAGAATTATCGAACTTAATGGCAGATTACGCCGGCAGGCCGACACCTTTGTATCACGCAAAACGGCTAAGCGGGTACGTCGGCTTCAATGTATATCTCAAGCGGGAAGACCTGCTCCACGGCGGCGCTCATAAGGTCAATAATACACTTGGCCAGGGACTGCTTGCAAAATATATGGGCAAGAAGAAACTCATTGCCGAAACAGGTGCAGGCCAGCACGGATTAGCAACGGCGATGATTGGCGCATTATTCGGAATGGAAACAAAAATTTTCATGGGCGCAACTGACGTGGAACGTCAAAGCGTCAATGTCCATAAAATGAAACTTTGTGGCGCACAGGTCATATCAGTTAAAGGCGGGACAAGCACGCTGAAAGATGCGATAAATGATGCGCTTCGCTACTGGACGGCCAATGTAAATGATACATTTTATCTTTTCGGCACGGCCGCAGGCCCGCACCCATATCCGACAATCGTCAAGCATTTTCAAAGCTGTATCGGCAAAGAGGCGAGACAGCAATGCCTTAAACAAATTGGCCGGCTGCCTGATATGGTCCTTGCATGCGTCGGCGGCGGCAGCAACGCGATAGGAATGTTCTCCGGCTTTCTCGATGATAAAGATGTGCAGCTCATAGGCGTCGAAGCGGGCGGCAGAAGCTTATCAAGCGGCAGGCACGCGGCATCAATTTCAGCCGGTAAACCCGGCATTCTTCACGGTGCAAAGGCCTATCTGCTCCAAAACTCCGAAGGCCAGGTCAAGGATACCGAAAGCGTAAGCGCGGGGCTTGACTACCCTTCTGTAGGCCCGGAACACTGCTATCTTAGCGATATCGGCAGGGCCAAATACGTCGCCGCCGAAGATGAGGATGTCCTCGATACATTTGGACTGCTGTGCAAAATGGAAGGGATTTTACCGGCGCTTGAAAGCACGCACGCCCTTGCTTATATCGTCAGTCAGAAAGGCAAGCTGCCGGCAAAGACCATTGCTGTCGTAAATCTTTCAGGACGGGGCGACAAAGATGTTGGTATCGTTGAAAAATTCAGACCAGTGAAGGATTAACGAATTGCTGATTGCTGATTTATGATTGTTGATTGAAAAATAAAAAAAATATTTCTCTGTGTCCTCTGTGTGCTCTGTGGCTTAAAATCTCTGTGGCAAAAAGGAAATAAAATGAAATCATATAAACAGGTATTTTCAGAATTAAAACATGCGGCCGTAATACCGTTTTTTGTAATCGGCGACCCTGACTATAAAACAAGTTTGAAAATCGTAAAATCGGCCATCGATGCGGGCGCCGATATCCTTGAATTGGGAATTCCATTCTCGGATCCGATTGCGGATGGCCCCACTATTCAAAAGGCCGATATCCGCTCGCTTAAAAGCGGAATGACCGTTAAGAAGTCACTGCAATTTATTTCCGAGATTAAAAAGTATAAGGATATCCCCATTGGTCTTTTGATGTATTACAATTTGATTTTCCAATACGGCACGGCCAAATTCTTTAATGATTGCTTCAAAGCAGGCGTTAACAGCGTCCTTGTCGCTGATTTAAGCATCGATGATGCCGATGAAATTCTCGCCCCGGCAAAGAAGGCCGGGTTGGATACCGTTTTTATGGTGACACCAAACACTTCAAAAGAGCGCCTAAAGCTGATTGCCTCAAAAACTACCGGCTTTATTTACGCAGTCTCGCTTTTAGGCGTCACAGGCAGCAGAACGGTGTTATCATCTTCAGTCAAAGGCCTTATCTCCAGGATAAACAAGCAAACCGATGTCCCTGTATGCGTCGGCTTCGGCATCAGCACGCCTCAGCATGCCGCCGAAGTCGCCAAATCCGGCGCTGATGGTGTCATCATCGGCTCCAAAATCGTCGGCCTTATTGAAGAAAATTTAAATAATAAAAATAAAGCTGTAAGCCAGATATCAAGTTTTATAAAGAAAGTTAAATCCGCGGTAACCACAAAGCCGCGACGACACTAAAAATTCGAGGGAATTCCGGTGTGAAGTTTGTAACGAAATTGGAAAGGATTTTGGATAGAATGCTCAGACCCCAAAAACCCGGCCCAAAAGTTAATCAAAAGGTAGAATAAATAAAAAACGAAAAAAATATTAAGTTTGATGTCCCCAGAATTCATGTCCTCTCGCCTATACCCGAAATTCCCCTAAAAACCAAATAAATTCCGCAAGCTTACGGCCTTCTGATACCAATAAAAAAGGCCGGATGCTACCGGCATCTGGCCTATCCATTGATTGTTTAATATTGTTTTATTTAGGCGAATTATTAATATCACGAATAAAAACAAGATTCGCGTCCTCATATTTGTATTCTCGATTCTTGATTTTATCAATAACACGAGTCCCTTTTGAAATATTGAGTGCTTTGATTGTAAAATCGTTATCATCAATATTGATATTGGGTTCAAACTTTTGAATTGCTATTTCAATACTCATTCTAGTAAGATCATTTAAATCTTTTGACCAATATATACTTTCTAATTTTCCCCATTTTATATACCATTGTGAATCGTACTTCTGCCATTCTATACTATATGTATCGTTTATATCATATTTTCTATCTTTGATAAATTCTATAATATCACGAATCATTACAGGCCTATATCCTTTTGCCGGATCAAAACTAGATACACGATAATGCCTTTGATTAGGATCTTCATATTCAGCTATAAGATGCAAAATTCCATTTTCAGTTTTTTTAAAAGACAAAACTCCAGAACTTTTATTATATTTTTCTAATCTACCTAGAATACTTTGACTTCGCCATCGTAAAAATGTATCGGGATTGAAGTCGTATCCGAATTTTCGATAAAATTGTCTTATCTCTTTTGGTTCAATAATAACATTTGAAGGATTATAAACAGCAGCATAATCTTTAGATTGTGACCAAGCAACATCTCTCTTATTCTTTTCTCCTTTGTCATTGATTAAAAACATATCAGAACGTGACAAGTCTCTGTTAAATTCGAAATCCATTATCACTGTCCGAGTTTCCGGAGGACCTGTAAAAGCTACAATAGCGGAACCTTTACCTGAGTCTGGATTATGAATTTCCCTTAAGGCAGAGATAACGTTCCGCCAAACTTCTTTTGTATTTTCTGTCTCGGCTACCACATAATTAGCGAAAAAAGATAAATTGAAAATAAAGAATAATAAAAAATTAATTTCAAAGCATCCTATTAATAAGATTTTTTGATTTATTATTATTTCCTCTTCATTATTAAATGAAAGTTTATTTTTCATAATGATTCTCCTTATATTATAAATTGTTTTTGAATCTAAAATTAAGAACCATGACTTCCATTTTTATCACCACAAAAAGTTTTACCCATGATAGTATCGATATGTACTAATTGTTCGCATTGTTTATCAAATGAATCATAATAACATGAATATACACTAGCACAAAAACCTTCGCTTGATTCAGAACAACAGGCACTTGATGAACATCGATAATCAACATGCCCATCATAATTTATTTGTTCTGTTAAAGCTCTACATGTACTTTCTCCAAAATCTGCACAGGAATATGTACTGCTATTACATTTAGGTAGTATATTACAAACTCCTGGTTCAACGCATGTTCCACTTTCACAACACTCATCAAGTTTGCATTTAGAACTGCATGACCAGGATTCGGCATCACATTCTTCACATTCTAAAGGATTACATCGATATTCGCATTTTTGTGTTAAAGAATTACATAACATACATTTTGTCTTATCGCAGCAACTTCCATCATAACAACAATCATCTTCCCTTGCTCTACATTTATGAGATGGGCCATAACCTTCACAACATTTTTCAGTTACTAAATCGTAAATTTCGCTTCCGCAGCATCCTTGTGTTCTTTGATCATAGCATTTACCGCCACAGCAAAGCTCAGGCACTCCATCATGTTTTCTATCACCGCAAACAGGACAATTTCCATGGCCGTCGCATTCCTCACATAGATTTGTTCGACAATAATTCATACAATACCAACTAAATCCAAGTTGTATACATTCTTTACAATAGTCATAATTGCAAAGTGATGTACAATCACAGCAAACTATTGGCCAATCATATTTCCATTGGCACTCAAAACCATATGTTCCATTGTAAACACATTTTTTACATACCCCGCAATCGAGTACACAGCCGCCGCATCTAATAAAATGGCCTTCACCATCATATATCGGCGGATCACATGGAGTATCTGGACATGGACCGATCCCAAATGTAATGTCTACAGAAATAAATACTAGTAAGAACATAAGAATAGTTAAATTATAAAATAGTTTATGTTCGTCATTCTTTTGGTAATTCTGAATCTTCATCAGTTGCTCCCTCCGATTGCACTAAATGAGGCAATTTTGGTTTTTACCTCATCTCTTTCTATTTTAAGTTTTTTATCCTGACTGCACGTTATCCTTGCCGTTTCAAGAGATTTGGTTAATTCCAAAAATTTGTTATAATAATATAATGCTGATTGGTTATCGCCTTTCTCGAACATTAATCCACCCATTTTATAAGTTGTATTTTTAAAAGCGTAACAATCGGGATATTTCGCCAAAATAGCCTCATAGGCCTCCTCTAATAAAGTATTTATTCCTTCCTTTGGGGCTTTTCCAGTATCCCTTAATACCTCATAAGAGCCTGCAATTGCATCCTGACATACACAGGCATAAAGGAAGTCCGGCCATTTATCCAAAACCTTCTGAAAATTAGAAATTGCCTCATCCCATTTTTCAAGCAAAAGATAATTGGCGCCTGCATAATAATACAGATAAACTAAATCTGTCGTTATATTGAGATTATTACTTTGAATTTTTTCCCACACATCCGCAGCTTTGGCGGCATAT
>CAYSKP010000114.1:0-1898 GCA_964431645.1 uncultured Pirellulales bacterium
TTTTGGCGGACAGGCCGTCGAAAACCTTACATTGTCAAAAAGCATTTCTCGATTTGGAAGGCGACGAAATCACTCCCACTCTTACTCTCGATATCAGAAACGCAAAATGGCAAAATGAGCAGGGTTCTGAAAATATTTTAACCAGATATATTATACGGGGACTCGTTTTGCCAAAATCAGTTACCGATAATTTTAAGTCGAGCAACATCCTCGAAGATATTTCGCAGCAGGCCATAACCGCCGCATTACAAGGCGAGCCGAGCAAAGAACTTTCAGCTATGCTCAAAGAGCTTAAAAAGAAAATCACTAAAACAAAGGCGCAGATAAAGGCTGAAACAAATTCCCGGCTTGTCTTCGGCATCGGATGCATCACTTTGATTTTAATTGGCATTGCCCTTGGAATTATTCTTAAAGACGGCCATCTGCTTACGGCATTTGCGGCAAGCGCAGTCCCGGCCCTTGTGCTGATTATCTCGATAATGATGGGGAAAAACCTCACAGAAAATATAAATGTAATGAAATCGTTTTCAGGCATAAGTCTTATGTGGACGGGATTTTTCGTCCTATGCGGCCTGACCGTCTATTTATATCATCGGCTTTTAAAGAATTAATTTTTCGCTGCGGACATGATAAAAATTATAGATAAATATGTTGCGAGAAACTTTCTCATAGGCTACGCAATCGCGTTTTGCGTCCTGCTGGGCCTGCGCATAGTTATCGACCTTTTCGTAAATCTCGACGAATTCACCGACCGCGGGGAACAAAACGCCATCTCGATTATATTTAATATTTTGACTTATTATGGAATAAACAGCACTTTATATTTTCGCGACTTCGCGGGAATGATTACGGTCGTCGCGGCCGCTTTTTCGTTAGGCAAAATGGTCAAGAATAACGAGCTTACAGCCATGATGGCATCCGGCGTCAGTCTTAAACGCATCATAGCCCCCATTATCATTCTGGCAATTGCCCTGACAGGCCTTTTAATAGTTGACCAGGAATTATTAATTCCATCTTTGAGCAACAAGCTCATCAAGGGAAAAAGCGCCAAAAAAACATACGACCTATGGTTTATCAGCGACGCCAACAGTTCCCTTATCTGCTCGCAGAAATTTGACGTAAAAACATCGACTATGAAAAATCTCATAATTATCACACGCGATAAAAAACCCGGCACACTGGTTTGCGAACCAACCGGATGGATTGAAGCCGACGAGGCGACTTATGACAATAAAAAGCAGGCATGGATTTTGACTAACGGAATGTTGACGCCAATTCCCAAATTCGGCCAAAGACCCGATGACGGCGGCAGTCTCGCTCGTGCCCCGCTTCCGGCTTATTACAGCGATATTACGCCGGATGATATTTTAATAAGGCGCAGGGCTGAATTTAAAACGTTATTAAGTTCCCATCAATTGTCTCAACTCGCTTCTGCCGGGACAAAATTAAAGGACATCGCTTTTCTTTACAGCCAGAAACATTTCAGAATCACCGATCCCATTATGAATATCATTATGCTTCTCATCTGTCTGCCTGTTCTCGTATGTCGTGACCCAAAAGCGATGAAATCCGCGATTATGGTCAGTTTCGGGATAACAGCCGCGTCTCTTGTTGTCGGCTTTGTCTGTAAATTGCTTGCCACGGAAGAAATGTTTGGCAGAATAGCCCCTGAATTATGGGCATGGCTGCCTGTCTTTATTTTCGCTCCCATTGCCATTATTGAGCTTGATTCGATGAAAACATGACAAGACTAAAATTCAAATTTTAGTCCTGTCCCCAGCACTTGAATATCTCTCCATTTGTCCTGCGAGCGTGTTTCCTGCCATATGTAATCAATATCCAGGTCAATTACTTTTCGTATTGGCATTATCGCCCCGAAATAACTCCGGTTCTTGTCA
>CAYSKP010000115.1:0-11853 GCA_964431645.1 uncultured Pirellulales bacterium
TGTAATGCCGGCAATGACACGAATCAAGCCCTGCTCCTGCAAATACAGCATTTTAGCCCGGCGCAGCTCAGTCGCTACATCATTTATTGTTTTTGCCTGCTTAATTGAATTTCTGAGATGGTCGTTGAGAATAATCGTTTCGAAGATGCACATTCTGCCGAAGAATCCCGTCTCCTGGCAGTTCTCACAGGGCGACGCCTTGCCTCGTTTATCGTAAACAACCTTGCCTGTCCTGTATAAAACCTTTGCCTTATCGGCGGGGATATTAAATTTTCGAAGCAAATCGGCATTGGGCTCATAAGCCTGTTTACACTCGTCGCACAGCTTTCGAAGCAGCCGCTGATTGCTCACTCCAACAAGGTGTTCTAAGGCCTTGTTCTTATCGCCGACAAGTTTTATCCATTTAGCTAATGCGCGAACGACACTTTCTTCTTCTATTACAACATAAATGAGTTTGCTTTCCGCGGCCGCACATGCTACCTGTGCCGTTTCAGCATCCTCACAATCAGCAACACCAACGATATCCGGGTCCATCCTGACCATTGAAAGCAGTTTCTTGGCATATGTGGTGACACCGCTATCGCCGAGGACATAAGTATTTTGAACTATATTGGGTAATTTTCCTGAGGGCTGTCTTTCGAGGGTGGTTACGCCATTAAGAAACGCGTCGTGATTTCTCAGAAGGGTATAAAAGGTAGTAGTTACGCCGCTGTTTCTGGGGCCCGAGACGATAAAGACGCCTTTTTTAGTTTTGGCTAATAAACTTAACTGCTCGGTCTGTTCATTTGTCAGGCCAAGATCACTAAGTTTAGTTATAAGCTGCTGTGTTACTAATTTCGCCCTCATCTGCTCTCCGGCGTTAGAGCCGGCGGTTGTCAATTCCCAGTCTATTCTTTTGCCTTGTTTAAAAATTGTAAATTTACCCTTCTGGGGTTTGCGTTTTTCCTCAACATCCAGGCCGCCAAGCTGTTTGAGGAAGCGAATAAGATATTCCATCTGGTCTTTTGCGATTGAGGGCTGCTTCAACGCGGTCCCGTCAATGTAATATGCCAAATCATAATTCGAAGGTGCAGGCATGCATACAACATCATAGGCCCTGCGATATATCGCGTCATCGAACAAGCTGTATGCAGTCTTGTAGCCGAAGAAATCCGGGGTCTTGGGCTCGGGGACAGGAATTTCGTTGTTGTTGCCTGAGATGAATACGAACTTGGCAACAGGTTCTTTCTTTTTTATTCCGCCGGCTATAAAGTCTTTGAAAAAGTCGATCGTCAAAATCCGCTGAAATTCCGGGACAAGGGAATTGCGATGCATTACATAGGTTAATGTCGCCGCTCCGGAGGCAATTAGATAAAATGCCAGGCCAATAAAGAAAACCGGTATAAGCAGCCACACAATACCCGCGACGGCCCAGACTCCGAATACTACGCTTGTCCAGAAAACAGTTTTTGTCTCAAGGGCTTCCGCGTCTTTGTTAACCCAGTTGATGATATAGAGCCAGCCGAAATATAAAATAAGAAATATGGCAAATTTTATCGGCGAAATATACCCGCCGTATGATATTGCTGCTAAAATTTCGGGCATAACTTACTCCACTACTAATATGCACTCACAAGATGCCGCCCTTTTCACTGCGAATACCTTTAAGGGCCATTTTTAATTCATCGGGGTTGGGTGCGTATTTATATCCTTCTTTCGGTTCTATTGAACCATCCATAATCAGCTTAACAAGACAATCTGAAAAATCCTGCATGCCGTCCTGAACACAGGCGCGAATAAGTTGTGGTATTTCGTTCTCACGTTTTTCACTAATGAGCTTTCTTGCTTCGGAATTAGCCAGAAGTATCTCATTTGCGGGCAACCTGTCGACGCCTTCCTTTACGCTTGGCAACAATACCTGGCTTACAATCGCACGAAGGGTGATGCTGAGGGTCTGCCTGGCAAGGTCACGTTCCGCCTGCGGGAACAAATCAATAAGCCGCTGAACCGCCTGGGCGGCATTGGTTGCGTGAACGGTTCCGAAAACAAGATGGCCTGTTTCCGATGCCCGCATACCCGCACTTACAGTCTTGGCGTCGCGAACTTCGCCTATGAAAACCACATCAGGGTCCTCACGCATAAGATATGTAAGGGCCAGGTCGTAATCGGGGACATCAATACCTACTTCACGCTGCGAGACAATTGCTTTTTTATCTTTAATAAAATATTCGATGGGGTCTTCTATGGTGACAATATGACATGAGCGTGTTGAATTAATATAATCTATCATGCAAACGGCTGTAGTTGTCTTGCCGCTGCCGGTGGGCCCTACTATCAGCACAAGGCCCTGGTTACTGTCGGCTATTTTTTTAAGCATCTGCGGCAGGTAAAGCTGCTCGATTGTTGGAATATCGGTATTGACGCGTCTTGCGACGAGGCTCACCATGCCGCGCTGGCGGAAAATATTTACTCGGAAACGGTCTTCATCGGATATCCCGTATGAAAAATCCAATGTCCCGTTTTTCTTGAAAAGATTACGCTGGTCTTCAGTTAAGATTTCATAAGTTAACTGCTCAAGGCGGTCTTCGGATAACGCCTCGCCCGTAGTGTTGCGAAGCTCATCCTGTATCCGCAATTTGGGCGGCTGACCGACTTTTAGATGCAAATCACTTGCGCGGGTCTTAATTGCGGCCCGGAAAAACTTATTTATCTCCGGCTCTCGCTTTTGCGATGAGTCCTGACCTGCGGCTTGTCCCAAATCAACCATAAATTAAACCAAAATTTGCGTTATTCTGCTAATATAATGGCTCTTTGTACCCAACGAGAAGCATTTATAAATATGTTACAGACCATTTAATATAGGACATTTACGGCAATTTGTCAACAATCCAAAAGGGGCATTTTTCACTACAAAACCGGCAAGGCGAAATGCCGATTAGCTTTACTTTTGGCCTTTTGACCTGTATCATAAGCGAATTCGCCGATGTAGCTCAACGGTAGAGCACGGCTTTCGTAAAGCCGGGGTTATGGGTTCAAATCCCATCATCGGCTGTTATGTATAGGAGGCAAAAAGGCATTTTATGATTGCTGATGATACCAGTCGAGAAGCAAAAAAAATAATGGCTGAAGTTTATCAAAGCATGAGCCCCGAGAGAAAAATAGAGCTTGTGTTTGATGCCTATCGAACAGGCCGGATTCTTTCGATGGCAGGGATTAGAAATCAATATCCATCCGCAAGTGAAAATGAGGTCTGGCATATCTGGGCCAGACGGCATTTAGGGGACGATTTGTATGAGAAAGTTTACGGCACTTTAAAAAAATGAATAATCCGCAGGATATTGCAATTTTAGAAAAATTGACAGATGTCTTAGCCAATCTTCATATTCCCTATTGTATAGGCGGCTCTCTTGCAAGTTCGGCTTATGGTAAGGTCCGCTTCACTCAGGATGCTGATATCACGGTCGAGCCATTCGGGCAAATTGCTGAAAAATTTTACGAAAATCTCAAAAACGAATTTTATATAACTAAGGAGGCAATGACTAATGCCCTGCAAAACAGAAACAGCTTTAATGTCATCCATTTTGTAACCGCCTTTAAAATTGATATTTTCATAAGAAAAGAAAATGATTTTCAAAAACAAATGCTTTTACATACAAGAAAATTAAAATTGGGGACTGGCGATAAATTGCTCTGCTTTGTGTCTCCTGAAGATATCATTCTGCTTAAACTCGACTGGTTTAAACAATCAGATTCAACTTCTCAGCGCCAGTGGACCGATGTGATTGGAGTTTTGCAAGGACAGGCAAACACAATTGATTTTGAATATTTGAAAATTTGGGCAAAAAAACTTGGTTTTATGGAGCTTTTAACTCAAGCCATTTCGGAATCTAAAACGTAATTATAAAAGATTTGTCATTTCGACCTAAGCGATGCAGGCATCGCTAAGTGGAGACACGAAGCTTTGCTTGGAGAAATCTAAAAATAAAATGATTGAATAGGTGAGGAAATATGAATAACCCAAAAAAAGCAGAGGCGATTTTTAAAGAAGGATTTTCGTGCTCGATGGCGGTGCTTGGTGCATTTTGCGAGCAGTTCGGCCTCGATAAAAATCAGGCATACAAGGTAAGCTCCGGCTTTGGCGGCGGTATGCACCTTGACCAGACCTGCGGCGCGGTCACGGGGGCATTTATGGTCCTCGGCCTCAAATACGGCAGGACAAGGGCGGATGATTTAGAAGCCAAGGCGAAGATGGTTAAAATGACAAATGAGTTTGCCAAAAAATTCATAGCCCTCCACCATAATATTACCTGCACGGCCCTCATTGGACATGACCTAAGCACACAAAAGGGGTTCGAAGAAGCGAAAAAGCAGGGCGCTTTTAAATTCCTGTGCCCAAAATACGTTAAATCCGCTGCTGAAATTTTAGATGAGATGCTCGGTTAATGTAGAATCCTTATTTGTCATTCCCGCGAAAGCGGGAATCCAGAAGTCACGCCCTTACTCGGTTCCATATTTCACACTCCGTTTCCTGACCGCGACAGTTCATTGAGCGTCTTTTCCTGTGTGTCTGTCTTACACAATCATTAAATGTTTCGCTGGCCAATTTTCTGCCAATTCGTGTATGCAGCTTAACAAAACAATCTTCGTGATCGGTACATGTTTCAAGCTCGTGTGCATAATCATTTGGCCAGTCGCGCATAAGAGTTGCAAGTAATTGGTGGCTATCAAACTCATCCTCGCATCTCTCAACTGCTTGTCTCAGTATTTCATCTGTAAGAAAATTCATTTCATCGTTCATTTTATTATTCTCCTTTATTGGTGTTTGTTTTTCTAATCAATACGTTTTATTCCTCGCCCAAATAGAATTTCTGAAATTCTTTGTGCGAGAGGTTTCACAAATTGTTCTCGTTCACTCCATCTATATGGAGTAATCCATCTTGAAAGGCGTTTGTAAGTTGCGATTGTCAGAAATTTTTTTGAGGTCTTTTTATCAATAATTTGACGAGATATCTCATTTGCTAAAGTGGAAGCCCATTTTTTTCCTCCTCTTAGTTCTGTTAGAATTGTATTTAATTCTTTGATTTCACTTTCGTTTAATTCTCTGATGGGAACTAAGTCGTTTAAGTTGGCAATAGCAATTTCACTTTCTTTTATAACTGTTTTGTTTTCTGGTGGCTCTATCTTGGGGATAAATGCCCTGAGACATTCGGAAATACTAAGGTTGAGTTTCCCTGCCAACCATTCAAGTCGCCCGTAATCATCATCTTCAAGCTTAAGAAGGATATCTTTCATTTTTTTCTCCTAAATGATAGCATATTTTAATATTAGCAATTATAGATATATACTGTTCATTGGCTGCCTATGCATAGTATATACTGGCCGTTGCTATAGTTCAAGTAAAATCTTTGTTTCTTTAGAACAATTTTTTGCTGTATGCTTATAAACCTTTAATTATCATAGAATTAAATCTTTATGGAACTTCAAAAAAAATATAATTTACTTAAGGAAATTATCCACGAGCTTGGATCGGTTTTAGTCGCATACTCCGGGGGAGTGGATTCTACGTTTCTTTTGAAAGCGGCCGTTGATACGCTTGGGGCGGACAATGTGCTTGCCTGTATCAGCGCAGGCGTTGTTGAACCGAAAAATGTCCTCCAACGCGCAAAAAGAATCGCAAAAAAAATTGGAGTGCGCCTCATTTCTATCGATACAGATGAGCTTAACGATTCCAAGTTTGCCGCTAATAAGGCAGACAGGTGTTTCCACTGCAAAAGTCATTTGTGCAGGGAGCTTATCGATATTGCAGAAAAAAATGGATTAAAGCAGGTCATCTTCGGGACAAATCTCGACGACCTCGGTGATTACCGTCCGGGCAATCGGGCAATGAAATTATTCGGCATACGCTCTCCATTAGCAGAGGCAAAATTAACCAAGCAAGATATTCGGACACTCAGCAGAAAATTAAAATTGGAAACGGCTGATGTCCCCGCATCGCCCTGTCTGGCATCAAGACTGGCTTACGGATTAGAGATTAATACGGAACGTCTAAACCAGATAGAGAAGGCGGAAGATTATCTGCGAAAGCTGGGTTTAATCGAATTCCGTGTCCGGCATCATGATACAATTGCCAGGATTGAGGCTCATCAGGAAGATTTCAAAAAAATTACTTCAGAGCCGAACCGCAGTAAAATCACGAATAAATTTAAATCTTTAGGTTTCAAGTATGTTACTATGGACCTGCAGGGTTTTCGCTCGGGCTCGCTAAACGAGATATTATCCAAAAAAGAGAAACGCTGATACAAAGCCGCATGCAATTTTTCATTCAACTAAATGCGAAAATTTCGCCGATAATCAGGATATACTTTCACTAAGTCTTTATATTAAAATGAGAATTATAAAATCTTCGATAATATTGGTTTTTATTTTATGTTTGGCACTTTACGCCGGCTGTTCGACCGATTCCAAGGATACCCGTTCACCGCTTGCGTTGTTTAGAGACCCGGCTCCATGTGTAAATTTCGGGCCGGCTAAAATCGATATCTTGCCGATAACATCGATAACATCAAAATCCAGTGACAGGGACTCTGCAATAAATGCTTACATCTGCCTGATTGATGAATACGATTCTCAAATCAAGGCTCCCGCGACCTTTCGATTCGAACTTTTTCAGCGAGTGCAGCGCTCAAGTGACCCAAAAGGCAAACGGCTGATTGTATGGCCGGATATTGACCTTACCGACTCGACAGCCAATAGCAGTCTTTGGCAGGATTTTATGCGGGCATATCTGTTTACATTGCCTCTTTCGAAAATCTCTGCGGATAATTGCATACTTCACGTAACTGTTCTTTGCCCCTCAGGAAAACGCCTGACCAGCGATTTTATTGTTCGCTCAAAATAACAAGACCCAGGGTTGCCCTGAGTCTTGCCTATCCATAATCCGTTAAGTGGCTAACGTCAATCTAATTAATTTTTACTCTCACAGCACCTGCAGGACTATCTTTCCGCGGGCATGACCAGTTTGAATGATATCATGTGCATGGCGGGCCTGCGAAAGCGGCAGCACCTTTTCAATAGCCGGTTTTACTAAATCACTATCTACCAGCTCGCCTATTTCGCCAAGCTGTGAGGCGCTTGGATGAGAATGTAAATATGTCTGACGAACGCCAAATTTATCGGCCAGCTGCTCAGATGGCTGACTTACAATCGAAACTAGAATACCGCCTTTACTTAGAACCTTAAATGAGCGATTTTGGACATCGCCCCCGACCGAATCAAGCACCACATCCACACCTTTAACCTCTTCTTCGAAACGCTGCGATTTATAATCAATAACTTTATCCGCACCGAGATGACGGACAAAATTCTCGTTTTCCTTTGATGCAGTGCCGATTACATAGGCATCGCACCATTTGGCGAATTGCACGGCAAAATGACCAACACCGCCGGAGGCTCCATGGATAAGAATCGACTGACCTGCCTGAAGCCTGGCGACTTCGAACAGCGCCTGCCATGCGGTCAGACCTGCAAGAGGAATCCCTCCGGCTTGAATGTGATTTATGGTCCTTGGTTTGAATTCTACATCCGATTCCCGCACTACTACGAATTCGGCATATGCACCATTCCTGGTGGTATCTGATTTACAGTAAACTTCATCTCCTTCCCGAAATCTTCGACTTCCATTTCCCAAAGAATCCACAAGACCAGAAAACTCCCAACCGAGAATCAGAGGAAATTGATAATTAACGTATTGCTTCAAAAAACCCTGCCGGACTTTATAGTCGATGGGGTTTACTCCGGCCGCAAAAACACGCACGAGAATTTCACCTTCGCCGGGCACAGGCCGCCTTGTCTCTTCAAATTTCAATACTTCTGAACCGCCATATCCGTGCATTTGAACTGCAAGCATCGTATCGGTTTGCTTCATAACCGCAGTTGATTTCCCATTTTCCATTGTCCATCTCCTTAAACACCGGCTTAGAAAATCCGTTTTTGAATCCATTTTTGCCTTAGCCCTTAATTACTAAATATTGGTATTTTGGCGATATAGGCAAAATTCCGTATTCATCATTCGTTATTACTTAATACATTGAAATGTCAAATCTTAGAAGATTGGTAAAATGGGTAGTATGGACGTAATAGTTTTTTACACAAAAGTATATTGATACGAATTTAGATTGAATTATTTAAGTTGCCTGAGCTCCACAGAATTTTTCCTAAAGATATTATCAGACAGTGACAAGGGTTGGCACTCCTTATTTCAACAAAGATTAAATCACAATTTTTACGAAAAATACTGTAATCGGACTATTTAAATTTACGTATCAGCATATGAACAGATTTGAATCCAGCATATCAGGATATATTTTTGAAAATAATTTAGATTTTATCCACAATAAGTAAATTTTTTCTTGACAACTTTAGAAAAGGTGAGAACATTGCAAATAGGGCAGAAAGCAATGGAAAAAAATAAGTCAAAACACCGTTTTTCCGAACAGATAAAGCCTGAAAAGCTCACTAATCTCCATCCTAAAGAGGCAAATAGCAAACACAAGAATGATAACGATGCCCTGTCAATGGCTAAGAGCGTGGCTCGTTTTATCAAAGAATTAAATATTCGTAAGGCCGAACTTGAGTCGCAAAATAAAAAGCTTCTGATAGCGCAAAAAGAGCTCAAAAACAGCCAAAAGAGATATTGTGATTTATTTAATTTCGCCCCAGTGGGATATTTCACTTTTGATAAGAATGGTGTTGTAATTGAGGCAAATCTTACGGGCTGCAACCTGCTGCAGGTTGAAAGAGAGGAATTAATTGGAAAACCCTTTGATTCATTTGTTGAAAAAGAAAGTTTTAAAGATTTTAAAAGACTTCTTGGCCTGGCCACGATACCGGGCAAAAAGACACATGAACTGAGGCTTGTCAAAAAAGACGGCACGATATTCGAGGCGCAATTCGAGAGCATCGGGGCAAGTGAAACAATAGGCGACCGGACAATCTGCAGAACGGCTTTAACAGATATTACAAAACGCAAGTACGCGGAAGAAAAACTCAAAGATTACGCCGAAGAACTTAAACGCTCCAACAGGGACCTCGAGCAATTCGCATATATCGCAACCCATGATTTAGGAGAGCCTCTGCGGGCGATTAAAGGTTTCACGGAGCTGCTTTGCAAAATAACTAAAGGAGACCCAAAAGCAACGGAATATTGTAAATTAGCGATAGAAGGGGCCAAAAGAATGGAGGACATGCTCGCGGGTTTGCTGCATTACTCAAGGGTGCAGACACATGGCAAGGCTTTTTCAGAAATCTCCGCGGAGCCTGCCCTTAATGCGGCTGTTGAGAACCTAAAACAAACCATTGCTGAATCGGCGGCCATAATTACAAATGACCCCCTTCCTGTCATCAAAGCCGATGGCGTTCAGCTTACACAATTATTCCAGAACCTTATTTCCAATGCGATAAAATTTCGCGGTGACAGCAGACCCAAAATTCACATTAGCTGCCGGCAAGAAGAAAAATGTCATCTCTTTTCTGTAAAAGACAACGGCATAGGCATTGACCCGCAGTTCAAGGAAAGAATCTTTTTTGTTTTCCAGCGTCTGCATACCACAGAAAAATGTCCGGGTTACGGAATTGGATTAAGCATCTGTAAAAGAATAGTTGAACGACATGGCGGCCATATCTGGGTCGAATCCCAAACAGGACAAGGCTCAACCTTTTATTTTACAATACCTTATAACCATTAATCAAAATTTTCCGCATTAATGAGCTTTTAAATTGCTCCGTCTGTCATTTCGAGCGAGCGCAGCGAGTCGAGAAATCTACATACTTCCTAGATTTCTCCACTCAGCCCCGATAAAAGGGGCTTCGGTCGAAATGACACGATATCTTAGAGGGTATATTGAAATTTAAAACTGGACAGTGTCACAGAAATATCTATTTCTTTCTATTGCAAATCTGCCTAAAAATGCAGTATAATTGAGTTTTGGTTTTAGGATACTGATTTGGAGGAGAATTTGATGGCGGTCATAATTCGGCGTTCAGAGAAAATCATTTTTAGCCTTTGTCTTTCATTGATTTCTCTTTTTTTAATGATTCCCTCCACTCTTTGGGCCGGGTCTATTAAGGGCTGGGGTGAAACAATTATCGACAACAATGCTTTTGTTAATAGCAATATTACTGCGATTGCCGCGGGAGGAATCCATTGCCTTGCTCTTAAATCCGACGGTTCTATCGTCGGATGGGGAGATAATAGTTGTCGTCAGGCAGAACCCCCTGCGGGAAACAATTTTATAGCAATTGCCGCTGGTAAATATCATTCTCTTGCTCTTAAATCAGATGGTTCTATTGTCGGATGGGGTGACAATCGGCAGGGAGAGGCAACGCCGCCCGACGGAAACGATTTTATTGCTGTCGCCGCCGGCGAGTGTCATTCTCTTGCCCTCAAATCAGACGGTTCTATCATTGGCTGGGGAGATAATTATTATGGTCAGATAACCCCCCCATCGGGAAACAACTTTATTGCTATCGCTGCTGGTGGAGGCCATTCCCTTGCCCTTAAATCAGACGGTTCTATCATTGGATGGGGAAATAATCATAATGGTCAAGCGACGCCCCCTTCTGGCAATGACTTTAATGCCATTGCAGCAGGTTATGAATATTCCCTTACCCTGAAAAAAGACGGTTCTATTGTAGGCTGGGGTAATAATTATTACAGTCAAGCGACCCCTCCTTCCGGAAATAATTTTATTGCGATTGCCGCAGCTATGTCTCATTCTCTCGCTCTTAAATCCGACGGCTCTATTGTTGCATGGGGTGATAATGGTTTCGGCCAGGCAATACCGCCATTGGGAAATGATTTCATAGCTATAAGCGCTGGCTATCAACATTCTCTTGCGGTTAAATCGGACGGCTCTATCGTTGCCTGGGGTGATAATGATGATGAGCAGGTGAGGCCGCCGGTAGACAATAATTTTATTGCTGTTGCAGCAGGAGAATTGCATTTTCTTGCACTTAAATCAGATGGTTCCATTATCGGCTGGGGATCTAATGGCCATGGCCAGGCAACTCCGCCTTCGGGAAATAATTTTATCGGCATTGCTGGAGGATATCGCCATTCTCTCACCCTTAAATCCGACGGTTCTGTTGTCGGATGGGGCGATAATTGGTCTGGCCAGGCGACACCTCCTGCGGGAAATAATTTTATAGCCATTTCTGCAGGAGCATTTCATTCTCTTGCCCTTAAATCTGACGGCTCTATTGCTGCTTGGGGATATAATCAGTATGCACAATGCAATGTCCCTCCTCCAAATTCCAATTTCATCGCCATTGCTGGAGGATACAGCCATTCTCTCGCCCTTAAATCCGACGGCTCTGTAGTAGCATGGGGAAGAAACAATTATAATCAGACAATCACACCTTCAGGAAACAATTTTATAGCAATTGCATCTGGAGTTGATCATTGCCTTGCTCTCAAATCTGATGGTTCCATTGTCGGATGGGGAAGAAACGATTGTGGTCAGGCTACTCCTCCTGCAGCAAACAACTTTATTGCTATTGCAGCAGGTTATCATTCTCTTGCCCTTAAATCCGATGGCTCCATTGTTGGCTGGGGATGGAATGTTTATGGTCAGGCGACGCCGCCTGATGGGAACAACTTTATTGTCATAGCAGCTGGAGGCGATTTTTCTCTCGCCATTTATGGAATCAACTATTCCGATTTCAACATCTTTGCTAATCAATGGAATCAGACCTGCTCATCTCCGGGATGGTGCAGAGGTTATGACTTTGATAAATCAGGTTTTATAGATATTTATGATTTAGACCACTTTGCCAATCTTTGGCTTGGCGGACTTTAATTTCCGTATCTCATTGTCA
>CAYSKP010000116.1:0-8244 GCA_964431645.1 uncultured Pirellulales bacterium
AGATTGTAAAGCAGCATAACAGGTATCAAAGGGCCGATGCCGATAATCATAAAAATGAGCGTTTTAGAGGATGAGGAAGCGTTTTCAATCGTTAGTGTTGGCGGCGCAAGATATGGATAAAGACCAAGACCCAATCCGCTAAAAGCCATTCCGAAAATGACAAGGCTCATAATAAAAGGCAAATAGTGATATTTCCTGAAAAAAGTGCTTAGTAAAAGCATTCCAAACGCGAACACCGCGCCAATCGCAAGAGCATACATCACAAAACTCGTATTACTGCTTATCCATTTAAGGGCAAATTGCTTCGAAAGAAACGGCATCGATATGGTGACCGCGGTAATCATGATGAACATAAGAATCGCTGATATAGTCATGCGTCTTTGAAAATAAGTTCTAAACTCATCCGCGGTTTTTGTAATCAAAAATGATGCGCCTATCATAATATAGCCGAAGATTACCGCGATCGTGACAAGCACTGAAATTAAATCGAACCAGTCCCAGCCCCCGCCCGCAAAGCCTTTGGGGCCAACCTTGATTCCCGTCATTAAAGCGCCTACAACAAAGCCCTGTCCCGCAGCCGCAAAGAGGCTGCCGAACCCGAAACAAAACTCCCACACGCGTTTATGCCTGCTTTGACTGCGGAATTCAAAGGAAATCGCCCGCAATATTAATCCAAAAAGCATTATCATAATAGGGATATAAAGTGCGTTTAGCGTTATTGAATAAACAATGGGAAATGCGCCGAATAATGTCCCCCCTGCAAGCACCAGCCATGTCTCATTGGCATCCCAAATCGCGTTGATGCTTTTCATCATGATGCCTCGGCTTTTTTTATCAAAGGTAAATAATGAAAGGATGCCGATACCTAAATCAAATCCATCGAGGATAACATAAAACGCGAGCATTCCGCCTAAAATGACAGCCCACATATTTGCCAGAAAAGCATGTTCCATTTATTTTCCTTTGCCTGATGGAATCGGACTAATAAGGTCCGGCCCCTTCAAAATACTTCGTCTTGTATAAACGAAATATAAAATCAGCATCGCCGTATAAATAAGAGTATAAGCTGATAAAGTAACCAGCACATGAGTGCCATCGAGATTAGAAACTCCATCTTGTGTCTTCATAATATCATAAAGGACCCATGGCTGCCTTCCCACCTCGCGGACAATCCAGCCTAAATCCGATGCGATAAAACCCAAAGGTATCGACCAAATCCAGGCAAGTAAAAATAACCTGTTATTGGTAATTCTTTGCGGCTCAAGCTCACCCTTGCGCCATTTCCATAGGCCCCATATAATTAAAATCAAAAAGAAAAATCCAATCGCAACCATTAAACGAAAACTGTAAAAATTAATCGCTACAGGCGGCTGATTTTCAACCGGAAACTCATTAAGCCCGGTTACTTTTCCTGTCCACGAGTGTGTCACAAGTAAACTTAAAAGATTAGGCACAGCCAATTCCCAGCTATTTGTCTGCTTTTCCTTATCGGGCCATGCGGCTATCAGCCAGTCTGCCCCTTGACCATCCGGATTAGTCTGCCAGTGTCCCTCTATGGCCGCTGTTTTTGCCGGCTGATATTTAGTTAAAGTCCGTTCTGAATAATCGCCAAGATAAATCTGCAAAGGAACAAAAAGGACTGCCGCTGTAAGACAAATTTTAAAAGATACAGCAAAAAACTGCGCATTATGATTTTTGTAAATGGCCCATGCGCTTATGCCGCCGACAAAAAACAGCGTAGTCAATATGCTTGCCGCCAGCATATGCGTAAAAGAATACACAAGTGCCGGATTCAATATCGCCTCTTTATACGAGGTAACTACGGCAATCCCGTTTTCAATCTTTATCCCGCGAGGCACCTGCATCCATGCATTTGCGCACATTATCCAAAAGGCTGAAATCGTTGCCCCCAATCCCACCATTATCGTCGCAAAATAATGCATCGCCCTCGATACCCTTTGCCAGGCAAAAAGCATAATCCCTAAAAAAGCCGCTTCGAGCATAAATGCCATCGCCGCTTCGAAGCCGAGAATGTTTCCGAAAAATTCACCGCTTGTCCCCGAAAATTTTGCCCAGTTAGTTCCGAATTGAAATTCCAGGGGGACCCCGCTTGCAACCCCTATGCCGAAACTAAGAAGATAAATTTTTGACCAGAATCGGGTATGCCGATAATAAATTTCCCTGCCGGTTTTCAGCCATATTCCTTCCAGCACCACCAGCAGTAATCCAAGACCGATGCCGATAAGCGGCCAAAGTATGTGAAACAATGTTGTTATTGCAAATTGCAGTCTCGACAGCATTATCGGATTATAAAAATCCTGCATTTGTGTCTCCGATTAAAAAATTCTCAGCCAAAGCATTCTAAATTCAAATTTACTTTATGGCAATTTATTTTCCTCATCTCTTGTGACACCTTCGTATTGGGTTCAATGCTTTAGGGAATTTTGAATCTGATATTAAGCACAAGCCCGATTGAGACGGAAAATCTTTCATATACACTTGTTTCATATAGTAAAAAAAAATTAACAAGAAAAAGAAAGGGATTACTTATGAAATACCATATAAACATAATGTTAACCGCATTCGTCGTTTTTGGCGTGCTTGCTGCCGGATTAATGGCGGCTTCCCAGCCGGTCGATCCAAATCAGCCTCAATTAATTCGCCAGGACGCGAATGCCCCTATCGATTCTGACAGCAATAAACCATATGGCTCTATGGACCCAAACGATGATGATTCAAATAGTCCGGGCGTAAAAAACATTCTTTACCGTAACGATGCAAATGATTCAAATTGTCCAGACGATAAAGGACAAGTCAAAGCTATTCTTTACCAGGAACCCAATAGCCTCAGCACTGGTGACTCTAACAATCCAGACTCAAAAAACAGAGGAATTTACGATTCTAATAGACCTTATGGTGAACCAAATAGAAGGACTTAGTTAAAATCTCATATAAATATAATAAATATTTTAGCTGATATTAGAAGGAGATCCTTATGCCGCCCAGAGGTGTCAAAAGTCCCAAACGCAAGCGTCAGTATGAACATATTAAAGAATCGGCATTAAAACGCGGCCGCTCCTCACATGTTGCCGAAAGAATAGCCAGTGCCACTGTTAACAAAACCAGGCGAAAAAAAGGTGAGACAAAATCTCGCCGCTAAAGATTAAGGTATCTTATGGCTATGAAAACCGAAATTCCTCCTCAACAGCAGCAAGAACAGCCCGGCAAAGAATATGAAATGCAGCCAAGACCGCAGTCTCAGGTGCGGCAGTATAAACCTGCCGATAAGCTCAAGGACAAAATCGCGATAATTACCGGCGGAGACAGCGGGATAGGAAAAGCTGCCGCAATTGCTTTTGCCAAGGAAGGGGCGGATTGTGTCATTGTGTACTTAAATGAGCACAAAGATGCCCAGGAAACAAAGTCAATTATCGAGAAGCAGGGCCGAAAGGCACTGCTCATCTCTGGCGACATAGGCGACAGCTCATTTTGCAAAAAAGTAGTAAAGCAAACTGTTGATGAATTCGGCAGGATAGATGTCCTTGTCAATAATGCCGCCGAACAGCACGAAGTAAAAAGCGTGACAGACCTGACTGATGAACAAATCTTAAGAACGTTTAAAACTAATATCTTTTCAATGTTCTATATGATTCGTGAAGCAGTTAAATATATGCCGTCGGGCAGTTCCATAATTAACACAACTTCAGTAACGGCTTATCAAGGTCAAAAAACACTATTGGATTACTCATCCACTAAAGGCGCTATAGTGTCAATGACAAGATCACTGGCAATTTCCTTAGGTCCCGATATCAGGGTAAATGCCGTTGCCCCGGGCCCGATATGGACTCCCCTGATTCCTTCAAGTTTCGAGGCTGAAAAAATGCCGAAATTCGGTTCAGGAACTATCATGGATAGGCCGGGCCAGCCCGATGAAATAGCGCCTTGTTATGTGTTTCTCGCCTGTGATGATTCATCTTATATGACAGGACAGGTGCTGCATCCCAACGGAGGCAGAATTGTTAATTCCTGAAAAAATTAAATTCGCTTTAGAGGTTTTTTGAAAGGATATAACTATGTTGTATTGGACAGTTGTATTTCTAATCATTGCATTGATTGCGGGTATTTTAGGGTTCGGCGGCATTGCGGCAGGAGCAGCTTCCATTGCTCAAATTCTGTTTTTCATTTTCCTGGTTCTGTTCCTTATCTCCCTGATAATGCATTTTTTAGGCGGGCACGGCCACCATCCTCCGCAAGTATGAATTAAAGATTTTATATAATTTCTATATAAAATTTGAGACGCCAGACCGTATTTTTAGACAATAGTAGCACAGCGAGGTGCAGCTGTTAGGGGATTTTTTCTTACAGTTGTTATCCTCGCTTTTTTGCGCAGATTATTTAAAGCTGGTGGAAGTTGGGAATTTTTTATAACCCTTTAATTCGAACTTATGAGATCTTTTTGCCCAGGGGGCTCCCACCCCTGAAAACAGCTTGCCGTTCTTGTGTGCAGTCATCAGAATGTTATCAATATCCTTGATTATTGTTTTGACTGTATCGCCTTTAGGGTCACTTTGCTCGCGGCAAATCAGAAATTCTTTTTCGATCGCATGGGGATAACCGCATGATTCGAACGCGCCGTTTACAACCAGTGTAAATGGTCTGCACGTTTCGAGAATCACTGGATACGGTGACTTGTTTTCATAATGCTCTGCAAGTTTTGTAAGCATGTTGATGCGCTTTTCCTTATTATCGACTATATTTTCAATTTCGCCGTTCTCGAGTGTTATTGCGGCCTTGCAGAAGCCTACATACTCAATTGTGGCTTTTTCACATTCTATAATTACGGATGGGTCCATTTTCGCATCAGAGCAAAGCGATGCGTTAAAAATTATCTCAACACCTTTATCAGTTATAATTCTAAGGCTGCTCGTATCTTCACTTTCGATATCATGACCGTGATACAGCTCCGCTTCGACGCTTACAGGCTGCGCCATTTCGCCCGCTTTCATCGATGCAAGATAAAGCTCGTCACTGAGCATATGTGCAAGGGGATTATTTATGGTTCCATCGAGTATCCATTCGCCATTTATATGGAGTTTGCCCGCCCAATCGCTGCGGGTGTAATATGTATCGAATCTGGGCCATCCTGCCATACCTCGCACGCGTTTGACTTTGCCGTAAAGGCCTTCAACTATCCGGCTCTTTAACTGCTGTATTATATCTGAATACAAATATTGAAATGCCACAGGAACTTTTTTGCCTTTCCTCGAGGCGTAGCGTGTCAGCTCATCGAGCTCTTGTATAGTCGCTACAGGGGGCTTTTCAAGAAATATATCAAAACCGGCATCGATGCACTTTGTTGTCATGCTGAAATGCTTATGAATCGGCACCGGAATAAAAATGACATCGGCAATACCCTTAATGTTTTTAATCATTTCGTCAGTATCAGGATAAACTGGGATGCCTTTGCTTTGACAAAATGACCTTCCTGATGACTGCCTGTCGGGATTGCTCGTAACTGCTACAAGTTTAAGTTTATCAGGTAAATCACAGATACGCTTTATCAATTCGTAAGCGTATCCGCCTGCTCCTACCATCGCAAGTTTAACCATTGTATTTTCCATTATTAATTTATTTCTAAAATTCTATTCTTTTGAGCGGCCTGGCGTGCAATCAGGCATACCTTTGTAAGCATAAAAGATATGTTTTTAATTTCTTCGTTGCTTTTGCTGCCAAGAATATTCAAAAGAAATCTGCTGAATATTTTATCCTTTTTATCAGCCAAAGGATACTGAAAAATCCCTTTATCTTTACTGATAACTGAGCATTCTTTTTTAGAACCGCTGGCCTCGAGCACCCCCTTTGTCCCGACGATTCTTATCCAGTCATCTCCGTGTGTCGGAGCAGCTTCGGGACGGCAATAATCAACGCTGATACTGACATGCCCCCCATTGCTGAGTTCGGCCATAAGGGCACAATTATCTTCGCAGGCTGCCCTTTCGCTATGCGCTAAATTGCCGTGCATTGCACCAACTTTAGTAAAATTCAAACCTGTAATATAATTTATGTAATCGAATGCGTGTATGCCGACCCAGCCTATTGTTCCGCCGTATTTTTTCTCGTCACCAAACCAGTCCGGCCGCGTTCCCCATTTATAACTTTTTCTTCCATTAACTAAAATCGCCTCACCGATATCGCCGCTATCATAGACTTGTTTGGCGGCCATAAATTGAGGGTCACTCCTCATTGTCAGCATAGCTGTCAGGTTTATTTTGTTCTTCTCGACTGATTTTTGAACCTTATCCAGCATTTTCAAATCAAGAGCAAGCGGCTTTTCTGCTATTATGTGACATCCTGCATCTGCGGCATCGATTGTAACCTTAGGTATTAAATCCAATCTTGTGCTGACTACCGCTACAGCAGGTTTGAGTTCCTTCAACATCTGCTTGTAATCTTCATAAACTTTTTTTCCGACACCGGGTTCGAGTTTGGTAAATTTTGATATATCCTCGCCGCGATACGCAGGCGCAAGCCCTGTTAATTCAGCTTCCTGCATTCCAACCAAATCGCGAAATACCGCATCCGAATGTCCAAAGCCCCCGATATTGACTATTGTTAATTTATCCATCAAAACACTCATCCAAAAAAATTAATCTTTAGTTATTGTTAACCTTTGTAATTTTAACCGGCACCGGCTTCTTTAAAGCAAGCCCATTGATATATTCTTCCACATTCGTATAACCATCACTATCGCGGTCAGCCCGTGAATCGTTTGCATCAGTTGGATTAAGGCCCAAAGCCCTCTCCCAGTTGTCCGGCATGCCATCGTGGTCGCTGTCTATGGGCGCTGTCCCTGATTCAAGTTTAGGATAACCGCCTGGCTCTTCTATATGATTGATTATATGTCCTGTTTGCTTTTTTACACTTTCCACAACATTTCTATCAACGGCATCGCGGGCGGGAAACGAAGTCCCTGCATCCGCTAACACACGCGCATAAGCTGTCAAAGCATCCATAGGCGACACCGGCACTACCTCTATAGGTTCGGATTGCTTATAAGCATTTTTTTGTGCATCATTAAAATCAATAAAATTCACAAGCGTCCACTGGTCATTAGGGCAGGACCTTCCCATCCAGTTGCCGCTAAAATATGCCTTGCAGCCCGCGGTCGATTCCCTGAAGGCAATCTCGCCTGTTGAATTAGGGCCTTTTATATAATAATTATTTATAAAATTCATATTGGTTATGCTGTTTGATTTATTTTGACCATCGTCGTTGTACCCGGCGTGCCTGCCGCCCCAGTTATACACGACATTATTGCGAAAATCAAAAACTAAACCGCATGGGTCAACTTGTGAATTTATATAATTTCCTGGGCGCGGATTACGGCCGTTATTGTGCGCGTAAAGATTATGATGATAACTTACGCCGTTTCCGTAACCTACGCGAATCAAAGAACCATAGCCATGGCAGCCTTTTCGATGCGCCGAACAATTCAAGCTTTCAGAAATCATGCACCATTGAACTGTAACATTGCCCATAGTCCGCATTCTGGATGTTACAGATATAACTTCATCCAGTGACCAGCTTGCTGAACAGTGGTCAATTATGATATTGCGCCCCTCTAATATGGATATGCTGTCTAATTCTCTTTTTGAAACATCGCCTGGACGCACTCTTATATAGCGGACAATTACATTATCGGCAGTCACAACAAGATTATAATTTTTAAGACATATTCCGTCACCCGGTGCTGTTTGTCCGGCGATTGTAATATACGGCCTATTAATATTCAGTTCAGATTTTAGCTCAATATATCCTCCCACTCGAAAAACAACTATCCTTGGGCCTTCTGTATTTATGGCCCCTCTTAAACTCCCGGGTCCGCTGTCATTTAGATTATTAACTTCAATGACGTGTCCTCCTCGTCCTCCTGCCGCTTCCATCCCAAAACCTTCAGCACCGGGAAAGGCCGGCAAAACTGATGCGGCACAGAAGCTTGTTTTCAAAAGCATTAGCCACAAAAATATTTGGAATTTATACATATTTTTTAATTTTTTAAACCTGCCGTTTTACGGAAATCAAGAATTGTCTGCAGCCACTGGTCAGTTGTTTTACCATCTACCTTCATAAAATTTTCAGGTAAAAACTTTTCAGCATCCTTACCCGCAAGCTGATGTGACCATTTTACTCGCTGGTTTGGATTAGCGCCTGGTCCTGAACTTTTATATTCTGAAAAATATGCTG
>CAYSKP010000117.1:0-8654 GCA_964431645.1 uncultured Pirellulales bacterium
AATAAATGGTGCATTTACCCGATGTATGACTGGGCGCACGGCTTCGAGGATTCTATCGAAGGCATCACGCACAGCCTCTGCTCGCTCGAATACGAAAATCACCGGCCGCTATATGACTGGTTCATCGATGCCGTAAACGAAGGCAGAACTGATGACGGCTCCGGCCCGTGGGGTAAAAAAATTAATCACCCCCGCCAAATCGAGTTTGCCCGGCTCAATCTCAGTTTCACAGTTATGTCAAAACGCAGGCTCATTGACCTTGTCCGCGGCAGCCATGTCCGTGATTTCGATGACCCCCGCCTGCCGACATTAGCCGGCCTTCGCAGAAGGGGTTACACTCCAGAGTCAATTAAAAATTTCTGCACCATAATCGGCGTCAATAAATTCTACAGCGTTATCGATGTCGCCCTTCTCGAACACTGCGTCCGGGAAGACTTGAATAAAACCAGCCTGCGAGTTATGGCAGTATTGAAACCATTGAAGGTCATTATCGATAACTATCCTGAAGGACAAACCGAACAATTTGATGCGGTTAATAACCCTGAAGACCCATCAGCCGGTTCACGAAAGGTTCCATTCTCAAAAGAGCTTTATATCGAGCGAGATGACTTCATGGAAACCCCGCCGCCGAAATTTTATCGCCTCAGTCCCGGCAAAGAGGTCCGCCTTCGCTATGCCTATTTCATCAAATGCGTAAATGCCGTAAAAGACAGGGATGGCAATATAACCGAGCTTCACTGCACCTATGACCCCGCCACAAAAGGCGGCGATGCACCCGATGGCCGCAAGGTCAAATCCACCATCCACTGGGTTTCCGCCAAAGATGCAATCCCCGCTGAAGTCCGGCTCTACGATCACCTCTTCACCAAAGAAGACCCCGATGATGTCCCTGAAGGCAAGGATTTCACCGTAAATCTTAATCCTAAATCATTGGAGATTTTGCGGAACTGCTATGTAGAGCCTGCGTTAAAAGACGCAAAACCATTGGCTCGATATCAATTCGAGCGCCTCGGCTATTTCTGCGTCGACCCCGATACGGCCAACGGCACCCTGACCTTCAACCGCACCGTCTCTTTGCGCGATGAATGGGCCAAAATCCAAAAATCCCAAAAGCCTGCGTGATTTATAAACCAGGAGATTGTGTTAAAAACTGTAAGTATATAATTTGTCATGCTGAGCGGCTTGTCCTCCGAAGCTTTAGCGTAGGAGAAAGCGAAGCATCTGGGTAGAAAATTGAAAACAAAATAGTAAACAGGAAAACATTAGCCTATGTAATTATAAGGAGAATTAAAATGAGCCTTTTTAAAAATTTATTTTGCCTTATTTTAACCTTAAGTTTTTCGTCAAATGTTTTCAGTCTATCGCCAGATACAAATCCCGCCAAGCCGCCTTACGGCTGGATGGCCGGTGATGTCAATGTCAATGGAATATCACTTCATTTTTATCGCACCAGCAACACGACGCAGCCGCCGATGGTGCTCATACACGGCTATACCGATAACGCCCTTTGCTGGACGGATTTCGCCCATGCCCTGGAGAAAAATTACGACATCATCATGTATGATTTGCGAGGCCACGGCTTTTCCGGCGCCCCGGCGACAGGTTATGGCATAAACGACTATACTCAGGATTTAGCCGGCCTGATAAAGGTTTTAAAATTGGAGAACCCCATCATCGTCGGCCATTCATTAGGCGGCTGCATCGCCGCATCTTATGCAGCTCATTTTCCATCAGTGCCTAAAAAAATCGTCCTTATTGACCCTCCCGGAGTGGGCAGGCCCATATTTCCAACTGCCGATGATATTAATCGGGCCGCTAACTGGTTTGCCCTCGATATGAACAATCTAAAAAGGCTAAATAAAAAAGAGCTCATAAAGACCGCCGCCAATCGCCATCCCGCCATTTCCCAGGCAGCCCGCAGCCGCTGGGCCGATTCCAAGATGCAGATGAAGCCCCAGGTTGTCCAGAGCGTCCCCGCGATAGCGGCTTTGCCGGATGACTTGCCTAATGTAAAAGTCCCCACATTGATTTTGAAGGCCGATGCCAATGACGCAGTTCGCAAAATGGAAACAGATTCTGTCAGCCAGCAATACAATATCAAAATCGTTCACATAAAAGGCGCAGGCCATCTCGTCCATCTTGAAAAGCCGGAGGAATCGCTGGCCGCTCTTAACGATTTTCTAATGGAATATAAATAATTTATAATCTTCAAAAAATAAACTGCTGAATTGATTTAATATGAGATATACAGCTCTTCTTGCGATATTTTTCCTAACCGGATGCCAGAAAATCTATCTGGATTTCGAGCCCAAAGAGGCGAAATTGTCTTCTGCCGATGCCAGAGAGGTCCTCAAGGCCGAACGGCTCGGTGAAAAATTATACCTTCAGGATACGATTGCCGCAAAAGCCACAAGGATGATGTTCCAGGTGATCGGCCCCATAAAGCCGGGCGAGCTTTCCGGCTGGATTGTTGTCAAAGACGGTGCCAAAGACCTTACACGTTTTTTCAAGCAGACAGGTGAAGATATAAATGTCATTTATGATGTCCGGATAGAAGTCAAAGGCGACAGCGAGGTAACAAAAGATAACCTGCGGCCGCTGTCTAAACCAGAGCTTGCGATGATTCAAGCCAGGCAAATGGCAATCCAAGCCGCCCCTAAAGAATGCACCAGGGTATATAATACCGCCGTAATGGAGGATATCGATTCAACCGGCTGGCTGGTCTATATCCTGGCCGCTACAAATGAAGATGTAATCGTCGTCGGCGGCCATAGCAGGATAAAAGTATCGGCAGATGGAAAAAATATTCTGGCGGTGACGCCACTCTATGACAAGTGCCTTTTTCTTAAAAAAACCTCACCTCCCGATTCTAAAAACCTCCCGGCCGTTGCCCTTGATTATCCGATAGGAGATGTCCCCTCGGAAATTCACGTTTTTCTAAATCTGCTCCATGGATATCCTCTTCAGGTAACTACAAGTAAAGGCATCTGGCTTGTTAAAAACGGGAATATCTCATTAATCAGACCGGCGCAAAAAGACGAGCCGGCGAAAATTAAAAAAAATCACTCAGAGACCCTGATAAATAATCCTTAAACCCACAAAAATAAGGGATGCCGCCAAAAGCCGGATTATCCAGACGCTGGAGAATCTTTGGGAAATAAACGCACCTGCCTGCGCACCGATAACGACTCCGGCCGATAAGGAAATAATAATAGTCCATTGGCCATTTAGATTTCCCTTATATATATGAACAATGGTCGCGGCGCCTGTCATTATGGCCAGCATAAAATGACTTGTTGCGGTGGCCAAGTGTACAGGAAAATCCAGAAGATAAATCATCATGGGGACATGAACGATGCCGCCGCCTATTCCTAAAATACTGGAAATTAAACCTACGCACAGACTGATCGCGATACCTGCCCTGATATTACAGGCAGGCATTTTTTGGGCATCAGCTAAATTTGGATTAATCCGCTTCTTTACCGATAAAAATAAATATATACCAGCCGCTATAATAACGAATCCCAAAATCAATTCGAATGCCTTCATTGGAAAATAAGCAACTAATATTGCGCCGGCTACGACACCGGGTAAAGCCGCGGCGGAAAAAATCAATCCAGCCCGATAAGCAATCCTCTTCATTCTCGCATACGCAATGCTGCCGGATATGGAATTTGTACAGATTACCGCCAATGAAATTGCGGTAAGGACCGCAGGGTTTTTATCCCTGTAAATAATCAAAAACAGTGGAATCAATAAAAAGCCGCCTCCGAGTCCTATTAAAGTCCCTGCCGTTCCTACAAGTATCCCGAAGAGAAACAATCCTGTTATTGCCTCAAATCCCATCCTATTTTATAAGCACCACAATGAGGTCAATTATAAAAAGAAGCACAATCATTGCTTCCAGCACAAACATTCCGGTGTTGAATCTGTTCTGCAGCAGTATTTGATACATGCTGTCAAGCGTCCGTGTTTTTTCGCCGATGATTCTCTGCCAGTCGGCCAAATGAAACCTGTCTGAAAGATTTCTGTGAGTCTTTGCAAGGTGCCAGTCACCGAAAAATTTCGTTATATTTGAAAGCTCATCGCTTATCCTTGCCATATCGATTCGAAGTTCCTGCAGTTCCTGCAGAATCTTGCGGGTCGTGCCGATTGATTGCTTAAGCATGTCACTGTATGCCCGCTGAAGGGCATCATCAAGGACCTTGTCGTAAGCCGCAAGCTCGACAAGCTGCACATTTGCAAGCTCCATTATATGCAAAACATCATCGAGCGTGTCCTGCTGGCCCACAATTACCGCAGAATCCCAGTCAACCACAACAAGATCGTCCCCATAATAGCTGAGATACAGCATGGTCGATTCATGAACTTCCTGTTCTGATAGCAACTCGATGTTTTCTTCCTGCATTAATAGTGCGGCGATTGATCTTCTGTTGATTGTCAGCCAGTCCTCAGCGCGCCCGGCTTTGTCCTGCATTTCAGTTAATTCGGAAAGACAGAACACTGTATATGCCTCCGCCGCACCGAGTGTTGAAACCGGACGGACACAATAGGGCGTAAGGTCTTTTAATATTTTATCCGCTAATTCGGCCACTTCGTCTTCGAGCCTTGATTTGGTAAATTGCAAATCATGATATTTCACGAGTTCTTCAAGATGTTCGACAGCAAATGGGACTCGTACCTGTATGGTTATCGCTCCAACGCCGAATATCTTTACATTTTTCCTGATTTCAACTTCTTGTCCCCCCTGCAGGACCTTCTTTTCAGGCGCAAATTCCGCCATTCGCGGCCGGTAGAAAAACATCTGGCGGGGAATACGCTTATTGGGACCTATCGAATATTCTTTTGTGGGCCGATTCAGGATTGTCTCTACAGGTTCATTTTTTAAATCATAGGCAATATCATATGCATATATATAAACCACCTCACCTTTGTACGGTAAATCTTTTGCCTTACTGTTCGCCGTCATCTTATCCCCTTTAAGATTAAAGCTTATATTATGTTTTTAAATTTTTGATTTTTGATTTTTAATATCTATCCGAACAGCTCTTTAAACTTCGCTGCTATATCTCCGCTTTCGCACAGCGTCTGTCCAATCAAAACAGCGCTGATGCCCGCCTTCTTCAATTTTTCAACATCTTTTCGCGTCTTTATTCCGCTTTCGGCAACCAGCTCGATTTTATTATCAAGCAAACCCGCAAGCCGCAGCGTGGTATTCAAATCTACCTTCATTGTCCCCAAATCGCGGTTGTTTATACCCAGAAGGCTGTACCCTTTTCTTGGAAACCCGATAACGCTTCGAACCCCTAAAAGCGTATCGGCATCGTGAACTTCCAGCAGAACGGTCATAGTTAATTCGGCCGCGGCTATCATCAAATCCAGAAGCTCTGCCGGCTTCAAGGCCTCGGCTATAAGCAATATCGCATCAGCCCCGGCAACCCGCGATTCGTAAACCTGCCACATATCTATTATGAAATCTTTTCGCAAAATCGGCAAATCGACCGCGTGCTTTACCTGGTCAATGTATTCCAGTTTTCCCTGAAAATATTTCTCATCGGTCAAGACGCTTATGGCATCTGCGCCGCATTTTTCGTATGTCTTTGCGATTGTAATCGGCGCAAAATCTTTGCGAATGACCCCGGCCGATGGCGATGCCTTTTTTATCTCGGCAATAACATTTATCCCTCTCGGATTTTTCTTTATTACGGCCTTGTAGAAATTGCGGCACTTGGGCATAATTGAAATCTGCTCCTTCAATTCCTTCACCGGCCGCTCTTTCTTTCTCTTCTCGACCTCAATTTTCTTATCAGCAATAATCTGATCTAATATATTCATAGTTACACAACTGAATGCTGACTTCTTACGTTGCACGAACAACTCAACCGATACGAGCCGCGCAACCCCAACCGCTTAACTCTTTTTCTTTTCCAGCTCCGCCGCAACTTTGACATAAACCATCCGAAGCTCATTGAGCGAAGATGTAATCGCCTGCTGCTCCTCCGCATTCAGATTGCCCTTTGTCTTTGCCTCGAGCGTCTCCAGCATGTCGATGTTATATTTCGCAAGCGCAAGGTCCGGCTCTCTTCTATCCTGCCCCTTCACCTGCAAGAAACCCAGCGAAAAAAGCGTCTGCGTGAAAAGCATGCTCACAAGTGCCGCAAAGTCACCCGGCGGAAGCGGTCCCTGCCTTTCCTGTGTCCCGGCTTCTTTTTCTTCTGCCTGTTCCTGTGCCGCAAGGACATCTTTTTCTTTCTTTGCCTGCTGTTTCCAGTCCTCATCTATAATTATTTTTTTCTCTTCTTCGTTCTTTTCTTCTGCCATTTTTATACTCCGTTGGGTATTCAATTAATTTAAAATTCAAAATTAAAAATTCATCTAAATCTCTTCATCCTCTTTTCGACATCTCTTTTCTGTTCACGTTCCGTAATCGCCCGCCGCTTATCATACTGCCGCTTACCCCTTGCAAGCGCAACTTCCGCCTTGGCAAAACCCTTTTCATTAAAATATATACGAAGAGGCACAAGGGTATAGCCTCGCTGCTCCAGTTTAGTATAAATCTTACGAATTTCCTGCTTATGAAGCAAAAGCTTCCTCTTTCGTGTCGGATTATGGCCTGACAATCCCTTCACCTGGTATTGTGCGATTTTCGCCCCCACCAGCCAGCATTCGCCGTTTATAATCCTGGCGTATGAGCCGCTAAGGTCCGCCTGACCTGTCCGCAGCGATTTTACCTCGCTTCCCAAAAGCCCCATCCCGGCCTCGAATTTTTCCTCTATCTCGAAGTTGTGCCAGGCCTTTTTATTTACCGCAACAGGGCTTTCTTTTTCTTTATCCGATTTCTTCGCCATTTTGAGTATCATAGCCGCCAATACAGTTATCCGCAATAGCGGCATGTCCTATTGCCCAACCAGGAATTTGCTTAGATATGTTTTTGAAGATATGAAAATTATTCGTTCTTATGTCATTGCCAATGCCAGCGAAGTTTACCCGCCGAAGTTTAACGAAGGCGGGTAATCTCAAAGCTCATATAATGGAGTTTCAATACACCCCTTAATTGCTTATTATTCCTTCTTTATTTTTTATCAGGTCTTCACGGCCTTTGTTTTCGGATAAATCCCTGATAATCCCCACGGCATGCCATTTACCGCCAAGATGAACTGAATTGACGGATAACTCTATATCGAATTCTTCTCCGTTTTTCCTTACGGCCGCAAGCTTCACGGTTTTTCCAATCGCATTTCCTAATCCGGTTTTGCGAAAATAAAACAGCCCCTTTTGATAATCATCCTTGAATCTTTTTGGGGCAAGCAGCATATGAAGATGTTTGCCTATCGCCTCAGCATTAGAATAACCGAATATTCTCTCGGCCGCCGGATTCCAGAACGTTATTTCGTGGTTGCCCCCCATCATTATGATGGCATCTTTTGCGCACTCGGCTAATTTCCTTATCGTTTCGCTTTCTTCAAGCATGATACGCGCATTTTCACGTTCGATGGTATCTCTGACCACCGCCACCATATATTCCTGTTTTGCGATTTTTACGATACTGGCGTTCATTTCAACCGGAAAGCTGGTGCCGTCCTTGCGTTTATAACGCTCTGCCAGCATATAACCATAATTTCTCGCCTTCGAGACATACTCCTCCCATGCGGCCTTATCTGTAATCTGTTCGCCGATATCCATTATGGTCTTCTTAAGCAGCTCCGGCCGACCATAGCCAAGCGCAATACAGGCCTTGTAATTGGCATCCATTATCCTGGCGGTCTGCGGATCTATTATGAAAATACTGTCATTGGATTTATCTATCAGGCTTCTGAATAAATCCAATTTTTTTTCCGCCTCCCTGCTTAAATTGAGCCCCTCTTTGACCGGCTTTAATAAACTAAACAGCAATAGTGTAGTAATGATAGTTAAAAAAATCGGGTTAAGAATTATTTCTACAGTCCTGCTAAAATCTATATTCTCTATTATGTAAGTTATAACCAATTCGCAAACATAAATTATTGCGCCCGCCTTAAGAAGCAGTAACATCGGCCCGTAGCGCCCTTTGCGGCCTTCATTTGAACTGTTGGTTCCCGAATTTATATTTTCATCTAAAAGAATGCTCATTTTTCAATTCTCCTGCTTATATTCCAGTTTCAATATCCTGATGAAGACAGGCTGCATTTATATCGTCCTGTAAAATAAATAGATTAAATTCCTTTGCTAAGAAATGGTCAAATCCTTTAATTTACGGACAAAAGATATCTCATTTTAAAGATAAAGACCGATAATCATTGCTTTGAAATTTCAAATTTTAGATTTTAGAATTCTTTATTACTTGTAACTTGTATTTTGCTATTTGCCATTTTCTATAGGGCGGGGCTTGCCCCGTCGAATCGGCAGCCAGGCAAAGTTGAAAACGAAGCTGGGTAGTTTTAATTTTTTTCCCTTTTTATTATCTCTGCGTTCTTTGCGTGCTCTGCGGTAAGAAATTCTCGCGGTTTAAAACTCCGCTTGCATTCTTATCTAAAAACGTGACAATACATACGCAGTTAAATAATTGTTTTAAGGAGATTACAATGAAACGCCATTTGCCTAAAATTCTTATACTTGTTTTTGCGGTAATCTTTACCTTCAGCGCCGGCATGGGCCGCTGGCTTAAAGAGCGGTAT
>CAYSKP010000118.1:0-5321 GCA_964431645.1 uncultured Pirellulales bacterium
GGCACAGCGTAGCGCAGGCCACGACGAAGCCGGAGCGAAGCTGTGCCGACGACGAATCAGAAAGGAGTGTCAGAAGATGACTATAGAACAAAAGGTTATCAAAAACAAAGTCGGACTGCTCAATTTGGCCAAGGAGCTGTCAAACGTCTCACAGGCCTGCAAAGTCCTCGGATATTCACGGGACAGCTTTTATCGTTACCAGCAGCTCTATGAAACAGGCGGTGAAGAAGCGTTGCAGGAGATTAGCCGCAGAAAACCTGTTTTAAAGAATCGTGTCGCACCTGAACTTGAACAGCAGATTGTGCAGTTAGCGTTTGAGCAGCCGGCTTGGGGACAGGTGCGAGTGTCCAACGAAATTCGCAAGAAAGGCTTGTGTGTTTCGCCGGGCGGAGTCCGAAGCGTTTGGCTGCGACATGACTTGCACACGTTTAAGCTGCGGCTCAAGGCGCTGGAAGCAAAAGTGGCACAGGATGGCGTTATTCTCACCGAAAGCCAGATGGTTGCGCTTGAACGAGCAAAAGACGAAAAGGAAGCACACGGCGAGATTGAAACAGAACATCCGGGTTATCTCGGCTCGCAGGATACATTCTACGTTGGAACACTCAAAGGTGTCGGACGCATCTATCAGCAGACATTTATTGACACTTATACTAAGGTCGCCTTCGCAAAACTCTATGACCGAAAGAACGCCCTGGTTGCCGCGGATATGTTAAACGATAAGGTTGTGCCTTTTTTTGAGCAGCACGACGTCAAACTGCTGCGTATTCTTACGGACCGCGGCACAGAGTATTGCGGGAAACGCGAAGACCACGAGTACCAGTTGTATTTATCGCTGGAAGATATCGATCACAGCAAGACAAGGGTAAGAAGCCCGCAGAGCAACGGAATCTGTGAACGGTTCCACAGAACGATACTCGATGAGTTTTACAGAATCACGTTCCGCAAAAAAATCTATAATACACTTGACGAATTGCAGGCAGATCTGGATATTTGGATAAGTGAGTATAATGAGCAAAGACCGCACAGCGGAAAATACTGCTTTGGCAAAACACCGATGCAAACTTTTATTGACTCGATACCGCTGGCGAAAGAAAAAATGCTGAACAATACCTTACAGACACAACAACAAACAGAAGACCCTGTTTGTCAGGTTAAGTAATGACTATTACATTTTAGGTGACGCCGTGTGTCTAAAAAATATTCTGCGATATCTGCGTAATCCGCGTCAAAATATTTTTTGTGCCTTTTCGTGGCAATAAAATCTTCGTGTTTCTCTTTTTCTTCGTGGTAAAGAAGTGGCTAAAAATTCTCGTTGCATAAATAATAAACTTATGGTATAATTATATATGGAGTGAATATGCATCTTGAACTAGTATCAAGTACCAAGCATCGAAAGTTTGTCTTTGAAATATCGCAAAACGCAGAACGCAGTACTCAGCACGCAGCACGCAACCTTCGGTTGCGACCACACACATTTTTTTCTTGGCCAAGTTGGCCAAGTTGGACAAGTTTGATTTTCCGACTAAAAATGCGGTCTCTCTCTCACAAAAAGTTTGAATAACTATGAATAAGTTTGATTATTAGCTCAATAATGAGGTTTTTTAGGCCATTTTCATGATTAACTTAGAACATTGATGATTAACTTGGTTTTTCAGGTTAAAAATAATGATTTTACAAAATCTGCGGTATCCGCGATTAATTATGAAAATGTTTGAGAATGTTTGAGCATCTGACATTCCGTTTGAGCATGTGACTGATGTTCTTTGAAAATTGAAAATGGAAAAAATATGAAAAAGTTGATTTTTAGCTTAATAATGTGGATTTTGCGATAAAACTGTCAAAAATTTTCCAAAAATTTCCAAAACTTTCTTATGTTTTTCCAAAAGTTTCTGATGTTTTTCCAAACTTTTCCAAAAACTTTCAAACGTTTCTCTTAAGTTTTTAAATGTTTTGCCTGCACTGAGCTTGTCGAAGGATGGCTGAAAAAATTAAATCAATGTTAATCTGTGTAATCTGTGTCTGAGTTACTCGAGCAATTTAAACGCACACGCCGAATCCGGCATATACCCGACCTGGCCCCAGCAGCGCATCTGCATATTATAAAGGTCGTTTTTGCCGATGCAGGTTGCCGGAGTAAAATTAATAACGTTATTTTTGCCGGCCTGATTAGTTTCATCTGCCCGCCACATCAATCGAGCGCTGTGGCCATCGGCAAATGATGCGTTTGTCCCGTTATCATGCCGCATTGCCGGGGCATCGAACCAAAGGGGGCAGGAATAATTAACCGCATAGCTATCCGGCGTAAGGACACCTTCATCGAGAAAGACAAACCGCTCTGATGGCTTTTTAACCTGGGTGAGCATCTTTAGGCAAAGATTTGCCGGCGAAGATGAGACGCTTATTGAACAGCCGTTATACATATATTTACCGTTCATTGAATCGATAATCGGATATGATATAAGGGCATTTTTTAATCCCGTTGGACAATGATAAAGCTTCTCCTGTTTTACATAACTCCATAATGCCCCTGTCTTAATAGCACATTTTTGACATGCCTCGCTGACAGTCCCCCAGCCGGGACCCACCCAGGGCAATTCATTTTGATGAAGTGGATAAATCCAGTGAGTTGATGGCGGCGGTGAGGCGGCATAATTTCCCGAACAGCCGGTTGACGGCGGACATGCAGCTCCGGCCAAAACGGGTGCGCCGTTTACAAGCTTTTCACTGTTAATCTGCGCATATGATGTCCATGCAATCGCCAGCTGCCTTAGATTACTCAGGCATACGATGCGTTTACCCTGTTCGCGTGCCTTTGCAAGCAGAGGAAACAATATTGCCATAATCAGAGCTATGATTGCTATGACCACAAGAAGCTCGACAAGTGTAAACGCCTTCTGCCTTATCATAAAATTATTATACCCATGTGCCGGAAAATTAAAATCTTCGTTTTAAAAAAATCCCCCTGGGTGTAGGGGGATGAAACGGGAAAAAGAAGGGCGACTAAAAGCCGAGTGTGGGCGCAAATGGACGCCAGTTATCTAATATCATTAATCATTCGGTTTTCAGATAAACGCAAATAAAATCCGGACACTGTGCCAACGTATGGCACTCTGATTGAATATTTTTCACAAAAAAGCTTTCCATTAATTTATTCACTAAATATAAGGCGTTTAAAAGTTATATTTTGTTGTTGATAAAATTGCGAGAATAGTGTAAAAATACGAAATTAATTTACGGCGGCGGCTATGATATATAATTCAAAGAAAAAGGCGCTGTATGAAGTTATAGGCAGGGCCGGGGCCAAGCCGAGCTATGAACATTTGCATCCTGATAGCACGGAAAGCCAGCAGCCTTCGTCGAATACAGCGCAAACATCTGGTGTGGTGCGTTGGAAAATAAGTCCAAGCGCAGTGCAGTTTAATGCCGGCAGGATTGAAATTTCAATACCATACCAGGTTGCCATAGCGGTTGTTTTAGGTATTTTGCTTGCGGCCGTAGTGCTGTTTAGAGTGGGTCAAAGCTTCGGCAATAGAGCTGATGCTGTAAACCCGCCGGCGGCAAAAACGGTTGTTAATAAACCTGCTGCAAAGGATGTTCAGGCGATTAAGACAAGGCCTGTGCAGCCTAAGCAGGAAATTGAACAGTCGGCACAAACCGCTGCGGCAGGCCCGGTTGGACCGGTTTCGACTGGGAAAAACCGCATAGTTTTAAAAATTTATCAGGTCCGCTCGCACTTAGAGCCTGTTAAAGAGTATTTTGATAAAATGGGCGTTGCCACTGAGATTCTTGAAAAAGGCAGCTGGTTTTATCTTGTAACTAAAAATAAATATGATAATCCCGAAAGGCAAGGGACCGATGGGTTCGTGGCCAAGCAGAAGATAATCGAGCTTGGCACAAGCTATAAGGCCCCGGTTGGGTTTGAGACGTTCGGGCCCAAACCATTTAGTGACGCTTTCGGGATGAAATTTGAAGATTAGAAGGAGAATAGTTAATGTCGATTGACAGGTCGTTGAAGTTGAAGGATGCACTTGTAAGGCACCGTAATGTGTTGACACGGGCGGAACGCATAGAAAAATTGCAGGATGAAGAGAAATGGGAAGACGGCCGCTCTGTATTAGGGCTGCCGAAAGTAAGCCATAGGAAGGTCCATGCTAAGAAAGTGGCCAAGGAAAAGGAAGCAGCAGTGGAAGGTGCGGTAGCCGGAGCAGAAGGCGCAGCACCAGCCGCCGCCGGAGCGGCGCCAGCAGCTGGCGCTGCAAAAGGTGCGGCACCGGCAGCCAAGGGAGCAGCTCCCGGCGCAAAAGCAGCGGCACCGGCCGGGAAACCCGCAGCAAAGGAAGCAAAGAAAAAATAAAGATATACAGCTATTTGATTTTACAAGGGCCGGTAATTTGCCGGCCTTTTTTATTGGCGGCTTAACTTACGCATTCTAAAGAAGATAGGTGCGGCAAGGCAAAAAAGAGATATAGTTGCCGGTTCGGGGGCGGGGATGGCGATGGGGATATCGGTGGTGAAATAATCTTGATTATCGCGGATGCTTGCGGTGCCTATGACAGGAGCATAAATGCTTGTGTAAAGGAGAGTTACGGAGTGGAAGCCAGGGGAAATTTTAAAGTGGCCGAAGTAGTATGTTAGGGTACCATAATTAAATGTCCAGTCCTTGGGAACCTGGCCGGCGGGAACGGCAGATAACGATGATGTATCCCAATCTGCATCGCTGTATGTTGTTTCGGAGTTAAGGCTTACAATTAAACTTACGACGTCGGTTGTTGATGAGGAATCGTTGAAAAGCTGATAGCAATAGACGTATTGGTCGGAGGGGAAGGTCAAAGAACCTTGATAATCGCCGGGGGCGTAGACAGCGAAGTCTATGTGACCAAAAAAGTTAGGAGAATATCGGCTGAAGGAAGAGGAGTCGGAAATTATCGCAGTGGAATCATCGGCAAGAGAGGCATTTGCGATGGATGGAAGGGCGGCCGGAACGATTAACAGGATTAATGTCAACAATCTCGCATTCATAAGCTGTGTTCTTAAATACATAATAATAAAGAACTTGCGCAAAGCACAATGCTTCGCAACATCAGCTCATTCTCGCTTTCAAGACTTCTTCCCCGATCAATTATCAGTATAGCTTTTTTAAAAAGAAAAGTCAAGTAAAATAGGGCCGCGAAAAGGCACAAAAATTTAGTCATACGAGGGTGAAGAACTCTTATTCTACGAAACTTCTAAACTAATAAGCATTTATCAGAGCCAAATCAGGTATTTGCCAACGAAAGTATTGATTGTCTTTAACTACTATAGAATAGAAGTGACATTTTGAT
>CAYSKP010000119.1:0-4812 GCA_964431645.1 uncultured Pirellulales bacterium
TCGATGATTCTTTGTCACTAACTATTCCTGATACTTACCATTCCATTGGTGAAGAAAGATTTATAACAATTGGAACATCTTCTAAAAACAGGGTTATTGTGACTGTGCATACGGACAATCATGATATTATCCGTATAATAAGCGCTCGCAAGGCAACAAATAGTGAAAGAAACCAGTATGAACTCGGTTAAAATAAGGACGTAAAAATTTTATGAGAAAAGAATACGATTTCAGTAAAGGTATAAGAGGTAAATACGCCGCTAAATATAAAGCTGGAACCAATCTCGTCCTCCTTGACCCGGATGTTGCCAAAGTTTTCAAAACTCCCCGCGCAGTAAACCAAGCATTAAGGTCCTTGTCTCAAATCCTCAAATCTCATGGCCAAAAAGCATAAATAATTGCTATTAGTCGAAAAAGTAGATTATTTTTTCAACTACAACTAATTTAATTTCTGTATTTACCAGTTAAACATTGGTCATTAATAGGGCAACTTAAACAATTAGACCTTGCTTGGCATATTGACCGACCAAAATTCCAAAATATTTTATCCAAATCTGCTGGTGAATATTTGCCATCAGTAAGCTTTGATAGTTTTATTGTCAGTCTATGTAAAAATAAATAATTCTTTGGATTTGCCGGATTATTACCCATCTCAAAATCACCGTCACTTAGTAAATCAAATCCATAATTCAATAATCCTATACGACTTATTACTCTGACCACATGTAAATCATTGGCAATGTAATTTGAATTAAAACTTGAAAGAGCCAAATCTCTCACCTTAAATTTAATATGTTTGACTTTCAATAATTCATCCTGTAAAAAATTGCTTTGGGCATATTTATCTGCTTTATCAAAATAAATTTTCCAATCCCATCGATATGTGTTTTCAAATATATTAACAACCTCAGATATAACATTCGCACCTGTTTTCGTTCCCCAACGATAATTTGCCCTTTTTAATAAATTCAAATAATTATCATAGTACAAATCTGATTTTGCTTGAATCGACATTTTAAGTTCATTGTTAAGTACATCACCTCTTTCGCCTTTAATGGCTCTAATTAATAAGTCGGTTAACAAAGACACTAAAATTTTGATGTCGTTTTCTTCAGATTTGTTTGTGATTAAATTTTTATTGCTCTTAATATTTTGCCTATGTATCTCTACCCATCCCTTAATAGTCCTTTTTTCGTCTTTGAATGTAGCTTCGGAATCCAATATTAATGGAATAATAGATTTAATTTTAGGAACTTTGATTTCCATAAATGACCCTCATCATCTATTTATTTGCATAGAACAAAAAATAAATAAGAGCTTTATGCTTCCTTGTGGTTAAAATGGCTAATTTATTAATCAGCGTCTAAATAATTTTCGCGTCTATTCGCGCTCTTTTTGGTGTAAAAATATCTTTAATTTTTTTCTCTGCGCTCTCTGCGTGCTCCGCGGTGGAATTAATTTTAGTAATGATAGACGGCAGCTCAGCAATCCGTTCAATTTTTATAACGCCATCCGGTACCGTCTTTCCTCTGTTTGTATATGCCGTTTTCATTATTGTCCGCATGCCTTGCCTGAGTGCCGGTTTTATGTCCTTATCAATCCTGTCTCCGACAAACAGTATATTTTCCGCAGGCACTCCAATCCTTTTTACTGCTGCATCAAAAATCCTCCCGTCGGGCTTGCGAAAACCGAACTGATATGAATATAGCCTGCAGGGAAAAAATTCCAGCATGCCGAACTGCTCAAGCTGCCTGTCAAGTGACCCTGCGCTTATGAATGTATTGCTCAGTATCCCAAGTTTAAGACCCATCTGCCGAAGCTTGCTTAACGTGTCCCTTATATCTATCTCGGCTTTAGCTAACCTGTTCAACGGCTCATACCAAAGCCATCCGACATCTCGCCATTGCTCTTCATTTAAAGTATAACCTCGCGATATCCCGAAGCTTTTCAATAGCGACAGCGCATCGAAATCTCTTCTTGTAATATTTCCCCACAGATTCCTTACTCGTATCGCGGCAATATTGCGGATAAAATACCACCAGAAATGACCCGCAGGCTGTCCCTCTTTGATCAAATACGCGTATGTCTGTCTTGCGCTTTGGCTGAAAACCTGCATTACCTTTACTTTGCCGAATGTCAGCAGGGTCTCACCAAAATCAAATAATACCGCTTTAATTATAGTGCTCATAGTTCTTAGTTCGTAGTTCGCAGTAAGTTTTCCGAAGTTCTTTGCGATGAACTATGAACAACCAACTACGAACTTTCTTTCACCTCAACGGGGGCATCTGGTCCCCGAAAGCATCTTTCACCCACTTGAACATCTCATCATCCGAAATAGCCGATGACCTGTCCGAGGCATATTCCGCCGCTATCCGGTCTCTTATCTTTATCACCCGCGGGTCATGCTTCATAATCTCCATCTTGAACCGCGATTCGATCCAGTGCTTTATTCCCGCTGCGCCCGTTTTATCTGTAATAGCAACTTCAACAGGCCTGCTCAGTAGTTTATCAGTATCAAAGCAGTTATATATCTCCTCATTTTTTAACAGGCCGTCAGCGTGTATGCCGGCCCGTGTCACGTTAAAATCCCTGCCGACCAGCGGGTAATTGCTCGGTATATCGAAGCCAAGCTCCTTGGATGCGTACTCGGCAAGCTGGGTTATCGCCGCGTAATTTACGCCTTTGGTCATCCCTTTTATTTGCGCGTGCTCTATAACCATTGCCTCCAGCGGCGGATTTCCCGTCCGCTCGCCGACACCGAATATCGAGCTGTTTGCCGCACAGCATCCATACAGCCAGGCGGTCGCCGCATTAATCTCAACTTTATGCAAGTCATTGTGCCCGTGCCATTCCAGCTGCTCTCCGGGCACTCCCAGATTTCGAAGCCCCGCCACAAGTTTCGGCACGCTTCTTGGGAGTGCCGACCATGCCCAGGGTATGCCAAATCCAAGAGTATCACACAGCCTGATTTTAACGGGCTTTTTATACTCTTCGCCAAGCTTCATCAGCTCCGCCGAAAAAGGCAGTATGAATCCTTCATAATCCGCGCGGGTAACATCTTCATAATGACACCGGGGAAAAACTCCCTGGTCCAGGGCCGCCTTAACAATATCGAGATAACCGGCCATTGCCTGTGCCCGCGTCTTTCGCAGTTTCAGAAATATATGGTAATCGCTGACGCTTGTCAGAATCCCTGTCTCCCTTAGCCCCATCTGCTTGACAAGCTTGAAATCCTCGGCAACTGCTCGAATCCATCCTGTAATTTCAGGATATTTGTAGCCGCGTGCCTTGCAAAGTTCCACGGCCTTTCTGTCTCTATCCGAATATAAAAAGAATTCGCATTGCCGAATCAAACCTGTATCGCCGTCTATCTCATGCAGCAAATCATAAATCCGCAGCACCTGCTCAGGCGTATACGGCGGCCGTGCCTGCTGCCCGTCCCTGAATGTCGTATCCGTAATCCAGATATCTTCGGGCAGCTCAGCAGGAACGCCCCTTTTATCAAATTTCGTTATCGGAAACTCGGTATAAGGAAAGACTTCCCGATATAAATTCGGCTCTGCTACATCTGCTAATTTTGTAACCTTTTTCGCCATTTACTATTTCACCTCATCATTCATTGATTATTGATTTAATGATATATATACGTTTCCTTTATTTGTATTGGAACATTTCAATTTGGCGACAGCCAGATTATCAATAATCAATTATCATTAATCAATAACACTGGCCGAGATGGGAGTCGAACCCATACACCCGTGAGGATAGGGGATTTTAAGTCCCCAGCGTCTGCCATTCCGCCACTCGGCCCGTTGGCCTCTGGCCAACAAACTAAAAGTCATAAGTACCTAACCTGTAAATACTTTCGAGCCTGTGCTCTTGTGCTCTTGTGCACTTTAGGTAATTTAACGAATTTCCTCCCTTTTTGCAAACCGTTATTTTAAACAGAAATCAGATATCAAAATCAGAAATTACTTACGCCCTTGCGGTTTGTGTGATTTGAGCTGATAGTTGTTCAAGAGCGGAGTGCATCTTCGGGTCGATTTTGCGGAGTTCCTCAATTTTTCCGCAGGCATGCATCACCGTTGTATGGTCACGGCCGCCTAAATGGCCTCCGATTTCCTCGAGACTATGCCTGGTAAGCTGTCTGGCCAGATACATGCAGACTTGCCTGGGTTCTGCGATGCTCTGGCTTCGTTTTTGGCTCTGAATGTCCGCCAGCCGCACATTAAAATGACGCGATACAGTATCAATTATATCACTGATTCTGATGTGCCTGTTGCCGGCTTCTATTTGCCCATCCAAAGCGGTTTGGGCCATTTCTAACGTAATCTTTTCGCCCGTAGTCATAGAAACCGCGTAAATTGTCGTCAATGCCCCTTCGAGCTCTCTTATATTTGCATGCACCTTTCGTGCGATATAGCCTGCAACTTCCTCGCTTACATCCAGCCCGCGGAGATGTGCCTTTTTCTGCACGATAGCGATTCGAGTTTCATAGCTTGGCGGGTCAATACGCGTTACCAGTCCCCAGTTAAACCTGCTGATAAGACGGTCTTCTAACGAAGGTATCTCGCCCGGCGGGCTGTCAGCGCTTAAAATAATCTGCTTTCCGCTGCTGTATAATGCGTTGAATGTATGGAAAAATTCTTCCTGGCTTTGTTCGCGTTCCCTCAAAAACTGCACATCATCAATAATGAGAGTATCGACAGTACGGAACCTGTTTTGAAATCCTGATAAATCCCCCCGCTCGATCGCCTGTATGAAACGATTAACAAATTCCTCGCAGCTCAATAATTGAATAACGGCCGATGC
>CAYSKP010000120.1:0-2198 GCA_964431645.1 uncultured Pirellulales bacterium
AAATTTGCAACGTTGTTCCATAGGTTCCACTCTTTTCCATGTCATAGTCAAGACCTCCTATAAAGTCTTGACCTTTTTACCTAAAAGTGTTACCTATGTCTTGTCTGTTATGTGTTACCTATGTGTTGTCGTCGCACCAAAATCTCTATGGCTTAAAAACTCTGCGTTCTTGGCGATCTCCGCGGTGAATGGCAAAAAAGGGACAGGCACCTCGTCCTGAAAGAGGACTTCGCAGCTATCCCTCTTTTTTCAAAATTCATAATCTAATCTTTAGAAACTATCCTCTTTTTGCCTAAGAACAATCACATCTTGGCTAAATATACCTTTTTAGATAAAGACAAGAAAGGGGGCAATTATGTTGGAAAAGGATAAAAAAACAATCCTGGTAACGGGGGCAACGGGTAAGCAGGGTGGAGCGGTCGCAAGGCATTTAATCTATCACGGCTGGCATGTGCGGCTATTATGCAGAGACCCGGAAAAGGAATCTATACTGGCTTTTATGGATACAGGTGCTGAAATTGCCAGGGGAGACCTCAATGATCGCGAGTCTATTCTAAGGGCCGCCAGAGGAACTTACGGCATATACAGCGTGCAGGCACTTGTTGGAGGAATTGAAACCGAGATACAGCAAGGCAAACTCCTCGCGGAGATTGCCACAGAGTGCCAGGTGCGGCATTTTGTCTACAGTTCGGTCGCGTCTGCCCATCGAAAAACAGGCATTCCGCATTTCGAGAGCAAATGGCAGATTGAAGAGCATATCCGAACGCTGAATTTACCTGCTACAATTTTGCGGCCGGTATGGTTTATGGAGAATTTTCTAACGCCGCAGTTTCGCGATGCTATTCTTAAAGGCACTCTGAGTATGCCGCTGCGGGCTGAAAAGCCGCTGCAGATGATTGCCGTTGATAATATAGGCGCATTTGCGGCGATGGCCTTTGAGCAGCCCGAAGAATTTATCGGCCAAGCCATTGATATAGCAGGCGATGAGATACTGATGCCTGAATTGACAGAGAAAATCAGCAAGATAATTGAGCGGCCGGTTCGTTATGTTGAGATGCCGATTGAGCAGATGAGGCGAATTAGTGAAGATTGGGCCGCGATGTTCCAGTGGTTCAACGATGTCGGTTATAATGCAGATATACCGAAGCTTCGACAGATACTCCCCGAACTGCTTGATTTCGAGACATGGCTCCATAAGTTCGGCTGGGAACATTTAGTCCGTGAAAAGGCCGCTGTATCAGTCAAATAAAAGAAGTTGAACTTTATGTCCGAAAACGAACTGAATTCCCATAAAAAAACGGGAAAAGGAGGATACTTTTTCGTTGACAAAAGTTCGCAGGGGGATGGTAATAATGTTTATGAACAAGGGAATTTTTATGAGAAAGCTGTATATCGTCATCCTTATTATTGGTGGGTTCATTAAAGCATCTTACGCAGAGCAAACTGAACCGAATTCTGTTTCGGCAATTTTGGATTCATTGCGGCAAAAGACAAGTCAGTTGCAGTCGTATCAAAGCGAAGTGAATTATCTTTTCAGTCAGCCGGTTTTGGAATCGAAAAGTCTGCGAACGGGTGTTCTCTATTATGCAAGACTTGGAAAAGGCTCTAAATTGAGGATTAATTTCGATACCCTTACCCAGGAAGATGAGCCAAAACAGGAATATAAAGAATCTTATATCTTCGATGGTCAATGGCTGACGCATATCGATTATCAGATAAAGCAGGTGCAAAAAAGGCAACTGGCCCAGCCGGATGAGCAGATTGATGCCTTTGAACTGGCGAAAAGGAATTTTCCATTAATAGGTTTTGATAAAACAGAAGATTTTAAAAAGGAATTTGATATAAATCTAATCGGCGACCAAAACGGGCTTATAGATATACAACTGCAGGTCAAGCCCAATTCCAAATACAAAGAAGATTATAACTCGGTCGAGGTATGGATTGATAAAGGATTAATGCTGCCGGCTAAAATCTCGGCGGTTTCAACGCAAGGCGATATTTACGTAATAAGCTTTATCAACGCAAAAGTTAATGAGTCGGTTAATGAAAAGGTCTTTGAATTTACAATTCCCAAAGAGTTCGGAAAACCGGAAATAATACCTATGGAAAAATAAAAATTTGTCATGCTGAGTTGTAGGGTGGGCTTTCAGCCCACCGAATTAATGATGGGCTAAAGCCCATCCTACATTGAAAGGGAA
>CAYSKP010000121.1:0-2144 GCA_964431645.1 uncultured Pirellulales bacterium
TTTTCTTTAAGATTACGGTTACTGATGAGCTGGTAAATTCAGATTATAGAAGGCGCCGCCCTTCTGATTACTACAGCAAAGAGCATAAAAGATTGGTAGGGCTTTATAAGGTAAATCAAAATGATAAACTTGAGCTTATAAGCCATTATAATTGGATATCACCTGCCAGACAAGAAAACAAAGAAATAGTAAGGAGTCCATCCTATGTGACGTCGTTTTCACCGCCGGTATACGATTGGATATGGCACAAATATAATAACTACATATCAAACTTTTACTACGATGCTTCTCCTCTTATTTCAACGATATTCGAAATCATCAGGGAATCACGGCCTTTAAATAGGCCTATCAATCTTCTTATCAGTGTTGCTATTATGGGTTTCATATTATGGCATGGAATGGCAAGACGAAGTTCGTGGGTGCGTTTGATTTTCTGGGTAATTCTCGGGGGGCTTCTAAACCTGTCAGGATTAATTGCTTATCTTATGCTCAATCATACGCCTCTTATAAAATGCCCGGCTTGCGGCAAGAAACGGAATTTGGAAATTGATAACTGCATTCATTGCGGCCGGCCTTTGCCCCGGCCGGAGCGTAAACCAACCGACTTGATTACGGCGAATTAAAAGACATCCAAAGAATTGAAAAAAAAGTTCCTGAAACCTTTTTATTCAGCAGCTTTTTTGTCGTATTCGTTCAGGTTAAGTTTAATCACGGCGGTTCATTCTCCTGAAAACCACTATTACAAGCTCGAATACAAGAATAATCAGAGCTATCAATAATATGCCGGTCAATATTTTTATCATATGTCATCCTTTTTGAGCTAACCTGCAAAAAAGCCAGCTTAATTAAATCCGGTTTTTTAACAGCCCTCTTTGAAATTTTATTTTCCGTATTTTATTTAGAGAAAAAGATACATATTTTTTAGCGTGTTTTAGATTGAGAAATAATTACTTAGAAAGGTATTTATGAATGCATTGGGCGGCCTTTTTACCGTCACCCATCGCGAGAATAACTGTGGCCGCGCCGCGGACGATGTCACCGCCGGCAAATACGCCGGGGATACTGCTCATAAGATTTTCATCTGTCTCGATATAGCCCCACTTGTTGAGTTTCAAGCCGGGGGTGGTCTTTGTCAGCAGCGGATTTGCCCCGATACCTATCGCGACAATTACAAGGTCGCAATCGATTACAAATTCAGAGCCGGGGATGGGGACAGGCCTGCGTCTGCCGGATTGATCCGCCTCACCCAACTGCATCTTTATGCATTTTAATCCGCTAACCCATCCGTCTTTATCGCCAAGCACTTCCAAGGGTGCAGTGAGCATCTCGAATTTTATATTTTCCTCCTGGGCATGGTGGACTTCCTCGACACGAGCGGGCATTTCTTTTGTGCTTCGTCGATATACGATTATGCTTTCTTGGGCGCCGAGTCGCTTGCTTGTTCGGACGGCATCCATGGCGGTATTGCCGCCGCCTATGACGCAGACGCGATGCCCGCGGATAATGGGCGTTTCGGAATTTTGATTATAGGCCTCCATAAGATTTGCCCTGGTGAGGTATTCGTTGGAGGAGTAAACGCCCTTAAGATTTTCGCCGGGGACATTCATAAATTCCGGAAGGCCTGCGCCGACAGCGATAAAAACGGCCTCGAATTTTTCTTCATTCATAAGCTGCGGTATTGTGACAGTGCGGCCGACAATAACATTGGTCTCTATATTTACGCCGAGGCCCTTTAGATTTTTAATCTCGGTTTCGACGATTTTTTTGGGCATACGGAATTCAGGAATGCCGTAAACGAGGACGCCTCCTGCCTTATGGAATGCCTCAAATATTGTCACATCATAGCCTAATTTAGCCAGTTGTCCCGAGCAGGTAATTCCCGCCGGGCCGGAGCCGATACAGGCAACCTTTTTGCCGATTTTCTTTATGGCGGCGGGTTTGCTTTTAGACCCGTGCTGCATTTGATAATCGGCGACGAAACGTTCGAGCCAGCCGATTGCCACCGGCGCATCGGTTTTGCAGCGGACGCAACAGCATTCGCACTGTATTTCCTGGGGACAAACCCGGCCTGTTACGGCGGGCAATTCGTTATCTTTGCGAATCAGTTCGGCAGCTGCCAAAAAATCGCCTTCAGCAACCAGCTT
>CAYSKP010000122.1:0-11519 GCA_964431645.1 uncultured Pirellulales bacterium
CGACGGCAGCACAACGGTTGACATACACGATTTAGAGCTATTCGGCGATGAATGGATGCGTTTGGGAAATACCAGACTTGCCGAAAAGGCAGATTTTAATCTTGATACAATAGTTAATCTCAGGGACTTTGCCAGGGTTTCTGCTGAATGGAAAAAAGCCGTTAATAGTTTAAGAGACCTCAATGGCGACGGAACAGTTGATATAGATGACCTCGAGTTATTGACGAAGGTCTGGCTTCAATAATCAATTCTTGCTCAAATCATAATAATCCCCGTATACTTATAAAGATGAAAATACGCAAACTCCACAAATGGAATTTAACATATAAAGAAGCTGTCCAGTTACAGCGCCAACTCGCCTCACGCGTTCAGTTTTCAGCGATAAAGAAAAATCCCAAAATTTTCGCAGGTCTCGATTGCGCATTCAGTAAAGATGGAAAAAAAATATTTACTGCGGTTGTGGTAATTAACATTTCGGATTTTTCAATTCTCGAAACAATCACAACAACTCAAAAACTCAACTTCCCTTATATCCCCGGTCTTTTATCATTTCGTGAGGCCCCGGCCTGCATCGAAGCGATAAAAAAACTAAAAACACGGCCGGATTTATTTATAATTGATGGCCAGGGTTTTGCCCATCCGCGGCGTTTAGGAATCGCATCTCATATAGGCCTTTTTATTGATAAGCCTGTTATTGGCTGCGCAAAAAGCCGCCTTACAGGAACATTCGAAACACCTGCAAGAAAAAGGGGCAGCTTCAGCCCGCTGATTGACGTAGCACGGCCATCTTGGCCTTGCCCTCACGGGCTGGAAACCCGTGCTACAGAACAAATCGGTGCCGTTTTGAGGACGCGAACAGATATAAAGCCGGTCTTTGTATCCGTCGGAAATAGATGCACGCTCGATGATGCGATAAAAATAGTTCTCGAATGCACGACAAAATATCGATTGCCGGAACCCAGCCGGCTGGCACATCAATTGGTAAGTCAGTTTAAGAAAATCAATGCGGCCGGGTAAGATGCAATATAAGCTCCTGCATATCAGGATATTGATTTAGCAGAGTATCTCTGTCTGACAGCTCAAAATCCGCCTCATCAAAAGCCGGAGCAACGGTGCAGCCCAACAATGAAAATGAGCCACCCGGCTGAATAAAAGCCCCCTGCCATGTCCCCTTAGGAACAAGGACCTGCACCTTTTGCTCATTAAATATATCATTGCCAAGCGTGGTTATTTCACTTGAGCCGTCCGGATGCAACTGCAGCATAGTTACAGGATTGCCCAGGTAAAAATGAAACATCTCATCATACTTTAGCCGATGCATAAGCGAAACGGATTTCGCTGTAAGCAGATAAAGAATGACACTGCTCAAATTGCGGTCGCCAGAAATACCGCCAGACAAAATTTCTTTTTTCAAAATTTCGGAATCGCGGTAGGTTTCAACATAATATCCGCCTTCCTGCCGCAACGGCTTCATCTTGAAAAATCTTATTATCTGCTCTGCTGTCATTTCTTTGAAATTATCTTTGCGGATTTTATAATCACCGGTTCTTCAGGGACATCCTGGGACATTCCCTTTGTCATCGTCTTGACCTTTGCGATTTCATCAACAACATCCATTCCCTCGGCAACCTGCCCGAAAACGGCATAACCCGGATTACGAGGGCCTGTATAATCAAGATAAGCATTATCAACAAGGTTGATAAAAAATTGGGAGCTGGCGCTATTGGGGTCATTGGTTCGTGCCATTGCTAAAGTACCTCTTTTGTTTTTAAGCCCGTTTTTTGCCTCATTAACAATCGTCGCCCGTGTTGGTTTTTGCTGCATATCAGGCGTAAAGCCGCCGCCCTGAATCATAAAATCGGGTATGACCCTGTGAAAAATCGTCCCATCGTAGAAACCATCTTTAACGTATTGCAGAAAATTGGCTGATGTTACCGGCGCGGCGGTTTCATTAACTTCAACAACAATATCGCCCTTGGTTGTTTCAAATTTTATCATAGTTCGGCCCTTATAGTTTTTTTTCTCTCCACGGCAGCCGGCAAAAAATAATATCATTGAGACTGCCACAATTGACAAAAATATACTTTTTTTCAATACATGCTTCATAAATCATCCACTGCCAATCAAAAATTAATAATCATTCCCATTTATGCTGCTTCATAGACTCAAGAATCATAGCAGCGCATTCCATTGCTGCAAGCCCTTCTTCAGCGCTTACCTCCGGCCGCAGGCTCTTGTCCGCTGCCGCTCGCAAAAACGCCTCCTGCTCGAGCCGAAGCGGCTCTTTGTCATCAACATCAAGGGTTTCACGGTGCAAAAGGTCCTGCCAGCCCGCTGTAAGTAAGCCAAATGCACCCTTCTTTTTAAGTTCCCGGATTTTCTCTACAAGATTAATATTCGGTGCGGCTTTGATTACCACACCTGTCTTTTTAAAATAATCCACGCTTAGATAAGCCTGTTTGCTGAAGACTCGGACCTTGCGTTCGGTTTTCAAGGCCAGCCTCGATGCGGTCACATTTGCGATACAACCGTTTTCAAAGGCTATTCGCGCATTGCATATGTCCTCGGTTGCAGGGTCAATAACTCCAATCCCGACCGCGTCAACTTTTACAACCTTGCTCGCCGCAAGAGATAAAATAATATCGATATCGTGAATCATAATATCGAGGACGACCCCGATATCCGTTGAACGGAATGGATAAGGACTTATTCTTGCGGCCTCAATAAATTTCGGCTCAATCTCCAGGCGCTTCATTGCCTGCACTACAGGATTACATCTTTCAGAATGTCCTACCGCAACAAGGCTGCCTGTCTTTTTGGCAAGAGTGACAATTTCTTTTGCCTGATTGACATCAGCCGCCAAAGGTTTTTCGATAAGGACGGCGATACCTGCCTCGATGAGTGGTTTTGAAATGGAAAAATGCTCGCTTGTCGGAGCCGATATTGTAACAGCATCGACTTTACCAATAAGATGAGAGGGATTATCCGCTGCCTGACATCGGTATTTTTTAGCCAGGCGCTTTGCCTTATCCGCATCAACATCTATTATTGCAGTCAAATTACTTTGAGGTAATTCCGAGTAAACACGTGCGTGAATCTCGCCCATTTTTCCCGCGCCGATTACCGCGGTTCGTAATTTTTCCATATCAATCCTTTGAATCAGGTCTAAAGCTGCGTATCACCTGAATTTTTCTAAATACCTTCCATATCGATGTTCGCTGCTCTTTATGATTGTATCTATCATCTCGCCGACATTTTCATCGAGCCCGGTTTGGTTGGCCATTTCTTTTGCCTTCTGCAATAGCGGCTTTTTGTCATCACGATATAGCTGCTTATAGGCGTCGTAAATTGCCTTTTGCTGCTGCTCGCTTAAGCCCGCACGCTTGAGTCCGCGCTTATTAACGCCGCGCACCTCAGGCGGATAGTGACCGCTTACAATTAAAAATGGCGGAATGTCCTTGTTAATGCCCGCAAGGCCTGCCGCGTAGCACCATTTGCCAATAGTCACAAACTGATGAATTAAAACAACTCCTGAAAGCCAGACGCCTGTGCCGATTTTACAGTGCCCGCTTAACTGCGTGTAATTACTAAAAACGATTTTATCTTCTATTATGCAATCATGGCCAATATGAACTCCGACCATTATCAGATTTGAGTTGCCTATTTTGGTATTCGAGCCATGATGCATGCTCGGGTGAATTGTAACCATTTCACGAATAGTGTTGTTATTGCCGATTTCGAGGCCGCCGATTTTGGCATCAGGCCCGAGATTAAGTATCTGGGGTTGTCCCCCTATTATGCAATTAGGAAATAGATGATTGCCTTTTCCAATTCGAACGTCCTTATTAACAATAACATTGGGCTCAAGAACTGAGCCTTCACCTATTACAGTGCCGCTTCCCACAAAGCAATGAGGGCCGATTACGACACCTTCTTCTATAATAGCTCCTTCTTCGATAACTGCCGTTGAGTGAATCCGTCTCATTTTAGCATCCCGTTTTCGATTTTTAAAGTTCTACAGCTTGTCATTATCAACAAGCATAAATTTAAGTTCGCATTCCGCCACAATCTGGTCTGCGACCATTGCCTTGCATTTGCAGTGTGCGCTTCTTGTGTGACTTTTAACGGCCTCCGATATGAGAATCAGCTGGTCGCCCGGCATGACGGCCTTGCGAAGTTTGACCGCGTCCATGCTCAGTAAAACCGCCAGTTTGCCTGTGTGCTCAAGCCTTTGGGCGAAAAGCAGTCCCGATATCTGGGCCATCGCCTCTACCACAAGAACACCCGGCATAATCGGCGTGCCGGGGAAATGTCCCTGAAAAAATTGCTCGTTATAAGTAACATTTTTTATGCCTTTTATGAATCCATCGCTTTCGAGCTCTATTACTTTATCCACAAGCAAAAATGGATAACGGTGCGGAAGAATTTTTGTGATTTCACGGATATCGAGCAGGGCATCTGTCCCGAATTTTGCGGTGCGCTCCTGCCTCTCAGCGGCTTCATATAATTTATGAACGAGCTGATGGTTAAGGGAATGGCCGCTTTTGTAAGATACGATTCTTCCCTTTATTGCCCTGCCGACAAGCGAAAGGTCGCCTATCAAATCGACTATTTTATGCCTGACGCATTCATCAGGATATCTGTAAGTATTTTTAATAGGGCCATCAGAATCGATAACAAGAATATCTCTGGGTGTAAGATGTGTCCCCATCCCGTGTGCCTGAAATTGCCTGGCCTCCACTTCGAGCAGGAAAGTCCTTGCACGCGCGAGGTTTTTCTCAAAACCCTCCGGCGAAACTCGGCAGCTGTAAATCTGCCTTCCAATACCAGTATGGCCGCCGTAATCGAGGTCGTACGTAATGTTCAGCGCATCATCGGCGTATGGCAGCGCATATATTGACGAATCGCCCGATGTGATTGAAACAGGTTCCTGAATGATGAATTCATGTCTTGGAGATTCCTGTTCAATTAGACCCGCCTGATTAAGCAGCCGGAAAAATTCCCCGGCGCTGCAGTCCGATGCAGGCAGCTCAGGGGCATCGATCTCGATTGTAAGATTATCTATCTCAAGAGCGGAAACAGCCGCAAGGCAGTGCTCAACTGTTTCAATGCTGACAGGGCCTTTTTTTATGGTAGTGCGCCTTGTGCGCTCTCCAATATTTAAAGCAACAGCCCTTATGCGGACCGGCTCCGCAAGATCAGTCCTGATAAAGACCACACCCGTTTCGACCGGGGCCGGACGAAATACAACCGATGCCTCCTTGCCCCCAAAAAGCCCTTTACCGCTAATTGCCGTCGGGCTTGCTATCGTCTTTTGAAGTTTCAAGCTTGTTTAACCTCGAGTTTAATTTCTTCACCTGCTCTACAATTGAAGGCAGCCGCTTCAAAGCTACAATTTCTCGCAGCGCCTCTCTATGGTCCCTTGCAGGGTACCCTAACACCTGTTTTCCGGCTGGCATATCATTAATCACACAACTCTGTGCGCCAACCATAACACCTGCCCCTATTTCGATGTTATCTATCACGCCGACCTGGCCCCCCAGAACAACACCATCGCCTATTTTACAGTTTCCCGCAATTCCGGCCTGGCCGGCTAACAGGCAGCATTTGCCGATTTTCACGTTATGTGCGATTTGAACCAGATTATCAATTTTTGTTCCCGCCCCGATTCTTGTCTCACCGAATTTTGCCCTGTCAACGCAGCAGTTAGCCCCGATATCCACATAATCTTCGATAACAACAACACCGTTATGAGGAATCAGCCGGTGAGCCCCGTCAATAAACGAATAACCAAAACCAACAGAACCTATTGTGGTATTGGCCTGAATAATAACGTTATTACCTATTGTGCAATTATGATAAACGACAACATTGCAATCCAGACGTGTAGAATGTCCTATTTTTGTATTCTGGCCTATTTTACATCCGGCACAAATTATTGAATCATCGCCGATTTCCACACCGATGTCGATAACAGCAAACGGTCCAATAGAAACATTCCTGCCGAGTTTTACTCCTGATGCTAATTTAGCTGTCTTGTCCGCACCTGGTGCGGCCGGCTCCAATTTAGGGGCAAAAATCTTCATGGCCTCAATCAATGCCGCGTTTACATTTTTTACAACTAACTGCGCTCGCGAAAACCCTTCCATCTGCTTACCGACGATTACCGCGCCGCAATTAGATTTTTTCAATTCCTTTAAATGCCTGTCACTTGCAAGAAAAGTCAGCGTATTCTTGTCAGCTGCATCAATTGGACCAATCGACTGAATAAGACCATCGCCCGCACCTATAATTTCGGCTTTCAGCCTTTGAGCTAATTGATTTACCGTTAATTCCATAATTTTTTAGAATTAGAATTGAATTTATAATTCTAAATTCTCAATTCTTATTTCTAAATTCAATTTGAGTTTGCGTCAACTTTTGCCATAACTGCTTCTGTGATGTCTTCGCATCCAGCGCTGTATAAAACTTTATGCGTGCTGATTGTCAGCGTAAGCTCATTTGAATTCGCCGCCGGCAGTTCAGGCTCGCTTTTTTCGAGAACCAATTCAATTCCCTTTTCCTTGGCGACTTCACCGGTCGCTTTCACAACATCTTTGAACAACTGCTCGATTACTGTCTGCTCGCGGACATCCATTTGCCTTTTATAATATTCCTGGTGTGCCTGAAGTTTTGCCTGTTTTTCCAGCAGGTCCTTCATTCCGTTCATGTAGTCGCTGCTGCCGGGCTTGGCGAGTTTCAAGCCGCTCTTGCCGGCATCTATTTGTGATGACAGGCTCTGCAGTTCTGCTTCCAGTTTATCCCGCTCTGCTGTCATTTCCTGTCTGAACTTTGCGTTACGCCTGCATTCCTGGAAAATCTTGCGGACGCTTACAACCGCGATTTTTGAAAACTTACTATCAGAGCTCTTTTCGGCGCCTATGCTTACAAGCAGGCTCGTCATCAATACTAAAATAATTACAGCAGCAACTGATTTAACCTTCATAAATATTCCTTTCTTTAAATTATTTTTCCGGATGTTCAAACGGCTCCGGCAAAAAATATCCTATAGGCTGATATTCTACGAAAAAACACTCCAATCCGCAAACCCCCTCCTGACGTGAAATTATGCATAATCAAAACAGGGTTCCCACTGAGAAACTGAATGCCTGTGTTTTGTCGCCTTCGCTCTTTAGCAGCGCATCTGCTAATTCGAACCTCATTGGAACAGGCCCGAACCATTGCGGTATCATTATCTGCAGGCCGGTTCCGGCGCCTACCCGATAGCCGCCTGTTTCGATTTGGCCGCTGTCAACAAAGAACAACAGTGAAATGCTTTCACCTACAAGCGGTAAGGATATTTCGCTGTTTGCCAGAAATATCCAGTCACTGCCGATAGGATCTTCACGTTCTGGTTTTCGCCACATAGAAACATTGGTTTCTTTTCCCCTTGTGCTTACTCCGCGGTACTCAAAGCCGCGGATTCCGTAGTAACCGGTGCCGCCTGCGTAAAACTTTTCAAAAGGCGGCGCATCTGCCAAGGTCGTCGCTGCTAATATTTTTATGGCCAATATCGTTTTACGTTCGGCCAAATCCTCATGCAGGGTGTAATACCTCCTGTGAATGCCGCCTAAAATCCCGAAAGTAAAGTCGCCTGTAACCTGTTCGTATGATATGTCGAAATTATGTCCCCTGGAAGGAATAAACCTGCTGTCTGTAAGGTCCCTGCCCGCTCCAAAGCGGATGCCCGTTAGAAAATTGCTGCCTTCAACTTCTTTTATCTCGGCAGGTGCATCTTCTTCAATATGTTTTATTTTTACATTTTCTACCCGCAAGCCGATACTGCGCTGCCATTTGTTTTTAAACCGTTGCCCCAGGCCGGCAAATCCTTTTAATCTCTCCTCGTCATAGGATTCGCGCCATCTTTCCCAGTTTGAGCCGGAAAGGTCCAAACTTACGGGTTTATCATTAACATAAGGATTTGAGAAACTCACGGAATAGGTGCTCAGTTCTGTTCCCGGCTGCAGGGCTATTCTAAGCGTCTGTCCCCCGCCTTTAAAGGACTTGCCGCTGATTAAATCTGCGAAAGTTTTGGGCGTATCGCTGATATCGAAATTTTTCTGCTCGTAAGTCAATTGTCCTATAACTCCGCTGTCGCTCGATAATCCCGCCCCGACCATCACCATGCCCGTTTTACCCTCGATGATGCTTACCTGCGCATCTTTCTGGCCGGGAGTCGAACCCGTTGGCGTTATGGCTGCACCTTCACGTTCGGTAATTAAAATATGCTGAAGGTTTCTCTCGAGATCGCCCTTGCCGTCACCCCGCGCCATATCGGCGTTGTACCATTTTCCCGGCTGAAAATCATACTCGTCGAGTACCCTTCGAACAGCCCTGTCTTTGGTCTGTTCGTTGCCGGTAATTATTATCTGCCCTATCCGGAAGCGCTCGCCCTCTCTTATTGAATATTCATTTTCGACACTTTTTTCTGAAACAAATTTTATCCCGCGCTCCACCCGGGCATTTATAAATCCATTTTCTTTATAAAGCTTGACAAGCTGTTTTGTGTCGGTTTCCGCCTTCTGCTCATTATACGTCTGGCCATTAAGAAGCGTCAGGTGTTCATATAATGTTTTGTTATCATATTGCTCATTGCCGCTAAAAACAGTATTTTCAACGGTGTAGGCAACCCCTTCATCGATGGCAAACGTGATGCTAAGTTTGGTCTTATCGGCATTGAATTGACGCTGTGCTTCAATTTTCGCGTTCAGAAAACCTCTTTTCTGATATGCCTTTTGGAGCTTGGTTATATCTTCTGTTAATTCCTCTTCATTATAATATTTTCGAAATAATACCCAGCTTCGTGTGCTTGTCTTAATTGCCTTGTTTAATTCAGAAGATTTGATTTTTTTATTTCCGCTAAATTTCACTGCTGCTATTTTTACCCTTGGCCCTTCTTTTATATTGTAAACCAGCTTGCCCGCCGGCAATTTCTCGTTATCAAGCGCCACCTCAGCATACGGAAAACCGCTCTGTCGGTAAAATTCAAGAAGGGTTGTTATATATGTATGCGCAAGGACCGGGTCAAGGTAATCACCAACTTTAAAACCGAGCTTATCTTTTAATTTTTTATCTTTGAAAGTTTTGTTTCCGATAAATCCAATCGACCTTATGAGATTCTTTTCGACCACAACAAAGGTCAAATCAATTTTGCCGTCTGCCGGTTTGGTGTTGTAGTAACAATACTCGACCCCCTTTAGCTCGGCTATCCGTTTTACATCTTCAGCCGCAACGGCCGGGTTGAAAACATCACCCTGACTTGTGCGGATTTTAGCCAGAACATCCTCTGCTTTTACACTGATGTTGCCTTCGACGCGAATGGCTGAAATTACCTGATTCGAATCGTTTACATCAAGACCAGGCACTTCAGCCGAGTATGCCGCAGGCAAGAAAATCATCGCACAAACTGCAAATACAAAAGCTTTACACCAGGATATTTTCACACTTACCTTTCAACTTGTCCGCCTACAGCGGATTTTAATATTAAAATGGCGCATCTTCCCTAGAAGGTTCCTGCTGAATCGATGTTGATATATCACCTGCAAAAGAAGTATTGCCGAACTTTGTGAACCTGTCCAAAAACGTAAGGTCGATTGTCCCGGTCGGGCCGTTTCGCTGCTTGGCGATTATCACGTTGGCAATGTTATTGGGCTGGTATTCCTTATCGCCGCTGTGATAATAATCCTCACGATGCAAAAGCATGACCACGTCAGCATCCTGCTCGATACTGCCGCTTTCACGTAAATCGCTCATCCTCGGCAAGTGGTCGGTCCGGCCTTCAGGCGAACGGTTTAACTGGCTAAGAACAACAACAGGAATATTGAGTTCCCTTGCCAGTGCCTTCAAATACCGCGATATAGTCGTGATTTCCTGCTGGCGAGATTCCACGCGTGTCCCCATGTGCATCAATTGCAGATAGTCTATGAAAATGCATTTTATATCGTGCTGGCTTTTCAGCCTTCTTGCCTTGGACCTCAATTCAAGCGGCGTCAGTGAAGATGTGTCATCTATAAATATCGGGGCGCTGGATAAAATGCTGCACGCATCTACAAGCCTGCTGTAATGTTCCGTTGAAAGCATACCCTTTCGCACAAGCTGGCTTTCAACCTGGCTTACGCTGCACAAAAATCTTTCCGCGAGCTGCTGCTGACCCATTTCAAGAGAGAAAATCGCGACAGGCGTTTTTTCGAGGACGCCTATATTTTCCGCGATATTCAAGGCAAGCGCGGTTTTACCCATACTGGGCCTGCCCGCGATGATAATCATTTCACCATTTTGCAGCCCGCATGAAAGCTGGTCTAATGCCGTAAAACCCGTAGCCAGGCCTGTAACATGCTTGCCATCTCGTTTTTCAATCAGCTCGTATGCGTGGGTAACAAGGTCTTTTATCCCTATTGCCTGCCCTGTTATTCGTTTATCTGTAATCGCAAAGATGCGCTGCTCGGCCTTATCGAGTTTTTGAATCGATTCGCCCGTAACTTCGTAAGCCTCATTTAAAATATCAGTAGCGGTTTGAATCAATTCACGCAGCAATTGCTTGTCTTTGACTATGCCTGAGTAATAAGTGATATTTGCCGAACTGGGCACAGAATTTAGAATTTTGCCGAGATATTCCAGTCCCCCAACCTGCTCGAGCTGCTTTCGTCTTTCAAGTTCATCACGAAGCAGAACGCCATCAATTCCATCGCCCCTGTTTTTCTCGTAAAGGGCGACAATCGCCTCGAAAATCATTTGATGCTCGATGCGGTAAAATGAATCCCTGCCCAGGCTTTCCACTACCTCGCCAATGCAGACTGGATCAATAACCATCGAACCGAGAACCGCCGCCTCCGCCGCAAGCGACTCCGGCATCATCCTGGCGGTCAATGCTGCATTTTCGGCAGGCGATTTATTCGCCGCGCCCGGACCCGCTGCCGGCTCCATCCGTTTCCGTCCCGGCCTACCCGTATTTTCCCTTATAACGCCTGCCATTTACATTCCATTGTGATAGTTTTTCAACACAGACTTCTTCTGTGTTTAATTTGAAGATTGTAAATTGAAGAAACCGAACTGTCAAATCATATCCATTGAAACCATGATTTGAAATGCAGATTTTCGCTGTTCCTTAAATTTATCTCAACGGACACCCTGTAGAAACGTAATTACTGCCTAAAGCCCCTCGCCAGATAGAATTAGCGATTGAGCGGTCCGCTATATTGACAACTACATCGCAGTTTAAGTCACAATCTTTAAAAGTAAACTTTCCGGCCGAGCCATTTCGCCAGAATGCATTGATAATCGAGCGGTCAGCGATATTAACAACTCCATCGTTATTTGTGTCGCCCAGCAACGCAATCGCAAATTCCTTTTCGGCCGTGCCGTAATTGCGGTAATCATTTCCGATTATCTTTACAACAACTTTAAAGGTCTGTCCAGAGTCAGAGATTGAATATGGTATCTCACAGCTGGGCGCAGCAAAAGTGCAGAAATCATCATTTATC
>CAYSKP010000123.1:0-2621 GCA_964431645.1 uncultured Pirellulales bacterium
CAAAATTAATATTGATGGCGATAAAATCAGTTTTAAACTGTCAGGCATGAGATACCCGATGACTTTTGAATTAAGATTCGACGGCGCGAAATTGGTCGGCGAGCAAAAAACATCAAGAGATACTCAGGAAGTTACCGGCGAAAAAATAATAACTTTAATTATCAGCGATTTCATTTAAATGGAAAACGCGATTATAGGATTACAAATTGCGGCAGCTGTCCTCATTGGATTAATCCCTCCTGTAATTGTTTATAACCTCACCTGCAGAATTTCTGGTATAGATAATCCCCCTTTGAAAAAGACCCTGATGATTATCATTATCGGATTTATTATCAGCACCTTTATAGAGATGTTTTTCAGGCAATTTAACGACCTGCCCGGAGCGACGGCTATTATTGTTTTTTGCGTGTCACTCTGGATAATATTCACGTTACTATGTCTTGGGCTTCATAAAGTCACCGCTCGCGAGGCAGGACTTTTAGCCGGAATGCTTACAATAGTTATTTTCATCTATACAGTGGCTGTGCCGCCCGAATTCAATGCATACGCTATTTCGCGTTCAGCAATATGGTGGATGGTGGAACATATATGATGATTTTAAAAGGTAATCATAATGGATTTTGAGCATGTCCCCATAAATGGTTTTGTTATATTGCTGCTGGTATTATACACCTTTTTAGCAATTTCGCTGATAATTTACCTTGGCAACCGCTTCCCGCAAAAGCGATGGCTCGGCATATTATTAAGCATAATATTCTCGCCCTGGGGACAGGCATACATCGAGGGCTCCAGCCGCTATATTGTAGCATTGATAATTTTAACTTTTCTTTCGAAAGCCTCTCTGGATAATTATTATCTCCTGCCTCTCATATGTTCCCCAATAATGATGTGGTTCCGTTTTAATAAATATAAGAAAAGCGAAGCTGAACAGATAAAAGAACAAATATCAGTTCCTGATACCAAAATAGATGAGAATCAATAATTAAAATTTTCTCTGTGTGCTCTGTGGCTAAAAAATAATTTCTTTCGAATCGAACACGGGCCCATCTTTGCAGCAGAGTTTATATTTTTCCCCTGTCTGAGTCCTGCATTTAATTGCGCAGCTCTGGCAAAGTCCCATCCCGCAGGCCATCATCTCCTCCATGCTTACCTGACAATCGATTTTTCTATCGCTTGCGAATTTCGCGATAGCAGCCAGCATAGACCGCGGCCCGCATGCATAAAGAATCGTTTCAGCGGGATTAATATTATTCTGCTTTAGCCAGTCCATAACGCACTCACTGACAAATCCCTTAAAGCCCGCCGAGCCGTCATCAGTGGCAACAAATGAGCCAATACTGTATCGTGCGAATTCTCCAAGCCAAAAACCAATCTCGCGCGAAACCTGGTCAAGCGGCCTATCGAAAGGCAGATTATCAATAGACTTGGCCCCGGCAAATGCAATCGCGTCAATTGTCGGGTATTCAGCGGTAAGAACCTGCGCCATATGCTCAAGCGGCGGCGAACCCATTCCTCCGGATACCAGAAACACCCTTTTTTTGCCGGCAGGCACCGTAAATCCCTTGCCTAACGGCCCGATGATATTGATTACATTTCCCTTAACCAGCGTCGTCATTCGCAGCGTCGCCGGACCGAGCACACAATATACGATTTCAACGATCGTTCTATTGCCCTCTTTAAGAACACGCGCGAAACTAAACGGCCTTCGCAATATTATATTTTTTACCGCCTCATCTTTTAATTCTTCCGGTATCGCTTCCTCCGGCGGCAACGCCACATTTGAAAGGTCAAATTCCCCGAATTGTCCCGGCCGTGCCTTTATAAACGCCTCAGCGCCGGCACCTGTAAACTGAAGCCCCATCCTGCAGAAACATTTGCGAAGCGTCCTGTTAAATAATACAGTCGCCTCAAACGGACCTTTCGGACCTATCACAGGCGGCTGAATTACTTGCGAAGCCGCTGGCGAAGCAGGCTGAACCTGCTGATTCTGCACCGCTGGCGTCTGCTGCACCTGATTTTGATTGTGCCCTGTTGTTTGCTCATCGGCCATAAAAAATCCTTAAAAACTTATAAGAAGGTATAAAAAAATCGGCCGGCTTGCAATCGCAAACCGGCCGAAGTTGGTAATTAGTTAATAATTACTTTGCGAAAACCAGCGGGCTAAACAGCACATAAAGAATCAGCGTAAACACAATCACGAACACGCCCGCTATCGCGGCGCTTCTGGAAGAGCGAACGTCAATAGTGGTTTTGTGCTCGAACTGCATCGGCTGAGCCAGCGGTTTTAAAATGGTAATGATCGTCATGACAATCAGCACTAAAGCAAAGCATATAGCCATACGATTGAGGAACTGTATCGAGGGCACAGTAAACTTCAGAACGCTGTAGGCGACTATATTGGTTAAAAGTCCAATAACACCGCACATTCGCGGCGCCCTGCGAACGGCAAGGCCGAATGCGAATACAGCGAGAATACCGGGGCTAATCAGGCCCTGGCTTTCCTGGATTATCGTAAAAATACTGTTGCTTATTTTGGGATTGCCCAACAGCGGCGCAAGTACAACAGCGATAACCGCGAAAACCACCACCGCTATTCGCCCAATCAGGACAATCGCCTTCTG
>CAYSKP010000124.1:0-11410 GCA_964431645.1 uncultured Pirellulales bacterium
TTTCGGGTGCCTGGTTTTTAGGTTCTGTAAAGACTCTCCAAGCAAATAATATCTTGTTCTTCAACAGTTCAATCAACAATAGCGAGGGGAATGTCCCAAGTATAGGCAATATTAAGGCGGCAGGATTGGATTGGCAATTCTTATATCGAGGTAGTTGAGCCGGGATTCAACATAGGGAAAATAAAGGCGGGTGCAATCGGCGACTCGATAATTAATGTTGCTGGAAGGATTGGGAAAGTGGAAGTAACGGGAATGAGAAATGAGGCGTTCGGGTTTATAAATACAAATATCACGGCTGAACAGATTGGACAGGCTTATATAGGCTATCCAAAATATTCGAACATAATAGAAAATGAACATACCATCTTTGGTGTGATAGCGGGTTCGATAGACAAATTTACGCTCAAAGACTCGAGCCAGAAGACGACCTGGATAGATATGACTGAGCCGAACGATACGAAACAATTCGGAGACTTTGAAATAAATATCAATCCTGATTAAAGCATTTTGAGTATATCCTTCATAAAATGAATTTTTACATGTATAATGGCGTGATATGTCGTTACCAATAATAGCTATAATCGGAAGACCCAATGTGGGCAAATCGAGCCTGTTTAACTGGCTGGCGAGACGGATGATAAGCATTGTCGAGCCGACGCCGGGAGTTACACGCGACAGGGTCAGCACGATTATTGAAAAAGATGAGAAATATTTCGAGCTTGTCGATACGGGCGGATACGGGGTTGTTGACGCGGACCATCTGGAAAGCCATGTGCATGAGCAGATACAAAAGGCGATGGATATAGCACAACTGGTGTTGTTTGTTGTAGATGTGCGCGAGGGGATTATGCCTTTGGACCAGATAATCGCCAGACTGCTGCGAAAACATAATCTTAAGGTGCTGGGGGTCGCCAATAAGGCAGACACTCAAATTAAATGTTCTGAGGCGGGCGAATTCGCAAGACTGGGCTTTGGGGAATTTTTGTGCGTATCGGCGAGAAACAATGTAAATAAAGACAAGCTGCTGGATGAGATTTTCGAACGGGTTAAAGGTGCCGAATCGACTAAGCCGGCTGAGCCGGTGATGAAGATTGCGATTGTTGGCAAGCGAAACGCAGGCAAGAGTTCAATTGTTAATGCGATAGTGGGACATAACAGGGTCATCGTTAGCGAGATGCCGGGGACAACGAGGGACGCGGTCGATGTGCGTTTTGAAAAAGACGGCAAGACGATTGTCGTTATCGATACGCCGGGGGTGAGGAAAAAAGGCAAGCTGGCGGACAATATCGAATTTTACAGTTTTGTCCGCGCGACAAGCTCGGTTCGCAGGGCCGACGTCGTGCTTTTGATGATAGACGCGACGACGCCGGTATCGCAGCCGGACAAGAAGCTTGCGCAATTAATTTCCGAGGAAAGCAGGGCCTGCATTATAGTCGTCAATAAATGGGACCTGGCCAAAGATGTTGCCGGCTCAGATGAATATGAGGAATATTTAACGAAGCTGCTGCCTGGATTGAGCCATGCGCCGATCGCGTTTACGACGGCGACGAAGGCAAAGAATGTTAAAAGCACGTTAGATCTCGCCGCGGAGCTTTTCAAACAGGCGACAACGTGGATACCGACGGCAAAACTCAACAAGGCGTTTGAGATTATTAAGGAGACGCAGCCCGGCGGCAAAAAAATCGGAAAGCCGAAGATTTATTACGCGACGCAGGTGGCTGTTAATCCGGTTACGATTTTGATGTTCGTAAATAAGGCGGAGCTTTTCGATGAAAAATACCGCAGGTTCGTCGTGGGCCAGTTAAGTGAACTATTGCCGGTTGGGGAAGTGCCGATCAAATTATTTGTTCGAGCACATCGTGAGTCCACGCCGCCTCCGGAAGGCCCGCGCCTCGTTCAAAAAGCTCAACAAAAACAGCCTCACATCAAAGATTTCAAAAGCAAAGGCAGACACCTGCCGGGGCGTAGACGTTAAGAAGAAAAAGGGGTCAGGCCCCTTTTTAGGTCCTGTTAAGAAATTTGTTATAACTATTACAGTTTTTCGGGAGCAAGATCATCGGCTTCTATCACCCTGTAAATCTCAACTATCTGCATTTGCGACCCGCAACCTTCTGGTTCGAATATCTCTTTTCGTGCCAAGGTGCGATATAATTCGGTATATTTGGAGCACACTGCTTTATCCATAAAAAGACCGTTCTTATTTAATAAAGGGATATATTCGCCAAAATATTCTGGCCTAAAAAATAATGCAGTTAGAATTATTGATTCATATGTATCTTTAAGTGTAATATCATATCCTAAAAATTCAAGTTTATGAAAACAATCAAACGGCTCTTCGTCTTGAGCCCAATCTTCACAATACATTGTAATTATCTCAGTTTTCTTTTTTTTGTTATGACAATACTTGAAGATCTTAAGGGCATCGTCGAAGTTTTTGGTAAGCTCGCTCCCCGTAGGCCCATATTCATGTTCTTGCATTTCAGCCCATATCTTTGATAACTCTTCCGGTAATTTCTTTTCGTAATACTCGTCAATAAAATCATCAATAATGTTTCGGTGAAATCCTTTGTAGGAAAATTCAAGTTTTGTTAATTCTTGACTTGTCGGCACAGGAATACCAGGCATATTACTAACGACTCTATAACCATTTATTTTAATTCCATTATTCATATTTGATCAAAATCGAATATTTACTCGATTTGGGACCTGGCGATTTCAATCACTTCAAAATGGAACTCGCCTTTGGGGATTTTTACTGATGCTTTTTCTCCCACGGAAAGACCATGAATAGCATCGCCTACGGGCGAGAGAATTGAAATACTTCCTGTATCAATATCGGCATCGTTAGGGCCCAGCAATTGATAGGTCACCTTCTCCTGAGTTTCCAGATTCAATAAAGTAACAATAGCGCCAAAGACGGCACGGTCACATTTTACTTTCGTGCAATCTATTTTTTCCGAGTGGTTTATTTGCGTCCTTAATTCCCCGAGACGGCCATTTAGAAAGCCTAATTGCTGACGGCCGTAAATAAACTCGCCGTTTTCACTTAAATCGCCCTGTTCGCGGGCTTCGCTAACCCTTATCCTCACCTCAGCCGCTTCTTTCTCGAGACGGTTGAGTTCTTCCTTGAGTTTATTGAAACCGGTTAGTGATATTGGCACAAGGTCGAACATGATGATACATCTCCACCAAAAAAATAGTTTTTGCCTTATATGTTATTATACGTTTTTTAGCCCAGCTGCGCCAGTGAGCCTGATTTTGGGATAAAATACCAAATACTAAAGTAAAAAAGCAAAAGGAAAAAGTAAAAAGACAAGATTAATCCGGCATATAAATCAAAAGACAAGGATGGAGAACCGAGACCCGCCAGCAAAAATCAGGAAAATAATAGAATAAACAAAAAGACTCATTTTTAAGTTAAAAGAACAGATAGAAGCTGCTTTTTGAAGAGAAAAAGTTCTGCTCATATCCTATTTCGCTGAGTATAATATCAATAATATACATTATAGTGAAAGACACAATCAAATAAGGAACGTTTATGATCTGCGTTATCGTTCTTGTTTCGATGGCAATACTTGGGGTGAGCTATCTTTCCTATGGCCGATTCGTAACAAGGCAAATCTCGCCTCATGATGGCGCAAAAACACCTGCGCACGAGGTCAACGACGGCGTTGACTATGTGCCGGCCAAGGCGCAGCTTCTCATAGGGCAGCATTTTTCCGCTATTGCCGCCGCCGGCCCAATTGTGGGGCCGATTCTGGCTGGTATATGGTTCGGTTGGCTGCCCGCAATACTGTGGATAATTCTCGGCTCAATTTTCATCGGGGGCGTCCACGACTACCTCTCGCTTATCAGTTCAGTCAGGCATAAGGCAGCCTCTATCGGCGAAATTGTCAGACGGTATATGTCACCGGGGACAAGATTGTTTTTTATGATTTTCGTCTGGCTGGCGCTGCTGTATGTGATAATCGCTTTTACGGATATTACCGCGCAGACATTCACGGCGGTCTCGCGTGATACGGCATTTGGGCCGGCGGTGGCGGCATCCTCGATTATATATCTCGGTTTGGCGTTAGTGATGGGTATTTTCCTGTATCGCTTCAAAATGAACCTGGGGCTACTGACGATTGTGTTTTTGCCGCTTGTCCTTCTGGCTGTGTGGTTAGGCCCGCACCTGCCTGCGCCGCTGCTTACCTTTTTCGGCGGGGTTACCGCAAAACAATGGGGAGTATTACTCCTGGTATATTGTTTTGTGGCATCCATAATTCCGATGTGGCTATTGCTGCAGCCGAGGGGTTATCTGGGCGGCTGGCTGCTTTACCTTACGATTATCATAGGGCTGGTCGGGGCGCTGTTTGGCGGTTTCAAAATCGAATATCCTGCTTTCAATGTGTCCGGCCTGAAAAGTCTGGCGAATGGAAAGCTGCTTTTTCCGGTTCTGTTCATCACAATTGCCTGCGGGGCGTGTTCGGGTTTTCATGCGCTTGTCAGCTCCGGCACGACGTCGAAACAGCTTAATAAAGAATCGGACGCTTATTGTATCGGATACGGGGCAATGCTGCTGGAGGGACTTGTCGCTGTTTTGGCGCTTGCTACGGTTATGATGCTGCCGAAAGGTTCACAAGAGCTCGCAGCCGACCCCAATCTCATATACGCCAATGGCCTTGCCAGCTATTTGGGACTGCTGGGTATCGGTTTTAACGTGGCGTTTCCGTTTGCGTTGCTGGCTTTTTCAACGTTTGTTTACGACACTCTCGACGTTTCAACGCGTCTTGCCCGCTACATATTCCAGGAAATGATGGGCTGGAAAAGTTTTGCCGGGGGCTGCGCGGCCACCCTCATCAGTCTGGCCATACCGCTGGTATTTATTCTCATGACCCAGGAAAAGGCATACCTCGTCGCATGGCCAATTTTCGGAACAAGCAACCAGATGCTGGCGAGCCTGACGCTGCTGGCCATTACGGCCTGGCTTGCAAAGACCGGCAAGAAGGTTTTTTACGTTGTGATTCCGATGATTTTTATGATGGTGATGACACTTGTCGCGCTTGTTCTGCAGGTCAAGCCGTTCGTATCGGCCTTGCCGAATATTCTCAGCGGCGCCAGCATTAAACCGGATGTGATGATTTCGGGTATCTGCGGCACAGTTCTCCTGATATTGAGCTGCTCGCTGATATTCGTAGCAGCAAAGACATTCCTGTTACAAAAGAAGGTTGTCAATTAAATCTGCGGCGTTTCGGACTTTGGCTCGCGTATAGCGATCCAGAGAATGGCCGCACCGATTAAATCCAAAAGCGCAATTATTACGAACACCGGTGAATAGCCAATATGCGTTACAAGCCAGCCGACGGTAAAGGTAAAGAGCATCCCGCCGAAATGAGCGAAGCTCCCTGAAAGGCCGTTGGCGGTTGCAACAGTGCTTTTGGGAAACAAATCTACAGGAAGAACAAGAAGGACGGCCGAGATACACTGATGTCCGAAGGCAGCGATACAGAACCAGAAGATTGCCCAGTACGCCGTAGGGGCATGGATAATGAGAATGGAGACAGGCATCATAAAGGCGGCGGTCGTCATCGCAAGTTTGCGGCTGGTTAGAATTTTAAAGCCGAGCTTTCGGTAAAACGGCGAAATAAATCCGCCGACGAAGCTGCCGAGATCGGCGGCCAGAAACGGGACCCACAAGAATAATCCAATTTGCTTTAGATTCATTCCCCGCTGAGTAGCGAAATAAAGAGGAATCCAATAAGAATAAAACTGCCAGGCAGGCTCAGAGAGGAACCTTGCCAAGGCAATTCCCCAAAAGTTTCTTTGGCCAAGTATCAGCCGCCAGAAGTTGGGGACAGGGCCTGTGACTTCTGCCTGCAGCTCTTTTTGACCCTGAGTAATGTATTCATATTCCTGAGGTGTTATCATTGAATGTTTTGATGGTGATTTATAAAAAAGAAGCCATAGAGCTACCCATATAAACCCAATAGCGCCGGTGATGACGAAGGCCTCCTGCCATCCATATTTGTAAATAATCCAGGCGACAAATGGAGTAGCAATAAGTGAACCTGTTCCTGAACCGATATTTGCAACGCCAAAGGCAATTGTGCGCTCTTTTGCGGGGAACCATTCAGAAATGGTTTTGGCGACGCCGGGGAAATTACCCGCCTCACCGACTCCGAGCAATGCGCGAAACGCGCCGAAAGAAATCGGGCTTCTTGCAAAGGCATGAAGCATATTGGCGATAGACCACCATATAGCCGCAAACGAGAAGCCGCTTTTTATTCCCAGCCAGTCCATAATGCGGCCCGAGACCGGCTGCATTACCAGATAGCTGAACTGAAAGCACATTATAATGAAAGCAAACTGCTGCTCATTGATATGAAGGTTATCTTTTAAAACGGGGGCGGCAACAGATAAGCTGGTGCGGTCGAGGTAATTAATCGTAGTGACAAGGCACAGCATTATTGCGATATACCAGCGAAGGCCGCGAATTTTTATCATCTTAGGTTTCCTTTGAGATTTCAAATTCCATTGATTTAAGGCGCGGATTTATCAGGTGAATAATAAGCAAATTAATTAAATAAGCACATGATGCGATGATGAGCAGCACCTGATATTTTCCTGTTTTTTCAAGGACGTAGGGAATAAGGATAGCAATGAAGAATGTCCCTATGCATGCGGCCGTGCCGCCGAGGCCCATAATGGAGCCAACTACGCGGCGCGGAGCGGTATCAGAGACAGTAGTTATAAGATTGGCCGCAAAGCCCTGATGAGCTGCCATTGCCAAACCCATCAGAAGAGCGCCTACCCACGAGTTGTTTACCATCGAAGCAGTAAACACAGGCACGACGCACAGGGCACAAATAAGCATTGCGATTTTTCGGGACGCATTTAAGGACCAGCCAAGTTTTAAAAAGAAGCCGGAGAGCCAGCCGCCTGTAATACTGCCGATTCCAGTTATCAAATAAACGACTACCATAGGCATACCGAGATGTTTTATATCCAAACCATACTGCTTAAGTAAAAAATCAGGTCCCCAATAGAGCCAAAACCACCAGATAGTGCCGCTGATACCTGTTCCAACGATGAACATCCAGGTCTGGCGATAACTCATCAAAGTCCACCACGGTATTTTTATTCCCGGCGGGTCGGGCGGGTCGTGATTGATGTAATCGAGTTCGGCCTTTGAAATTTGCGGATGCTTATGAGGATTAGTGTAAAGAGGAAGCCAGAAAATCAGCCAGAATAATCCGGCTGCGCCTGTCACGATAAAAGCAATCGGCCAGCTATAAGATGTCGCAAGCCACAATATTAATAACGGAGCCGCTATCGCGCCAATATTTGTGCCTGAATTAAAAATTCCTACGGCAAGTGCCCGCTCTTTTTTGGGAAACCACTCGCTGACAGCTTTCGCGGCGGCAGGAAAATTACCGCCTTCGGCCAGGCCCAGCATGAATCTGGCGGAACAAAAGCCGAAGGTTGTCGCCGAAATCCCCAGAAAACCTATTTTTGCTTCGATTGGAATGTACCAATTAAAAGCATGAGCGATTTCGGCAAAACTCCAGAGTAAAACAGCAAGGGCATAGCCGATTTTGACGCCAACTTTATCTATAAACCAGCCGGCACCGGAGTAGCCAATCGCGTAAGCGACGGTAAAGGCCATTACTATATAGCCGTAATCTTTTTCGCTCCAGCCGAGGCTTTTTTCGAGCATCGGTTTTAAGAGGCCGAGAATCTGCCTGTCTATATAGTTAAGGGCGGTCGCAAAAAATAAAAGCGCACAAATACCCCAGCGGAGATGGCCGATTGAAACCGATGAAACATTTTGCAATGAACTGTTTTTCACGTTTTTGAAAAGCCTCGCAAAGGTCTTCCGTAAAAATTATAGTTTATTGTTTTTTGCGATATGACACAACTTTATTTAGTTAGAATTTATTTCGGTTGTGAAGAGGAGGATGATTCCTGTTGAGGAATCGCGATTAATCTGAATCTTGCCTGGACCGGCGACTGGTTGAGAGTTATCTCTTCGTTACGGAGATATTCCTGCGGGAAATTGTAGTCGAGGTCTCTGCGGATTTCAGGGGCAGGCTCGCCAGCGGCCGGCGGCGATGATTTATCTTTGTCACTATCATCTACTTCGAGGATGACATGGAAACGCATATTTTCATAGGCACGTTTGGCATCGGGTGTTGCACGGATTGTGACAGAGCCCATAACGGCTTCAGGATTAACAAGTTCAACTTTGTATTTACCTTCAAGATTAGCGCTCAAAGAGACGCCGAGGCGGACATTAGTGATAAGATACTCCTGCAAGCGTTCCTGCTCTTTTGGCAAAGTAATTTTTACGGCTAAAGAGGCTTCCCTTGTTTGCCCGGGCGCAAGCTCAACGACGGGAGTTTTTTCTACCGGCGCGAGCCTTGCCTGGTCAATTTCTCTTCTTGTTAAAGTTACTTTTGCCTCCAGAGCCGCCTCGAGGCGGTCAGCGGGGACAAAGGCCTCGACTTGAGCAGGGTCTATACCGGCGCCTTTCAGCAGATTCTGGTTTTCGTCATAGCAGCGGACGGGGACCTGTTTTTTCTGCAATTCGATAATGCTGACTGTAACAAAATTAGGGTCGCTTGATATAACTGTAAGGCCGAGCTGGCGAACAACATCAGAATTTTTTAGAAAATCAGTTACGCTTAAGGGGTATTCGCCGGGATTTGTTATTTTTTCCTGAATAGGGTCGTAATAAAATTCCCGGACAAAACGGCCTGAATTAATGCGCTGACGTGCATCAGAAATTTTGCGGACAGAGCCCTTGAGAACGACTTTTTCCAAAGGAACCGAGGGCTGGCCTGAGAATGTAACCCATAGGTTGGGATTTATCGATTTTGCAACTGTGAGCCTGAGATTGGAAATCGAAAGCTCCTCATCGAGAGCGAGATCCGCCCAGACCCATATAAGAATGGTAAATATGACGCTAACAACTATTTTTCTAACTCTTCGCTTATCCACGACGTTCAGGCTGTCCTTTCTGCCGCAGGTTTGCTTTTGGTTGTCTGAGAGCCGATAGCGCCGGTCAAGATATCACGCAGGTCATCGGCGGTAAGATTGCGGGTTAGGCTGCCATCACTTGCCAGAGAGATAATTCCCGTTTCTTCACTTACTACTATACACAACGCGTCGGAGCCGGCGGTGATGCCTACTGCGGCACGGTGGCGTGAACCGAGTTCGAAACCTTTTACGGTGCCGGGCTCTGCCAAGGGGAGCTGGACGCCCGCGGCAATGGCCCTGTCGCCGCGAATTACAACGGCCATATCATGCAGAATGGTTCCGGGATAAAAAATTGTTTTGAGAAGCTCGGCGGTGACGGCAGCATCGAGGCGAACGCCTGTTTCTATAAATTCACCTAAAGCAACGCGTCTTTCGATAACAATGATAGCGCCGGTTTTCGATGCGGCCAATTCGGTGACGGCACTGACAATTTCTTCAACGGTGCGGATGACCTGGCGGGATGAGCTGGAAAGAAATCCGCCGCCGGCGGTTTGGCCGATTCGCATAAGCGCGCGTCTCAATTCCGGCTGAAATGCCGCGACCGCGATTACCAGGACGGCGACAAGAAAACCTTTATAAAGGTACTCGAGACGTTCGAAACGATAACGCGCTGAAATCAAGTGAAGGATTAAAACTCCGGCAATGAGGACGTATGTGACGCCGCGGAAAAGTCTCTCGCCGCGTGTCCCCTCAAGGAAATCAACGGCCCAGTAAACAACCAGGCCTATGAGAAATAATTCAATACAGACTACCCACAAGTCATAGTGGGCAACTCTCTGGAAATAATCGATGAGGGTCTGCATCCGTTCAGAAATCCCAAAAAATCTTACAAAATTAAACTGCTGTGCCCTTGCTTAGGGCATCTGTCTTTCTGTAAGTCTGCTTGGCCGATCGAAAAGGAGCGCTCTATCTATGTCTCTCATTAATTGCTGCTGATTAATTTTCAATGTGTTAACGTGTTCCCTGTGAACCTCAGCAGCGGTCTTGCCGGGGTGTTCATGAAAGCCGCAGCAGCAACCCGACAACATTATGACCAGCACTGAAAGCACGATAAGCAAACTCACAACAACTATTTTGCTTTGCATTATCTATTCTCCATAGTATATCGTCAAGCCCCCCGTATCTGGCGGACAAAGTTTTAGTTTCGACATTATCGATTATAGCAATATAAAGGCCATTTTGTCAATGGTAAATTAGGTAAGATATAATAAACAAAAATGGGGATTCAGGCTTTCTTGTGGATTAAAAGGCAGATTCTTATAAGACGTTCGATATTTATTATTAATTTGTAACAAGAACTCTAAACCAAAGAATCCAAACTGAGAGAATCCTTAAAAAAAACCTGTTTACTTTTCAATAATATAACAGGTTATCCACTATTTTTTAGTTGTGATTTAGTGCCTATCTGCTTATGAGATAAGGATTAGCGGGCCGCCGCTTGTTAAAACCTAACAAGCTCACAGGCCTTATGAATTCTAATACTAAAAGATTTCTTATATTAAAATTATAATTACTCTCCTCTAAGCGGTCCCTATATAGAAAAATACTCGAATTTGATTAAAATTTGTTGAGAAACCGGCAGATTTCTTGTATCTTTCAGGGATTAATTTTAGATAAAGAACAGTAAAAGTTAAAAGAGGGGCAAATAAATGAAAGTGCAATTTAACAGAGAAGGGTTAAATCAGGCGCTGGCACTATTAACAAGCATCGTTCCGGAGAGAACGCCAAAACCAATTTTGAGGTGTGTAAAGATAGACGCTGAAAAAGACGGCGTGAGGATTTTCGGCACGGACCTCGAGGTGGGAATAAATTGTTTTTTGCCGGCGGTAGATGTTAAGGAGCCGGGTCAGGTTGTTGTGCCTGCAGCTCGATTAGCGGCTATTGTGCGCGAAAGCCTTGATGAAACACTTATGTTTAAGGCAACAGAAGGCGTTTGCGAGGTTCGAGGCGCAGACAGCCATTTTTCAATATATGGTCAAGACGCATCACAATATCCTCCTATGCCTGCGTTCAAGGGCGAGCCGGATGTAGAGGTTAGCCTCGAAGGATTAAGGACGGGGATTTCGCAGTGTCTTTTTGCGACAGCAAAGGAAAGCACACGATACGCAATCAATGGCGTGCTGTGGGAAATGAAAGGCAAGAAATTATCTCTGGTCGCAACGGACGGCAGAAGGCTTGCCAGAAGCAGAGTCAATCTGATTTCAAATCCCAGCGAAAAAGCAGCCACAGCAAAACCAATCGTGCCGGGAAAAACTATGCAGCTATTGGAGAAAATTATGGGAGGCGAAAAGGACAAGGTCGCAGTGAAATTGGTTGACAGCCAGATAATGTTCGGCTGCGGAAATGTTGTAATATGCTCAAATCTGGTGGAAGGGAATTTCCCGAAATA
>CAYSKP010000125.1:0-13309 GCA_964431645.1 uncultured Pirellulales bacterium
ATTTCTTTTATACGGTCGATGGCCAGCTTTGGCTCAGTTTTAAATTTATAAGCGCCGTGGCTGGTTCCAATCGCGACGGCCAGCGAATCGACGCCGGTCTTTTTAACGAATTCAGAGCACTGCTTGGGGTCTGTCAAATGCTTTTCAACATCTTCGACGCCGACAACATGCTCTTCGATACCGCCCAATTGGCCAAGCTCGGCCTCAACGACTACGTTGTGCTTATGGGCATAATCGACTACTTCTTTTGTCTTTTTGATGTTCTCTTCGAAGGGGTATTTTGAGGCGTCTATCATAACGGATGTAAAGCCGTCATCGACGAACTGCTTGCAGCATTCGAATGTGTCGCCGTGGTCGAGGTGAGTGGCGATGGGTATATCCGGGTTTTCCTTGACGGCAACGTCTATAATTGCGGTTAAATAGCTGTTGCTGGCGTATTCGCGGGCGCCTTTTGAGACCTGCAGGATTAACGGGGCCTTTTCTTCTCTGACGGCCTCGATGATACCCTGGGTAATTTCCATGTTATTGACGTTGAACGCCCCGATGGCGTAACCATTCTTATAGGCCATTTGAAACATCTTCTTTGTGTTAACTAACGGCATACTGTTCTCCTTCGTAAAAAGCTGTTATTCAGTTAGAATCTTATTTTTTCGCAAAACCGGTTAAAGGTTCTTAGTATAATGGTTTGCGGTTGGGATTTCAAAGTATTTTATAGCCACAGATTTCCCCGAAGCAGGTCTCCTCGCTTTGCTCCGTGTCACAGATTTACACTGAAAAAATATTGGTAGAAATTCAATTTTAAAAGAAATATTATGTTATGTGAATGCCGCCGATAAACATATATAAATGTTCCGACTGCGGGAAAGTGCTTCATGAAGGTTGGGGAGGATATCAATATGTCATAAACGATAAAGGCGAACGAATCTGCTGTCCCCATCCTTGTGAAGACGATAAAATTGATGAGGTCCTTGGTATTACATCAGAAGAACTTAATAACCAAATATCATTTAAAAACTTTTATAGAATATTTAACCCATCGTGCTGGTGGTCATGGATCAAAAAGAAAGCGAGCAAAGAGAAAATGCTCTGGATCAAACTTTTCGGGACAAGAACCGGATATAATTCAGATTGTATTTGCAAGAACTGCTTAAAACAAAGCGAACTGGATATAGGAAACGCAGAAAAATCAAAAAAATCATGGCGAAGGTTTTATCACGCTTCTCGAAAAAGAGACCAACGAAAATGCCCGAACTGCGGGTCAAATGAGATTTTTACAATAATGGAACTGGTTGGAAAAGAATGTCCTTTCTGCAAGAAAGGGAAAATTATTGAGGAAGTAACTGGCGCTATTTCATAAATGACTTACTCCGTTATTGTAATGTAAATACCCGGCGAAATTATTTTATGGAGTACAAAATGGTCAGGCCGGATATCTGCATCAGGAATAGGCATATCAACGGGGCCAACAATCAACTGAGTCAATCCCCCGCACCAGACTAAAGAGGCAATACGAAATTTTTTATCATCATCATACACCCAGACTCTGAGAGGTTTGAATTCTTTAGCAGCGGCTGGAATATTTGGGTCGGTTAAACGAATATAATCCTGACCTTGAGGAATTTGAACAGATTTTGCCCAATTTCGGAGTTCTGAAAAGTCTTTTGATTTAAGATTGAGATACATTCCCTGAGCAGCTGCACCCCATCTGAAATCAGGATTGCTCATAAAAAAACCGGCTATGGTTATAAGAAAAATAATCAAGGCTTTAATACGGTATTCATTTGGATTTATCGAAAATCTTCGAATAACTTGTGCAATCAATGAAATTAATAAAATAATCCCAAAAATTTGACCGAAAAAAAATAAGGGTATATATGGTGTAATAAAATTCGGATGGATAAGGGCTAAAAGAAAGGGAATCAAGGGACAAGTTGAAAAGAACACAACAATTGCGAAAACAATTTCGGCAATGTAATTAGCCTGTTTATCTTTAGAAACCACATTTTCCTGAATTGTTTTAACGTCTATGTTGGGCATAATTTTGTTTTATTATAAAATCATTTTAGGGAAAGAAAAGAGCAAAATCGGGACTGGTGATTCGGCGGGGCAAGCCCCCCCTACAGTTACTGGAAGTTTGGTCATGAATGTACGAGAATTGTGTCGCCCACTACGAGGGCTAAATATAACAATAGAGGAAGAGGACAATAACAGAAGAGAGATTGCGTATTTCAGATTGCGGATTAATTTAAACACTAAATACTAATTTCTAAATCCGCAATAGGCGGACAAGTCCTAAATAAATTCAAATTAGCAAAATTCATAAATTCAAAAAAGAGATTCCTCGGCTCGCTGCGCTCGCTCGGAATGACGATAAGGCAGTTCGTGAGTTGCTAAATGCTAAAGTTTGTCTTTGTTCTTGGCTAAAAATTCATGAATTACGTCGGCGGGAATGGCAAATCCTAAACCTTCGCCGCTGGCGCCGAGGCGGATGAGGCCGATGACCTGGCGGGAATTTAGGTGGACAAGAGGGCCGCCGGAGTTGCCGGGGTTGATGGCGGCATCGGTCTGGATGAGCCGGACACCCTGGATATCGCGAAAGGCGGAGATGATACCCTTAGCGACGGAACGCTGCAGCTCTTTGGCCATAGGCGAACCGACAACTAAACAATCGTCGCCGATAAAGATGGGCGAGGAAGCGGGGGAAACGGCCATCGCGGGGGTATTTTGCAAACCTTTGGCGCGGAGAAGGGCGAGATCGGACCATGGGTCTTTCGCGAGGATTTCAAAGTCGTATTCGTGCTTTTTGTAGAGGACCTTCGCGAAATCCATATCGGGGAAATCGGCGATGACGTGATTATTGGTGAGGATGGTGCCGTTGGAGTCGATGAAGAAGCCGCTTGCGTGCTCTTCGATGGGACTGGTGGCCCAGCGGACCTTTTTGCTCATTTCGATGGTGACGACGGCGTCCATGAGGGGGCTATACTCGCAGGGCTGGTCTTCGATGTTTATGGTTTTTTTGATTTTTGATTCATCCGGCGAGGAGGCGAGAATTTGATGCATGTTCGGGTCGGCGAGGATTTGTCGGACCAGTGCGGACATTGCAAGGTCGTATGTTTTATCGACGACGGACTGGTCGACATGGAGGCCGCGCCGGCTGGCTTTTGAGATGTAGACAGCGAGATTCTCACCGGAGCCGTAGAGGATTTCGCAATCGAGTGAGGCGTTGAAGGTGCCGGAATAAGCCTGAGTTTGGGGGTTTATGCGGATGATGAAATGCGGGTCGGGTATTTTGCCTGACATATCTACCTGACTGAAAATTTTGCCGAGAGATTCTTTGGCAGCGCGGAAAAGTGAAGCGGAATTATCGAGCAAAAGCGAATTGGTGCCGCGGCCGGACATGAAGCGATGGTCCTGCTTATCGAGGGGCAGGATTATCTCGGCGCGAGCCACGATTGGAAGGCACAAATCAGCGGCCGGTCGCGCGATGCGGGTCTGGCAATTTTGCTCTTGCGATCGGCAGCCGGAGTTGAAGAGAAGATAGAAGCAAAGCAATAAGGGAAGGATTAGAAAGCGTTTTTTCATAAGTAAATCTCTAATAAAGCTGTTTCGAACCAGATTATCGATACTAAGATACTTGGTAATAAATACTGGAGGAGGGAAAGAAGGGTTCGGGGAAAAAATCAGAAGACGGAGGACGAACAAATATCCAATATTAAATAACCAATTTCCAATAATGAAGTAAAAACTGGATTCCCGCCTTCCTCCTTCGCATAACTATGGAGGACGGGTCGCAGGAATGACAAGACCTGCAGGAGAAAATGCAAAACGCGGGCAAGATGCCCGCGACACATAAAAGAAAAAGGCCTCGCAAGCGAGGCCTTTATTCCGGTTTAACTTTTTGAGTTATTTGGGCACTACATTGACGGCACATGGGCCTTTTTTGCCCTGGCCGATATCAAATGAGACTGCCTGGCCTTCCTGAAGGTCGGCGTAGCCACCCATTTTAATTTCCGAATGATGGACAAAAAGCTCCTCGCCGCCATCATCAGGAATAATAAATCCGAAACCCTTTTTGCCATTAAACCACTTTACTTTACCTGTACTCACTGTAACTCCTTTGGCCGATTAAGGCCGTAAACAAAATTTTGCCCCTCATGTTTGATTAAAGAGGACAATCCTGAGGGACACTGAGGATATCCTCCCTTATAAAGGCGATATTATACCATAAATATGGATGAAGGAAACAAAAAAAATAAATAAAAAAGCGAAGCAAAATATCAAAAAACAAATCCAAAAAACAAACAAATTACAAAAATCTTAAAGAATCGTAAATTTTAGACATCAAATTAGATTCCTCCGCTTGCTTGCCCTTTAGGGCAAGCATCGGTCGGAATGACGATTTGGATGTAACAACTAAAACCTAAATAGGGATTCCTGCCAGACAAATAGCGGTCTTAGGTTCCCCTTCGACAAGCTCAGGGTTGCTATGAATGACATTATGGGACGCTCGCTCAAAATCCTCAAACCAGTTTTTCCTCGATTACGCCTGGGATTTGGTTTTTGCCGGGGAACGGCTGAATCGGGTGCTTGTGGTCGAGGAATCCTTCGAGCTTGCGTGCGCGGACTGGGTGCTGGAGCTTTCGGATGGCCTTGGCTTCGACCTGGCGGACGCGCTCGCGGGTGACTTTAAAGATGCGGCCGACTTCTTCGAGGGTGTATGTGTAGCCGTCGCCGATGCCGTAACGCAGCTTGATGATTTCGCGCTCGCGGTAAGAAAGGGTCTTGAGGACCGATTCGATTCGCTCTTTGAGCATCGACTGCGTGGCGGTGGAGACCGGTGAGTCGATTGCATCATCTTCGATGAAGTCGCCGAAGTTGCTGTCTTCGCTGTCGCCGATGGGCCGGTCGAGCGAGATTGGGTGACGAGAGATTTTCATGACGCGGCGGGCCTCGTCGATACTCATCTCGGCCTCTTTTGCGATTTCTTCGATTGTGGGCTCACGGCCGAGGCGCTGTGTGAGGACTTTGCCGGCGGTGCGAAGGCGGCTCATCGTTTCAATCATGTGCACCGGTATGCGGATGGTGCGGGCGTGGTCGGCGATAGCTCTTGTAATAGCCTGGCGAATCCACCATGTGGCGTAGGTGCTGAATTTGTAGCCGCGGCGGTATTCGTATTTGTCGACGGCGCGCATAAGGCCGGTGTTGCCTTCCTGGATGAGGTCGAGGAAGCTGAGGCCGCGGTTGCGGTATTTTTTGGCGATGGAGACGACCAGACGCAGATTCGCACTGGAGAGGATACGTTTTGTTTTTTCGTATTGGGTGAAGATGCGGTCGATGACGTAGAGGCGCTTTTCGAGCTGGGCAGGAGTTTCGGTGACAAGGTCCTGCAGGCCGATGAATTCCTGCTTCATCGCATCGATATCTTCCTGGACGTATTCGCCGCTGGGACCGATGGCGATGATGTCCTGAAGCTGGCGCATTTTAACGACCATGCCGTGGAGCTTTTCCTTCATTGGTGCGATGCGGCTGGTGCGGAGGCTCAATTCCTCGAGCAGGATGGCGATACGCCTGCGGTTTCGCGAGAGACGTTTAAGAACGCGATGCGTATCGGGAGAATCGCTTCCAATCTTGAGATATTCTTTGAACAACTCTTGATTCATCGCGAGCAGCGTGTTGATGGTTTTGAGGTTCTGGGGCAGGCGCTTTTTGATGACGCTGCGGACGAGGTTTTCGGCGGTGCTGATTTTCATTGTTCGGTCGAACGATAGGCCGCCCTGCTGGACCTGCTGGAGAATCTCGACGCAATTTTTGGCGCAGTAATCGTTTTCGAGCATTTTGCGCCTGAAGGTCATTCGCGAGACTTCGATTTTTCGGGCCAGCGATATTTCGCTGTCGCGGTTGAGCAGAGGGATTTCGCCCATCTGGGTGAGATAGGTGCGGACGGGGTCGTCGATTCTGCGGCCGGGCTCGGCTTCGACAATCTCTTTTTCGATGATTTTATCTTCTTCGATGACGACCGGCTCTTCTTCGACAACCGGCTCGACAGGTATTACTTCAGGTTCGACATCGACGGGCTCGAAATCATCTTCGGCGATATCGGCAACGGGAGGGCCATGCTTATCGACATCGGCCTCATCGATGAGACTGATTCCCATTTCATCCAGCGATGTCATAAGGGTATCGAGCCGCGCGGGACTGACGAGGTCTTCGGGCAAATCGGCGTTCATTTCCTCATAGGTGAGGTAGCCTTTTTTCTTGCCCTTTTCTATCATTGCCTTGATTTTTGCCTCGGCATCTATGGGCGTCTGGGGTTTTGCCTGTGATGCATCCTGCGGCTGGGCTTTTTCACCTGAATGTTTTTTATGGGCTTCTGCCGATTTTTTCTTAGCCACTATCGTTTCCTCAAATAAAGTTTTAAAATATTTAAATTAAATCAGACCTATATTACGGCGGTCCTGTTTGGAGATATCACGAATTAAATCTTCCTTACTCGCTCTGTTTTTCTGATTTTTGGCCTGCTGCAAGGCTGCCAGGGCATCAATTAAACGTTTACTATAGTTACCCTTATTAGAGCCTTCGTGTTCGAGTGTAGTCATAAGGCCGGCGATGCGCGGGTCCTCGACGGCAGAACAAATAATTTGAAGGGCCGCACGGGGCTGCCCGGCGAGCGTCGTGAAGACGGCCTGGGCGACTTGCCTAAACGCCGGGACATCGAAATCATCAGGGCTGATTTTATCTTTGGCATCATCGAACATCGACGGGTGCGCAAGAAGGACTTCAAGAATTTCGGATTGCGCTATGGCCGATAAGCCAACGCCGGTGTCAAGCGGAGTATGCGAAGCATCGGCTGAGGCTGTGTATGATGAAGCAGTTTTGACCCTGCCGGTCCTGTGAATTAGCTCACGATTAATCTCTTTTGTATCGAGGGACATGATGCGGGACAGATTATTAACGATAAGACCCCGTTCGATTGGAGAGACGTTGCCGGCGTTAATGGCGGCGGCGATTGCGTCAAGATATTCCTCGACGGCCTGCTTTTTGCCTGCAATCGTCGGCTGAGAGCCGAGAGAGGCCTTCAGGCGGTCCCACTTGAAGGCAAAAACATCGGTCGCTTGTGTGATGAGCTTTTCAAACGGCTCTTTTCCTTTTGCAAGCAGGAAATCACAGGGGTCTTTACCCTGCGGGACGCTTGCGATGCCGATATCGATTCGCGAACTAAGCGCAACTTGCAGCGCGCGGTTGGCGGCTTCGAGGCCGGCCGTATCGCTATCGAAGAGCAGGACGACTTTTTTGGCGTACCTGCGAAGAATTCGCGCATGGCCTGAGGTGAAACTTGTGCCCAGGGTCGCGACGACATTGGAGACGCCGAACTGATGCGACATAATGCAATCGGTGTAGCCCTCGACGACGACGGCTACATCGGATGAGACTATTTTGTGGCGGGCCTGGTCAAGACCGAAGAGGGCATTGCTTTTATCGAATAGCGCTGTAGTCGGCGAGTTGATATATTTTGCGCCTTCGCCTGTTAAAGTCCTGCCGCCGAAGGCGATTATTTTGCCGGTTGGGTCTGCAATGGTGAACATCAGGCGATTTACAAATTTATCTGACAGCGACAAACCAGAGCCGACAATTAGCCCCGCCGCCATAAGCAATTTATCTGGTATTTTCTTTTGCCTTGCCGCTGCTAATAAATCATTGCTGGTGCCGACGGCCAGGCCGATTTGCCAGTTTTTGACACTTTCATCTGAAAGCTGGCGCTCGGCAACGTATTTACGCGCGGCCTTGCCGATTTCGGGATGGGCGAGATTGACGGCAAAATATTTTGCGGCCCATGCATTAGCGCGGGCGATTGCGTTTGGGTCAACTTCGATACCAGATTCTTGATGCTCGATGTTCGATTTTTTTGGGCGAAGAGGTTCGACTTTTATGCCGGCGCGGTCGGCGAGGCGATGAAGGGCCTGGGGGAAGGAAAGATTTTCGCGCATCTGGATGAATTTGACGACATCGCCGCCTGCGCCACAGGCAAAGCATTTGAAGATTTGTTTCGATGGGTTGACATTGAAGCTGGGGCGATGGTCCTCGTGAAAGGGACACAGGCCGATCATTTCGCGGCCCTTTCGCTTGAGGGCGAGGTGCTCGCCGATAACATCGACGATGTCGTTAGACTGCTGAATGCGCAAAATTAAGCCGGCATCAAAAATTGGCATTTAAGGAAATACCTTCTCTAATAAACTCACGAACTCCAATGCTCCCCAAAAATACTCCCACCTTAACCCAAGCTGTGGCGGGCAAACCCGCCAAAAAGCCGGCGGATAAATTTAAGAAAACACAAAAACCCCGGATAAGGCCGGGGCTGCATTTCAGTAATATTTAGCTATGTTATTATAGGAGCGAAACGCAAAAAGTCAAGTTTTAGCAAAAAAAGGCGTTTTCAATACTGATAAATGCGGTTTGTTAATGATTGGACAATCGGTCAAATAAGACTCAGATTGTCGATTTGCGATTGCCGATTACCAATTGAAACCACAGATTCAGATACACAGAAGATATTTCGGATTGCAGATTGGAAAATTAATGCTCTAATATGAAATTGTCGAACTCTTTGTGTAACCATTCTAAAAATTGCTTTTGAGCAATCCAGCCATATTTAATGGATTCTAAATCCGGCTTTTCTGTCGTCCATTCAAGTTTTTCCTGAATATTAACAAAGAATTGTCTCTCAATATTACTAAGAAAGACCGGACATAAATTATAACGAATTTGTAATATTCATCCTGAAATTGTGAAAAAGATATTTGAGCAGATAAAAAAGAACGAATCACGCTGAATAAATATTCTTTTTGACCATTTGTTCTTCTGTCAAATTCTTGCGGACTTATCTGTTTCGATACTAACTTGCCGACCAACTCCATGTAGGAGTCACTGCTCATAAGGTCTCCTTTTGATAAAAAGAGCCAATCCTAAAGCGTCATATTCCTATTATACTTCTATTACTTATAACGGAAAGAGGCGTTTAAATAGTTCCATGGGCATGCCCATGACATTGGTCAACGAGCCGTCGAGGTGGTCAACGAAGGGGTCGTTTTCTTTAATAGAGTAGGCCCCCGCCTTATTTTCCCAAATACCGCTTTTGATATGCCGCTCAATCTGGGCATCAGTTAATTTTTTGGGATAAACTGTTGTTGTTTCAGCTTCGACGATTTTTATATTTTTTGATTTACAAACCAATGCAAGGCCGGTGATGACCTTGTGGGGTTTGCTGAAGAGCTTTCTTGTGATTTCTTCGGCGTGCTTTGCATCGAGGGCCTTACCAATAATTTCGCCATCGAAATCGATGACCGTATCAGCACCGATGACAAGGGAATCGGGATAATTTTTCGCGACATCTTCAGCCTTGGCAAGGGCTAATTGTTTGGCATATTCGACAGGAGAGATATTTTCAGCCGGATATGCGGATTCATCAATTTTGGAAACGACTATTTCAAATTTATATCCGGCCTCGGCAAGAAGTTCACGGCGGCGAGGAGAAGCAGAAGCAAGAATTAATCGTAAATGTCCAATGTCCAATATCAAATTTCCAATTTTTGATTTTTTGCCACTAAGTCACGAAGACACTATTTAAAATAAAAATTGCTCTTTAGAAAGGATATCGTGTCATTTCGATCGAAGCCCAGTTTCATCCGGGCTTCAGTGGAGAAATCATTAATTATATTGATTTCTCGACTCGCTGCGCTCGCTCGAAATGACAGTTTTTAAGTTTTCTACAGAACAAATAAAAATATAACTTTGTGTCTTTTCGGCGGCAATATATTTATTTTAGCTGGACGTAATATATGATTTTTTTGCAGAAGATAAAGTATTCTTTTTCTATTGTATCAAAGTGGACAATATCCTGGCCGGGTTTGATTTTGGTAACCAGCGGCCGCTCCAAGCCTGTGATAATATAACGGTCGAAAAGTGCGCTTCCGACATTGCGGTTCCAGATGACAGTAAGAGGAATATTTCTGTCTGCGGCTGCATTGGCATCCTGCTGGTCAATGGGCCAGAGGCCATTCAATCCATCAGAGAGCATCTTTTGATATTTGCCGAGGCGTTTACCGTAATCATCCTCCCGCAGAAATCGAACGAGCGCATATGCCTGGCTATAGAAAGCTGAGACTGCGCCATCACCTTCCGTAACAACTTCGCCGGGGTTGAGCATTATAAGGGCTTTTAGCGGCATGGCATTATTTTTCATAAAGGTTTGCTTGAGGCTGCCGAGGCGATATCCATTACGGTCAGGGGTAAATGTAAAAAAGCCCTTGTCGTATTCGCTGGTTTCAAACTGCATCGCGATACCTTCATCGAGCCAGCTCGGCAGGCGGTATTTGAACAGGCGTGAATTGAACTGATGCCAGCCTTCGTGACCGAGACTCGAGAAGGTGCGTTCGCGGCCGATATGATAAGCGACACATGCGCCATTTAGATAATACGCACCTGCCTTGATTTTGAGATAAAGCTCTGCCTGCGAGCCCGTAAAATCTTTTGTAAAGGCCTCCCACTGCTGGCGATTGGCGAAAAGATAGACCACAAGCGGAGCTGAGGTGGGGATTGGTTTTGGAAGCTGACTTTGGTAGCCGCGATATGCGGATTCGACAAAGCCGGGGACCTGTGAGAGCATGAGCGGTTCAAGAAGGGTTGTGTAAATTTCGTAATGAGCGGTCGAGAGTTTTAAACCTGTGCCGAATTGGCTATCCCACAATTCGACAGATTTGAGGGGGGGCAGCTTTTGATTTTTAAGGTATTCAGCCATGCCTTGCGGCGTGCTTATCGCAGCGGCTGAAGCTATAGTCGAAAGACAGAACAAACCGCAGATTACCCGCCTAAGGGCGAGGTCTCGCCAAGGGCGGATTACACTGAATTTTTTCATTTTACAATATACGTTTGATGTTTGCATAAAAGCTGTTGAATCATATAAATTTAAAAGGTGAGCCGAAGACCTCGGCGGTGAACAGGAAAACATCGGTTTTGGGGTCTTTCCATGCATCGGCCGGCAGACCCGCTTTATGAGAACAGCAATAAGAGAGAAATTCTTCCTTAGTCCAGCCGGTTTCGGTCGCTACCTGCGGCAGGAAGCAACCCGATAGATAACCCTTTTTAATATAAATGCCATCGACGCCGAGACGAAGAGAAAGAGGGTCAGTTGTTTTTTTCAGTTCTGAGAGAACGGAAATTTCGATATCGATTTTAGGCAGCTCATCGGCGGTGACCTGGTCGCCAAAGAATCGCGGATCGCTTGCGGCGGAGGCCTTTGCCATTTCGACGATCATATTAACCAGCGGTTTATCGGCTACAAACTGGCCAATGCAGCCGCGAAGCTCTTCACCATTTTTCAAAGTTACGAAACAGCCCAGATGCGAGGCGAGGTCAGGGTCGTCGGCCTCGACTACAGGAATGCGTTTGCCGGTTATGACGGCCTCGACGGTGTCGCGCGCGACTTTCAAAAGGGCATGTCTTTGTTCTTTATTCATACTCTTTGACCCGCAGGATAAACCTGGGGGCTTACTAATTTTTTATGTTTTTACCCGTCTTTTTTCTCTTACGACTTCAATTACGATAGGTATTATTGAAAGAATGATGATAGCGAAGATGACGATTGTAAAGTTGCTTTTGACAAATGGCAGATTTCCGAAGAAGAAGCCCCCAAAGATAAATATCGTTACCCATGCAAGGCCGCCTACCACATTGTAGGAAAAGAATTTGGGATAAGTCATTTCACCGACGCCGGCGATGAAAGGGGCGAAGGTGCGGACGATAGGGACGAAGCGGGCAAGGACGATGGTCTTTGCGCCGTATTTTTCATAGAAATTGTGCGTGCGGTCAATGTGCTTTTTTTTGAGGAACCACTTGCCCTGATGGCGCAGAATTATATGGCCAAAATATTTGCCAATGGCGTAATTTGCACTATCTCCCATGATGGCGGCGGCCGCAAGGACTATAAAAATGGAGGCGACTTTTAGTGAGCCGGATGCAGCCAGTGCTCCCAGGGCAAAAAGGAAGGAATCACCGGGCAGAAAAGGCGTTACGACAAGGCCGGTTTCACAGAAGATGATGATGAAGAAAATCAGGTAGCACCACAGGCCGTAATTTTCGATGATGTAGTTTAGGTGCTTATCCAGATGAAGGATGTACTCGATCAGCTGCACGAACCATTGAAATATATGTGTTATCATTTCCATTTATGTAAGATATGAAAAAATGACGCTAAAGTCAATCTTAAGCCAAAAGCTGGTCTGAAATTTCATTGTTATAGTCTATGGAGTGTGTAAAATTATGTTCAAAGGAAAAGCAGATTTTTTGAAAGCAGGGAATTATGAACAATCACAAGTATTTAATTTTATTTTCTTTGCTTATTTTGGCGAGTTTGGGTTCAAGCTCAAAAGCTGAAGTAAGGAATCTTGAGTATTTCCTTCATCAAATGCGAACGCTGGAGCATTTGGCAGTTTTGGAAAATTCGCATACCGCGATGGCAAGCACATGGGACAGGACGGGTGATAATTTCGACAATAATGATTTCAAAAACATAGCCGGCAGAAAAAATATTTTGCTGGATGTAAACGGGCCGGGATGCGTCCACAGGATTTTTACAGGCGTGGTAACTAAGGAAATCGCGGGGACAAATATTCAAATATTTCTCGATAACAGTCCCAATGCCGTCTTCGATTTGCCTATCCACAAGTTCTATGATTACAAGAATGGGCCTTTGCCGTATCCGCTGTTATTTCATAAGACTTATCCGGGGACATTATTTCCGATACCATTTGCCAAACATTGTCTTATACAGCTTGTCAATGACACAAACGATAACTGGGGCAATTACTGGCAGGTGACTTATACGATTTATCCGCCGCAGACAAAGGTCGAGAGCCTCAAAAGGCCGCTGACGGAAAGTGAAAATAAAGAGCTGCAGGAGGTGCGGCACGCATGGTTAAACGCTGAGGCAAATGCTCCCGCGGCACCTTTGAGATGGAAAGTCGATAAAAAACTCGCGATCGAGCCATTAAAAACAAAGGAAATAAAGCTCGATAAATGCGGCGTAATCAAAGAGATGAGAATTGCCGTAAAACCCAATACACCGGAAGCTTTATCGGGGATAAGGATGCTCATATACTGGGATGGTACTAAATTTCCGAGCGTGGATGTCCCCTTAGGGTACTTTTTCGGTAACGGCGACTATGGCGATAAGAAGCCGTTTAGCTCGATGCTGCTTGGGGTGACAGGGCAGGAATCTTACAGCGAATTTCCGATGCCTTTTGGAAAAGGAGCATTA
>CAYSKP010000126.1:0-14992 GCA_964431645.1 uncultured Pirellulales bacterium
AGCTTCATATTATTTCCTTAGATAAACCTAAGTATCCCCCAAAATACGATTCCTGCAAACGCCGATATTATTTGCAGCGGAATTGCAACTCGCATTTCTTTTTTTACGCCGGAAAGAGAGGTATAGGTTGAAGTGCCTGTAAAATTCATAACCAAATACGAACAAATGGGCAGAACCAATAAGAGCCACGCTAATGTATTTGCCCAATTACCTGTCCACGCCAGGTTCCACAACATTGCGGTTACAAGCAGACCTAAAAAAGTCCCTTTAAAGGCAAAACTTCTCCCCGGAATCCACGGTAACAGCAGCGGCCCCGCAATTGTCCCGGCTAAATAAGCAGTAAAGAGTATAATGGAAGAACCTAAACCATTTCGAAACATCAACTCTCGTGAAAATCCCTCCTGATTCAGTCCGGACAGCAAAAAGAAAACCACTATCGCAACCAGCAGATATTTCAGGCTGTTTATAAATTCAACTGGGGTTAAAACCAGTCTGTCGTAGAATGAGAATTTTACCCGGCGCATTTCCTCGGTTGCCTTCATCCCCGCATCAATAAATGCTTTTATGTCACTGGCTCGAACAGGACCATAAATCACGGAAAACCCGGATCTCCTGCGAACCTCATGCGCACACACGCCAACAGCGCCCAATTGCGGCAGGAGCAATTTGCGATGATTAACAACGCTTGTTAGTCCCGAAACTTCTATCCTGTTTATCAGTTCTTCCGTTCCAAAAGTCCCCTTGCCTGCCGCACACCATACGTTTATGCCTTTTGTATCCAGCACGAGTATCCAGGCTTTAAGTCCTGCAAGCTGACTTCTGAGAACATCAAAGCTGAGCTTGTAATTAGCAGAAACGAGCACCACTGAACTGGAATCGGGATTATTAACAGCATAAATTCCAGGCTCAACTATGTAGCTCGTTCGATTTATGCCCCAACGGACCTTCCAGCCGCCCAATCGGTCTTGTTTACTTAGCGTTGTTGAAACGTTATTTATTAAACAAGCAGAATTATTACCGATAAGAGGTTCGCTCATTTGTTCAAAATCCCTGGCAATTTCTCGATAAAACTTTTTATTTCATCGCGCACACGGCGATAAATATTGAGAGCTTCCTCTTCGGTCTTTGCCTGTTTGGCCAATCTGGGCGGGTCATCGAAACCGACATGCACCACTTTTGTTTTGCCGATAAACACTGGACAGCTTTCGTGGGCGTTGTCGCACACTGTTATCACGTAATCGAAATCAATACCTTTAACTTCATCAAGATGCTTCGAATGGTGCTTGGAAATATCCACACCATCCTCGGCCATAACTTTTACGGCATCGGGATTCAGGCCGCGTGCTTCGATACCTGCTGAATACGGTTCAATCGCATCGCCTTTAAGATGCCGGCACCAGCCTTCAGCCATCTGGCTGCGGCAGGAATTGCCGGTACACAGAAACAAAATTTTTAATTTATTCTTCATTCTCTGGCTTTATAGCAATTACATAGCTGATTTTTGCTGATTTTATGAATTCGCTCCAATTGTTCGGTATCGTCTAAAATCCGTTTATCATTTTTCAAATGCCTTTTCAGCCAATCGAGTATTTCAAACTGTTTTAGGTCTTTACTTTCAGCCAGGCGATAATAAATCCAACGGCCCTCTTTGCGTGTCTCAACTAAACCAGCCTGCCGGAGAATAGACATATGTTTTGATACTGTAGACGGAGCTAATCCCATCATCTCAATTATTTGGCAAACACAAAGCTCGCCCCGCTTGAGCATCATTAATGCCCTAATGCGGTTTTCATCAGACAAAGCTTTTGTTATGTTTAATATTTCAAGCATAATACATCTTATACTTCGCCATATAACGAAGTATTATAAATACGGAAAAAAATGAGGTCAAGTTCATTTTTTACATTTTTAAGGAATTTAAATCTTACTATTTGATTGTCAAAAAATTCAAATCAACTCTATGGAGCAGTATAAACCAGCCAGATGCCGCCTGATATCACCAATATACCGCAAATTTTCTTTAAGATTATTGCGCCTTTAGATTTCTCGTTCCAATTCATATATCGCTGGACGACCTCGGTAAAAGTTCCGGCGAATACAATCACAGAACAGTGTCCAATCCCGTAAAAAGCCAATAGTGCAGCCCCGTATAAAAGGTTCGTTTGCGATACCTTGAATGTCACCCCAAGCATCGGCGCCATAAATGCGAATGTGCAAGGCCCCAGTGCAATTCCAAATACCAGCCCAAGGATAAATGCCGCGATTAAACCCTTGCGTTTCATTGCGATTTGCCCCGGACCTGAAAAAGGATTTTTAATTACATCGAGCAAATGCAGGCCTACGATGAAAAATATGAAAGCGACAATATAATTGCCGTATCTCCCGACATCGCCCATCATCCGGCCGGCTGCCGCCGTAATTAAACCAATTGCCGCTATAGTAATGAGAATTCCTGTTGCGAAAAGTGCGGAGATTATAAATGCCCTCTTGGTTGAAATCCTTCCCTGTTCATCGATGAAACCGACGATTAAAGGAATGCTCGCCAGATGACACGGGCTAAGCACTATGCTCAATACCCCCCATGCAAACGATGCCGCGATTGCTATCATCGCAGTCCCCTCGACCGCCTGCGTTAAATTTGTAAATATCCGCTCTATCATTTCGCTTTGCTCAAATCAACTCCGAATTCCTTCCATTTTGCGAGAATATCCTCTTTTGAAATGAATCCTTCATGGCGAAACAGTTCTTTCCCTGAAGAGTCATAAAAAATCTGCGTCGGTATTATGCTGATTTTGTATTTCTTTGCCTCATCCGGTTTTTTCCAGACATCGATAAAGTCCACCTGGAGTTTGCCATTATACGTGGTTTTAAGCTCTTCGAGGATGGGTGCCATCATCTTGCAGGGGATACATTTATCCGCGCCCAAATCCACAAGTCGGGGCAAGTTAACGGTCGTTTGAGCCGTTTGAGCATATTCAAGATTCTGTGGCTTGCTTTCCATAGTCGCTGCCGGGGTTGGGTCTGACGCTGCGACAGGGGTTGGGTATTCCGCTGAGACAGGTTCAGAAACCGGCCCATTGTTTTTCTGCTTTAATGCGAAAACGGTTCCCACAGCCGCAATCAAAACTAAAACGATTATAATTTTTACTGCCTTACTCATAGGCGAAACTCCTTTAGATTTTATTATCGCTTTTATCCAGTTAAACAAAAGCCAGGTCCCCGCAAGCAAAGCAAGCAGCACCAATGGATTAGAAGGCCCGCCGCTGCAGGGGCACAGCATCAAAATCTTAAATGCCAAACTATTCATTTAGAAACTGTTTAACCTCATCTTTTACATAGGTATCAAAGGCATTCCGCTCATGCATAAGCTCCCATGCTTTTTCTAACTTTTTATATTCTGACTGATTGTCTTTTTTCGTTTTTGACAATACAAGCGTGCCGATTGATATGTCAAACTCCTTTGCGAATTCTTCTCCCCCCGGCTCATCAAGATTAAAAGGAGCCCACATTAATTTTTTATCTGCTATTTCTTTTGCAAAGTTTTTTTCTATGACCCGCTTTGCGTTTGCCTCGATTTTGAGACATCCGGCACATCGTATGCTCCGGTGGAAATAGTATGCGATAACAGCGTCTTCGTTTGCATCCTTGGCAAAGGATGTTATTGAGTTAATATTGGCAGAATTGGAGCTGACTTGTTTTGTGCAGCCTGAAATAATAACAGCCCAAACTGCGCAAATCGTTAAAATCACAAGTTTTATTTTTTTGTTCTTCATAAGTCCCTCATTTCTCTTCATTTATAAACTATTTGCCAGTTTTTTACTTCCAATTGAATAATTGCATACGTTTTCAAGAAAGCATTGTTTTGATTTGTTCAGGTGAAAGAACCTTGCCGATTGCTTTAACCTGGCCATCGATAACCAGCGCAGGCGTCATCATCACCCCGAACTTCATAATCTCGCTAATTTCGGTTACTTTTTCAATCTGGCATTCTACCCCCAATTCTTTTGCGGCCGTCTCGGCATTTATTGCCAATGCCTTGCATTTCGGACAACCGGTCCCGAGAATCTGTATTTTTTTCATTGAATATTCTCCATTAAAAGAAAGTGCCGTAAAGCATCCCTGTAATCGTCGACATAATAATAACAAGTGAAACATAAACTACAGTTTTTTGCGTACCCATAACCGAGCGCAGCACCAGCATACTCGGCAAACTCAGTGCAGGACCAGCCAGAAGCAGCGCCAGCGCAGGCCCCTTGCCCATTCCCGATCCAATCAGCCCCTGCAAAATCGGGACTTCGGTCAGTGTTGCGAAATACATAAACGCACCTGCTGCTGAGGCAAACAGGTTTGCTCGCAAAGAGTTACCTCCAACAGCCCATTCGACCCAGCGATTGGGAATAATCCCTTCATGGCCGACGCGACCCAGCAGGAATCCCGCAACAAGCACTCCTCCCAGCAATAACGGTAAGATTTGTAAAGCAAAGCCCCAAGTTGCAGAAGTCCATTCTTTCAGCTCATCTTTCTTAAACCACGTTGCCAAAGCCAAAACCAATACGATTCCAAATCCCGCGGTGATAATCCATTTAGCCGAATGAATCAAAGACCACAGCCCATGGTCGCCTTCGAGCGGTTTGCCCCAGTTGGCAAAAACCAGAATACCAACCATGCTCGCAAAATAGACGCTGTTTTGCCACAGAGGGTGTTTAACTTCCGTCTCAGGCATTGCCATTTGGCCATTGGCTTTTTCGATTTCCTCCTTGCGATAAATTAAATGCATCATCAAACCAATAATTACGCTGAAAACGACAGCTCCGACTGCACGGGCGATACCTAGTTCGAAGCCCAGAATGCGGGCGGTCAAAATGATAGCGAGAACATTGATTGCGGGGCCGGAATATAAAAAAGCTGCAGCAGGGCCTAATCCCGCGCCCATACGATAAATTCCCGCAAATAAAGGCAAAACCGTGCAGGAACAAACGGCCAGGACTGTTCCTGAAACAGAGGCGACGCCGTAAGCCAGCACCTTGTTGGCTTTTGCACCGAGATATTTCATTACTGATGCCTGGCTGACAAACACGGAAATTGCGCCTGCTATGAAAAACGCGGGAACAAGGCAAAGCAAAACATGCTCCTGCGCATACCATTTAACAAGGTAAAGCGACTCCATTACGGCATTGTCAAAACGTTCGTTCCCAACCGGCAAATAGAAACATGCCAGGAATATCACCGCTATAATCGCCAGCTTTATCCATTCACTTTTGAAGTTCAAAGTAAATATCTCCTATCGCAGGGCCGTGAGCATCCGTCTGTTTTCCTTTGCTTCATTCTTCAGAACACCGGATATGCAGGTGAAAAAATCAAGAATGCACGGGCATTTGAGCCTGTAAATTACCTTCAGCCCTTCTTTCCTGTGTTCCAGAATTCCCCCTGAAACCATAATTGATAGATGTTTCGATACATTCGACCGCTCCGACCCCACGTATTCGGCTATATCGCAGACGCACTGTTCGCCATCTTTAAGAAAATCGATTACCGCAATCCGAATAGGATGCCCTATCGCCTGCACAATTTCGGCCTGTCTTTGAAACAACATCTGTTTTTTCGTATCAATCATACTGTTCTCCTTATATAACTATATGATTATATACTCACATAGTATCAGATGTTTCCGCAAACTTCAATTAATTTTTCCTTGTTTGGCCTATTGGTAAATAAGATGTTCAAGTGTTAAAGGAGAGAATATGAAAGAGGAAATATTAAATAACAGATTTATGGCTGGGAAATTCGTTCATTATTGATTTCTTTAAAAGATATTTGATCATCTCCATTTTTTTTAGAACGCATATGCTTCATGGAAGCAAAAAGATTGGTTCGAATCCAGTATTTCCAGAGCGGCCCGAATTTAATTGGTAATTTTGGTGCAATTCTGCAGTACCATATTTTGTAATAGCCTAAATGAATTAAATATGAAATCTTGTGAAGAATAGCACATTTAATTTTGGAACTGATGGATTTGCGGATAAGGTAAATCCCTCTAATCGCGAACAGCTTGCCGCCGAGCTTAAGCTTGTGCTCATAAGTGCCTCGCATAGCGTCAATTACCTGCACGCCTTCTCCTATGGCTTTTTTGATTATCTCACAAAATGCAATACGCCCCGGGCCTATATCTTTAAATATACCCAAATCAATTCGTGAATCGAGAAAACCGTAATATGCTTTTCCGAATTTATAATGATACTGATAGCCGAGGCAATTTTTATCAAACTGGACTTTCAATAATCTGGTTCGTCCCATACCTGAATTTACCTTGGCAAGCTCCTCATGAAAAGCCCTCGAATCAGGCCAGTCGCCGAAATGCCCCGCCTTGCCGACATTTCGCCAGTGTGCCTGATGCATTGAAACAAATTCATTAAAATATTCGGCAATATTGGAATTACTTGCAAATTGACTTTGCACCCCGCTGGCAGCTTTTTTAGACAGTTTTGTTGTCTTATTATAACTTCGGCGAATATTGATCTTTTCCTGTTTGCTGAGGCCCGAAAGATAACTTTCCCAATCAGGTGCAATCTCAAAATAAGTTTGTGTATTTTGATTATCGATACGGATGCAATCAGCCGACTTAAACTCTTTAACAGCATTAAACAAGGTATCAAAATCTTTATACATGCCTGCCAAAGGACCAAGATATATTACATCCCATTCTTCATTTTCCAGCAGTTCAGAAATATTCCGCATTATAGAAGGTAAATAATTCGATATTAAAGGCAAAGTAAACTGGGCTAAAGTGAAATCAGCTCCTACAATTTTTAGAATCCTTATGCGGACCAGACCAATTGTTAGAATTTCTATAAATAAGGGAAAAATGCCTACGATATTGCTGTTATCTGTAAAAACAAAAACTCTCAGCTTGCGTCCTTTTCCATAATGCTGCCACCAGACTCTGCACCAGTCGTAAGATAAAAAGATTTCACTGCCTGCGGATTCAACAAAACTGTCCCATTGAACTTTAATATCATTCAATTGCTCAAAACTTGTATAAACCTTTACTTGCAGGGCAGTTTTTATATCACAACAAGATGTCTTTTCTGTTGTCGTTTTTTAAATCCTTATATGGTCTAAAATATGCCGGCATTGTTGTTGTTCAATTATTAAGGCGATGCATACGTCTCTTTTGTGTACGTATTTTTTCATCTTTTATGAAAATTAATTTTATGGATACGTTTTTACCAATTGAATAGGCGACAACAATAGGCAAAATACTTAATTCCATAAGATAAATGCTAATTAAATCTAATCTTTTTGATAAGTCAAATTAATCTTTTTGCTTAGTGAAAACTTTATTGACTATATTGTCAATTGAACATATAATATTTTCCATGAAACCGCTGACACAAAAACAGCTTCAGATTCTTGCGTTTATTGAAGATAAATTGGCTGAAAATAACCCGCCGAGCCAGAGGGAGATCGGCGGGCATTTCGGCCTAAGCCAAAACGCCGTTTACCAGCTCATCGGCTATCTCAAAAAGAAGGGCTATCTCATCGACTCCGGCCGTCATCGCGGCCTTAGATTATCGCAGAATTATCTCAACCAAATCACCCAATCCGAAGGCATCCCCGTAATCGGCCGGGTTGCCGCGGGCCAGCCCATCTTGGCCGTGCAGAATATCGATGGATTCATAACTCCAAATGACCTGATCAAGCCATCCAAAGATGCTTTTTTCTTGAAGGTCCGCGGCGACAGCATGGTTGATGCCGGTATTCTGGATGGCGACCTCGTCTTAGTCCGGCCGGGTTCAGTCGAAAACGGCCAAATCGGCGTCGTTATGATTGATGATGAAGCCACAGTTAAAAAACTATATTTTCACAAAGACCATATTGCCCTCGAACCCGCCAACAAAAAATACAAAACCAAAATCATTAATCGGGATGAAAAGGTGCGTATTATCGGTAAGGTCATTAATTGTTTTAGGACTTTTTAAATATGATTTATGTAGGTATCGCCGGCTGGTCATATCCCGATTGGAAGGGCATAGTTTACACCCAGCCCAAACAGGACCAGCTAAAGTTCATCAGCACCCTCATCGATTGCGTCGAGATTAATAATACCTTCTATCGCACGCCCGATGAAAAAATTGTCAATTCATGGCTGGCCAAAACAGCGGAGAAAAAAGATTTCTTCTTCACGGCAAAACTGCACAAGGACATCACCCATGAAGGCAAATTCGAAAATGAAACCATAAAGCAGTTCCACAATGGTTTTGCCCCGATGCTCGAGGCCAAAAAGCTCAAGACCCTGCTCGCCCAGTTCAGGTACGATTTCGATGACACAAATCAAAACCGCGCCCGTCTCTCAAAAATAAAAGAGGCGTTTGCGGATACCTTCGATTTGGCTGTCGAGGTCCGCCATAAATCCTGGCAATCGCCCGATGCCCTCAAATTCATGGAGTCCCTCGGCGTCTCTGTATGCAATCTCGATTACCCCACGACCTCTAATTCCTTCGATTTACAGTATTGCTGCATTGGCGCCTCCGGCTATTTCCGGATGCACGGCCGAAACGCCGAAAAATGGTTCACCAAATCCACCCGCGACGAGACTTACGATTATTACTATAACCAAAAAGAGCTTACAGAAATAAAACATCGCATCGATGAACTCGCAAAGGCATACAAAACGCTAACAATCATTATGAATAATCATTACCGCGGCGCCGAACTTGCCAACGCCCTCGAGCTTAAATGTTTATTGTCTAATCAAAAGCAGTTTGTCCCCGAAGGCCTTTTAAAAACTTATCCGGCTCTCTCTAAAATCGCCTCAAACAGAGAATTTTTCTAAATTATGAAAATACCTTTAAAAAAACAAATCGCCATTTCGACCGAAGCCGCCGATTTGAATCGGCGGCTGAGTGGAGAAATCTTGTAGGATGGGCTTTAGCCCATGCTGTATGTCGCTTAATTTGTAAATTTGAAAAATTTATGATAACCATAAAAACAATTCATAAGCCGCAAATTTCCTCCGGGCCTAATCCCTCTTTATTCGAATCCCGAGTTTCCGCCGGCTTTCCTTCTCCTGCCGCCGATTACGAAGAAACCAAACTCGATTTAAATAAATTCCTCGTCCGAAATCCCGCGGCGACATTTTTCGTGAAGGTCACCGGCGATTCGATGATTGGCGCAGGCATCCATCATGGCGACCTTCTCGTTGTTGACCGCTCGCTTGAGCCTGCTGATAAAAATATTGTCATAGCCGTCCTGAATGGCGACCTGACTGTAAAGCGCATAAGAATAAAAAAAGGCAAAATAATCCTCCAGCCCGAAAACGAAAATTATTCGTCCCAGGAAATTACCGACTGTGTAAATTTCGAGGTCTGGGGTGTCGTCACAAATGTCATCCATGCATTATGAAGGTCTCGCGGGCATCTTGCCCGAGTTGTTTAAATTATGAACGAAGTATTCGCACTTGCCGATTGCAATAATTTTTACGTCTCCTGCGAGCGGGTCTTCAATCCCAAATTGCAAAATAAACCCGTCATCGTCCTGTCCAATAACGATGGCTGCGTCGTCGCCCGCTCCAATGAGGCCAAGGCCCTCAATATAAAAATGGGTGTCGCCGCCTTCGAAATCGCAGGCCTGCTTAAAAAACATAATGTAGTCTGTATGTCCTCCAATTACACCCTTTACGCCGATATGTCCACCCGTGTAATGGAAGTCCTCTCGGATTTCGCGCCCGAGATGGAAATTTACTCCATCGATGAGGCCTTCCTCAATCTCGCTAAGGTGCAGCCGCCTCTCGCCGATTACGGCCGCAAGATGCGCCAGACCATAAAAAAATGGACCGGCATCCCCGTCTCAATCGGCATCGCCCCTACAAAAACCCTGGCCAAAATCGCCAATCACGTCTCCAAAAAATCTCCGCAATACAATGGCGTTCTCGATTTAACCTGTGCGCCAAATCTCGAACAAATTCTCGCCTCGGTCCCCGTTGAAAAAGTCTGGGGTATCGGTATCAAGATGACCATCGTTCTCAAAAAGGCAAAAATCCATACCGCGCTTGATTTAAGCAGGGCAGATACCTCGTGGATTAAAAATACATTCGGCATCGTCGGCGTCCGCACCGTTTTGGAATTGCGCGGCGAGCGCTGCTACGAACTCGAGCAAAATCCCCCGACCCAAAAATCAATAATGGTTTCCCGCATGTTTGGCGAGCCTATTGAAACCATTGACCATTTGAAAGAGGCGGTAACCACCTATGCCGCAAGGGCAGGCGAAAGATTACGAGAGCATAACCTCACCGCCTCCGCGATGAGTGTCTATGTGACTACCAGCCGGTTTATCAAAAACAAATATTTCAATTCGCACACGACTGAATTTCCCGTTTCGACAAATGATACAACCGAGCTCATCAAGGCGGCCGTCTCCAGCATCGAAAAAATTTATCGCAAAGGTTATCAGTTTAAAAAGGCCGGGATAGTTCTTTTCGGCCTTGTCCCCGAAAATAAAATGCAGCTTGCGCTCTTTGATATCGCCCAGCGTCAAAAGGCCGCCCGCCTCATGCAGGCAATTGATAAGATAAATAATAAAGTCGATACCCCCATCCGCTGGGCAATTGAAGGCGTAAATCAGCCCTGGCAGGCAAAATTTCAAAGACGCAGCAAAAAATTCACTACTTCTTGGAATGAACTGCCCGAAGTCGCATAAAATAGAAATCGATCATCGTCGCCCATATTATTCCCCAAAAAAAAGTTGCCCCAATTTTGCACTGGAATGACAATAACAGAGATGGGAATCTATTTTTTTAGCAATTTCCAGCGAAGTATTTTCACAGGTATTTTGAACCACCCATTTTTGTTGTCTGGAATAGTAACCTTTATAACCTTACCTATTGTTGGGTCTGCTTCTATCCACTGATTATGTCCCAGATACGCAAGTGTATGCCTACCTGTTGAAGTAACAGCGATATCTCCGGGTTGCAAAAGTGAATTATCGAAAGAGTTGATGGATTGTGCAGTAGCTACTTCTATTAATCGGCCATCATATCCTGCAAACAAATCTCTTGCGGCAGCATCCTGCCACCAAATTTTCACTGCATTTCTTAGCAAGACACCATTAAAGTTGAATATTCCTTCTCTTACAAGAGCATCAATAAACGCGCGCCGAACAAGGCCGGAGCAATCTATACCAATATTATTTTCTCCTCCCCATATATAACGTGTCTCTTCGTAAGAACATAAAGATTTAACATATGCATTTTTTAAAGAATCCATGTTGTATTCTTTTAATGAAACACTGAACAGAAAAATCGGAATAATAAAAATTAAAAAAATGATTAAAATTATCTTTTTTGATTTTCTAAAAAGATAGGCAGGTATGAAAATTAAAAACAAAATTAATAAAAATTCAGCGGTTTTCAATGTATTGGTTTTTACAGGATCGATTAACAAAAATATAAAAATGATAATAGTCGCAATCCAAAGACAGTATAAAGCACGCACAAAGATTTTGTCAGATTTATAAATCAAGAAGCTTGCCTCATTTAATTCTTCTTTATATTTATTTTTATATTATACGCGTAAGGATAATCGCATAAAGTGAGGAAATACGCAAGGCTTGCGACGCAGGGCTGGGCAATCGAAGGGTTCAATCAGCACTGGCAGGTTAAATTTCAAAAGCAAAGCATAAAATTTATCACATCCTTCAATGAGCTCCCCGAAGTTGCGTAAAATATAGTAATATGGAAAAAATGATTTCTTGGCACGTATTTTTTGGGGACACGTATATCTAATGGACGATTATTCGTTCGGGCTTTCGATTGTGGTATTCTTCGGCGCAGTCGATAGCCCTTTTTTGTTGTCATTATCCTTAATTAAGGATAGCGCAAAAGAAAAGCCAACGATCGGATTTGAACCGATAACCGCCGGTTTACAAAACCGGAGCTCTACCATTGAGCTACGTTGGCGTAAACTCTATATCGGCAAAATTATACTGAAAATAAGCTTCATTTGCAAGTAATACGCCGGTATTAACGATTTAAAAATTATTTTTACGTAAAAAGCAGCACAACAAAGAAGCCGGCCATGATAATTATCCCTAAGGGGACACCAAACATTGCCCACTCCTTGCTGGTAATTGATAGCTTGCTTGCGCAAATTATGTTCGGAATATTTCCCGGTATAAGCATCCCGCCCGATATAAGCAGTCCCATCAGGGCATTCTTTATTGTTTCGACAGGCATAAGCGGAGTTATCTCTGCGGCCGTAAGTGTAGCATTATCGAGGATTGCCGAAATGATATTGACCCAGTAAAGGGCCAAAGATGGAATACGGGTTAGATATGTATCTACAAATGGTTTAAAGCCGGTCCCCAGCAAAACAAGGGCAAGAACAAATAAATAAACCTTGCCTGCCCTGATAAACATATCCTTGGTTTCTTCAGGCTTGTCTTCCGTCAAACCCGGCCCTTCCTTCGGTTTGTGCTTGGTCGGCAATAATGCAGGCAGTATTCCCAGCATCAGCACAAGAGGAATAATATATTTGCCGAGAAGTTTGATTAGGAAAAAAAAGTCAGCGTTATAAGGTTCATCTTTTAGTTTGGCAATCGCGATTGTTGAAAGGGGTTCGCCTATCGGCGTCAGCGCAGCTCCTAAGCCGATAGAAAAGCAGGTGATAATAACAATTCTGACTTCAAGCGACCTGTGCAGCTTTAAAGCGCTCATTACCTCAGATAAAATTAAAGCGGCTATTATCGCCGTTATTATGCTTGAAAGCAGCCCCAGCCCCACAACAATTATGAAAAAAAGCAGGTGATAGCTGAATTTTCGCCCAAAGGCATGCGCCCATGTCCCTATTTTACTCCTGATGAATTTAAAAATAAGCCCCGCTATGAGAACTGCTAATGTAATTTTAATCGGCTCAACAAGCGATTCCTCGACCAGGTGCATTGACCACAATCCGGATATTGTCACCGCAATGCATCCCATTACGAACAAAAATGCCTCAAGCTGCTTTTCCACCTTTTTTGATGCGAAAGGCATTACCAGGACAAAACCCACTATTAAAGTAAGACCGCGGATTATCCATATTGTGCTCATAAAATAATTTTCTCCATTGCTCTAAACAGAAATCCCTCTTATAATCCCTCTAAAGCGAGTTTTCAATTTAATTAGGCATAAAATGAGAAAAGTTATTATTTATTCTTTGCTTCTTATTGCCGGAATAGTCTTTTCCCAGATTCTGAATATTGCAGGTTCATTTCTCCTCAATGTGGTTACTATGATAGCGCTTTCCTACATTATGATTGAGGTCGGTTATGAATTCGAAATTGATAAAACAAAACCTATGCAGTACCTTTGGGATTACATTGTCGCGTTTACGGCCGCGGCATTTCCATGGATATTCGTGACATTATATTTTGTTTTTTTCATGACAGATTCATGGACCTCATTTGAAAACTGGCGCCAATCAGCTTTTCTGGGCCGTTTCGCGGCTCCTACCTCCGCCGGTATCCTTCTTTCTATGCTCGCCGCCGCCGGTTTAGGTCTTACATGGGTTTATAAAAAAGTCAGGATTCTCGTTATCTTCGATGATATAGACACAATCCTGCTTTTAATACCTCTCAAAATTATCATGATAGGATTCAAATGGCAGCTTTTCGTCGTAATAATCCCTCTTGTTTTTTTGCTGTGGCTCTCCTGGAAATATCTGCACAGACTGCGTTTGCCGTCAACCTGGCCTTGGCTGCTTGCTTATTCTCTTATAATCACGGTAATTTCTGAGGCGATTTATTATTCAACTATGCAAATTGATGAAAATATCCCTATACAGATCGAGGTCCTGCTGCCTGCGTTTGTTCTCGGAAGCATGCTGCGTCATAGCCCGGAAATGGACGAACAGGTTGAATCAATGGCTGCCCGACTAAATCATTACGATAGCGATGAAATTGCGTCCACTGCGATTTCAGGCTGCTTTATGGTTTTAGTCGGTTTGTCGCTGCCTTCCTTACAGATTAAGAATATCGAGGGATTATCCTGGGGGATGCTGGTAGCTCATGTTGTTTTTATCACGTTATTATCGAATATCGGTAAAATGTTTCCAATTTTTTGCTATAGAAAAGAAGCATCATTGCGCCGGCGTCTGGCGGTTTGTATAAGCATGTTCCCCAGGGGTGAAGTGGGTGCGGGAATTCTTGTGATTTCAATGCGTTATGGCATTTCCGATTCTTTGATTATTGCCGCGGTTCTTTCTTTGACTGTTAACCTGCTCGCTACGGGGCTTTTTATTATTATCGTTACTCGTCTTTTGAAAAATATGAATTAATTAGCGCCATTTCTCTTAAATCTCATTCATAAAACTTTGCTCCAAATGAAAAAAATCTTTATAATGTATATGGCACAAATTTGCAATCAGAGTTCGTGGTGAAGATTATGTTTCTAAGGCTGATTTTATTTACATTTACAAGTTTCACTTTTATATTTTCCGGCTGCGCCTCGAATCCAATCACCGGCAATGACGAGCTGATGTTTAATCAAGACTTTCGAAATGATATAAAGCTCGGTAAAGAAATCTCTCCCCATGTAGAAAAAAAGTTAAAAGGCAAAATACCTGACCCAAACCTGCAGGATTATATTCAAAGTGTCGGCCGCAGAATTGTAAAATTCAGCCACAACCGCGATTTTGATTTTAATTTTGTCGCCGTAAATGATAAATCTATCAACGCAATCTCGCTTCCCGGCGGTTCCATCTTTATTACAAAAGGTTTGCTTTTAAAACTCGAAACTGAAGCTCAGCTTGCCGCGGTCTTGTCGCACGAAATAGTCCACGTTGTCGCAAGGGACGTGGAAAATACCATGAGCAAGCACACCGGCCTCGGCATCTTGTTTGTTGTTGCCGCCTCGCAGGCCCGCTCTCAGGGTCAGTTGGCAGCCGCCAATCTCGCTCTCGATATTATATGCCTTAAATACAGCAGGGACGATGAAAGAATCGCGGATGTCGGCGGCATG
>CAYSKP010000127.1:0-2654 GCA_964431645.1 uncultured Pirellulales bacterium
CCGTAGGCGACAGTAAAGCCCATTCTGGAAAAAATCTCAAGCAGCTCATTTGTAGTTTGGTTAATGACATGCCTTTTTCCAATTTGCGGCTTTATGCCGGGAAGGGTGACATCAATCAATTGCGTGTTCTTGGAGCTCTGGGATTTAGCGATTCTTTCTTTGGCCTGCTCGAAGGCGGAATTGACCTGGTTTTTGATTTTATTTCCAAGCTGACCTGCAGCTCGTCTGTCTTCTTCGGCTACTTTACCTATCTGCGACAGTATATTGGTGACAAGCCCTTTGCGACTGAGATATTTGATGCGGAATTGCTCCAGCGACAAGCTGTCGGTGACAGATTTTAGCTCTTCGAGAGCGTCCTGGCCGATTTTAGCGAATTGCTCAAGCATAAATTCGCGGAAGGTTTGCCCTCCGGATTTAAAGGAATTAAGTTTTCGCCGGGTTTGCAGCGGCAACGATTGCATCGAAGCCGGCCGGGTCGGCGATTGCGATTTCACTAAGCATCTTACGATTAATAATGATATTAGCCTTTTTCATACCATTCAGAAGGCGGCTGTACATAATTCCTCTTGCCTGACAAGCGGCCGTCAGTCTTGTAATCCACAACTGCCTGAAGTTACGCTTGCGGAGCTTGCGGCCGGCACGTGCGTAAACTCCCGCACGTACAATCGCTTCCTTGGCGGCTCGATAAAGATGACCGGCGGAACTGCGCTTGCCTTTTGCTAACTTCATTACCCTTCTATGAGCCTGGCGTCTTGCTGCGCCTTTTCTTACTCTTGGCATACCCGATTTTCCTTTCTAAACTGACTATTTACCGTAAACAGCCTTTATCATATCGGCGTAAACACCGGTAAGTATCCCGGGACTGGCTATTCTGCGGCGCCTTTTGGCGTTCTTGCTGTTCATTAAATGGCTGCCATTGGCACGTTTATAAAGAATTTTGCCTTTGGCTGTAACCTTGAATCTCTTTGCTATTCCTTTATGTGTTTTCTGTTTATGCATTGTTCAATTCTATCCTGAAAAAAAGTCAAAAAAAACCGGTGCATTTCGATTGCCCGGCACAAGTAAACAGGGAAGGATACACTATTTAACGCCTTCGGTCAACAGTGATTTCCAGATTATCCGAAAAAACGCTATACGCCGCTTTATTTAGGAGCAATAACAAGGGTCATGCGCTTGCCCATCATCTCGCTGTTTCGGTCGACTTTTGCTACATCATTGAGGGTCTCGATTATACCATTGAGGATCTCGGAACCCTTTTCCTGGTGAAGCATCTGCCTGCCGCGGAAGATTAGCGTAAACTGAACCTTATGCCCTTTTTCCAAAAACTCACGGGCGTGTTTGACCTTTATCTCAACATCGTGTGTATCCGTCTCAGGCCTTAAACGGATTTCCTTTAGCGAGCCGGTATGATGGGTTTTTTTTCTGGCTTCACGGATTTTGCGCTTTTGTTCGTAAATCCACTTGCCGTAATCCATTATCCTGCAAACCGGCGGCTCGCTTGTCGGCGATACCTCAACAAGGTCCAAGTTTACCTCGCGTGATTTTTCCAATGCGAAGTCTCTGTCAACTATGCCGACCTGATTATTTTCTGCGTCAACGAGCCGAACCTTATCAGCCCGTATCCCCCCGTTAATTCTTAAACCCTTAACTTTTATTAACACTCTTGTCCTTTCCAAAAATAATAAAACGGTTTTCGAAAGCCCCAAAGTTTATACTTTAGGGTCTCCCCCAAACCAGATTGGGGGCCTATAAATTCAATTCTATCTGCTTATCGGCAATTTTTCTTAACGCTATTGCCGTAAATTCATCAATTTTCAAGGTCTTTGTCTGCTCCTGCCCGCGAATCCGGACGTTTACGGAATCCGATTGTGCCTCCTTGGGACCGACAACCAGCATATATGGCGGTTTCTCAGCGTGTGTTCGGGCGATTTTGGCGCCGATTTTCTCATCGGTTACATCGGTTAATACGCGTAAGCCCTTTTCTTTAAGTCGGGCTTCGACGGCCTTCGCAAAATCGTTTGTCTTTTCGCTTATCGGCAGTATTACCATCTGCACAGGCGCCAGCCATAAAGGCATGTCGCCCGCGTAATGCTCGATGAGGATACCGATGAACCTTTCGAACGATCCGAGAACTGCCCGGTGAATCATTACAGGTGTCTTTTCGGTGTTGTCCTTATCGGTATAAACAAGCCCGAAACGCTGCGGCATGGAGAAATCGAGCTGTATAGTCCCAAGCTGCCACGAGCGCTTCAGTGAATCTTCAATATGGAAATCGATTTTCGGGCCGTAAAACGCGCCATCGCCTTCGTTGATTTTGAAATCTATTTTTTTGTGCACAAGGGCATTTTTAAGTGCGTTTGTCGCTATGTCCCAGATTTCATCCGAGCCGATATGGTTTTCGGGCTTGGTTGAAAGTTCTATATGGAAATCGTCAAAACCGAATGCCTTGTAAATCTCATAAACAATGTTTATCACTCCGATGATTTCCGGCTCTATCTGCTCGGGTGTGCAGAATATATGTGCATCATCCTGGATGAATTGCCGCACGCGGAAAAGCCCGTGCATTACGCCGCTTGCCTCGTGCCGGTGAACCAGGCCAAGCTCTGCAATCCGCATCGGAAACTCCCTGTATGAGTGCTGCCTGTTCCTGTAAA
>CAYSKP010000128.1:0-12904 GCA_964431645.1 uncultured Pirellulales bacterium
TGCTTTGAGAATTTGAACCAAATAGTCTAGCTCCAAGATTAGTATTCCAACCGGAACCTGATGGGTCAAAAAGTGTGGCAGACCATTTCCCAAATTCACTAGTTCTTCCGACAATAATACCATTACTATTCACCGCACAAGCTTCACTATTAAAATAAGGCATGAGAGAACCAACTTTTTTGATAGAATTAGCGGTAGTATTAAAAACGCATGCATGATAATATCCTGAAGTGTTATAGGAGTAACCCGCTATTTGACCATAATCATTTATATGGTATGCCTGACCTACTCCGCCAAAACTTCCAAGGTTAATATTATTGCCCTGTCCACTTGTATCAAAAAGACAGGGTGTTGCCACACCGACTCTATTATCGCCATAACCAACAATTTGTCCAAAATTGTTTATCGAATTAGCAACGCTATGACTTCCTCCAAGAGTCCCTAAATCAATTATCTGGCGATAACTTAAAACGGGATTGCAAAGAAATAATAAAATTGCGGAACTTAATAGAAGTGTGTTTCTTCTCATGTTATTTCTCCTGATAAATCTATTTTTAAACAAGCGTAAAACTAAAATATTAAAAAGATTCATCCTCCTCGCCTTCTTCGCGTGATTTATACATGATAATCTATTGTGCAAAAAAAGTCAATCAAATTCCGGTAAAAACGCTGATTTTGGAATTAAAAGAGGCTATATGGTTTGACTAAAATAAGCGGAGCCCGCTTTGCCTTAACGGCTGGCGGGCTCCGAAGAAAACATTACTAATAATAAACCGCGTTATTACGGCCAGAGAACCATCTTGTGCCACTGATCGCACATTATTGAAAGGTCCTTGAGGTCGACTGCTTCAGTATTTTCATCGCCTGAAGTCTTGAAATTGGCTGGTGTAAGTATCGGTAAAAGCGGGACAACACCAGTGCCATCGGTTGCCAGATAACCGACTTCATTGGCATCCAGAGCATAATCAAATACCTGGAAATCCTGTATCTTGCCGGACCACTTGCCCCAGTTAGCCCACTGCATACCGCGCATACCCAAGCGTAAGGATACTATCGGCAGCTTAATGAGCGGTGCTGCTTCTACATCCGCGCTTGAAGTAGTAACCATCACACTGCCGTTGCAATAAACAGTCAGTGTATTAGGTTCTGTTTTAACGGCTGCCAAGTGGTTCCATCGTCCTCCAAAGTTGTTGAATGCTACTCTGGGACCATACGCCGTAGCAACTCCGGCGCCGCCTTCACCATTTGGACTCTGGCTGAACCAGACGTTCGGGTTTTGCCAGCTAGGTGGAGCCGCGAATGTCATACGTTCAACGTAACTGTCATTGACATTATCGTAGGCAGTAATCAAACCAGCCCAGTTATTAGTCATACTATCGCCCACAATCGGGTCAGCGTTAATCCACATCGAGAAGCTGAGGCTGCCGCCGTTGCCCGTGTTGTTGTAGTGAGCCGAGTCAGACAGGAAGTCTAAACCGCTTAACGGTATTTCAACATGGGTATTCGAGTTTATAAGGGTGTTTAGGTTAAGGCAGCCTAAGCCGTTGCGGCCGCCGGTTGGTTCCCATACCACATCACCAGTGTTCAAAACATTGGCGTCATGATCTCCCGCGCCTGAATCGGCGGCAATAGTGCCATAGGTCTCGTTGAATTTATACCAGAGAACCGGTGCCTTATGGGGCGCTGTAATACCGGTAATGGTGTGCTGGGGGATAGCCCTCCAGAGCCAATCGTTTGCAAAGTAATCCAAATCATTGACGTCCACATCGCAGTCATTGTCCAAATCAGCATTGAGTCCATGTGTATCTGCAAAACTCGGGTTGCATGTTTGAGCATATAATCTGATATTGTCAAACATCACGTTTCCGTCGCCGCCGCCAGACATGTAGTAATTACAGCGCTGGCCCATACCTACGTAGAAGTTTTTCACCGCTGATGTATTAACACCTGTAAACTCATTGAGACCAACAAACCATTGGGTCCACGCAAGAATGAGCTGTGCATTTGGATCCGGATTGTAAACGACACCGACATTACCTGCGGTATCTTCAAGAGCCATATACATTCTGTCATAATCCGGGTTCGCCGCGTTACCAAGGAAACCGCGGTAAGTCACTGCTACGGCCGCAAGTGCAGGACTGAGAACTGGAGAGCCTGTAAATGAAGTTCCTGTCCCGTAATTGCGTTTGGTTTCTGAGAAATATCTATTAACTAAATTGGTATACGTCATTTGCATGTACTTTCCGCTTGCATCATAGATGAACGCGAGGTCTGCGCCGATGTCGGTAAGTTCACCCATACCCTCGATTGGGCAGGTAGTATAATCTGTTAACCAGTTGGCATTAACATCGATCATTGTGTTGTAATCCTGGAAATCATCGATATTAACGTATGCGGCAGCTGTAAACTTCCACTCAGGCCCTTTCCATAATGTTGTGCCGTCTGATGCTACTTCATCGATACACCAGTAATATGTATTGCCGGGAACCAATGTGAAGGCGCCTGCAAGGCTTGTTAACGGATAAGAAGTGCCGGTCTGCTGGCCTCTGTATCTGCTATCAGTTGGCCTCGGGAACAATGGATTGAAACCTGCAACAGTATTGAAATAAATTCTGTGTTGTGCCGCAAAGTCACCTTTTGTCCAGCTTAATGTCAATGGTTCGCTTAAAGCCTGTGCATTATAGGAAGGTTTCGGATTATAAGCTATGCCATCATGGGTCTTGAATGTCCAGACCTTACCAGTCTTAGTTGTCCATGTGCTTACGCCTGCTTCATTGACATTATTAACTTCTTCGTCAACTCTCCAATAATAAGATGTATTGATTCTGAAGCCCGATGGGAAGTTTGCATCATCCATTAACCTTGTACGCGGGTCGCCATTAGCATCCCACAGAGTGCCTTTGTAAACCAATGCGGCACTCGATGTTCCGAAATAAACATCATGAGCCTGGACATTGCCGTCACCGGGACTCCATGTAAGTGTAACCCCAACATTAACATCTTCAAACCTGTAATGAACATTGGTTGCATTATGAGCAGGAGAAGGACCCCATGCAACGTTGAAATCATTGCCAGTGCTTGTAATCGTTGTGTATCCCGCATCCGGACCTGTTGTATTATAAACAGGTGTGCCTAAAGTGCCGTTGCGTAAACAAGCAATTCGGCCTGCGGCAATTAATGCTGGGAAGTTTGGTTTTGTTGGGGAGTTTGCATCTACTGTCATATAGTCGCCGAAAATTTTCAACTTACCGCCGGAAACGTTGATTTTGGTTTCAAGTTGATTTTGAGAAAACACAAAATTGCCATCTGTCGCCTCCATTGTTCCGCCGTAGAGATTGATTTCACCGAAGAAAAGACGAATTCTTGGGAACGTGGCCAGACCGCCGTATAAATTGTATACGCCGTAGGCAGGTGCGTAGGTACTTGCGCCACCGCCGATATTCAGGCCGTAAGCGGTGTTGCCGCCGACCACGAGGGGTTCAGTTAAACCTGTATCAACACTCCCTGGCGTGCTAATCGTGCTAACAGTTCCATCATACTGATTGACAATGCCCCTGTTTACAGGGGTTGTGCCGCCTAATCTTGAGTCAAAGTTGGTCCAAGCGGCGAGTTGAAGAGCCCAACCAAAGTTTACGTTCCCCGCTTCCGGGCCTACGTTGAGGATTGCGTCCTGCGGACCCCATCCGCTTGGATCCCAAAGTGGTACACCCACAAATAAGGGGTGGGTGATGTCGCCTGTAATAACCGCATCAGGCCTGTTACCCCAATAAGAAACGACGTTATTTACATCCGGCCCGTCTGGGCCAACCGTTCCTCCCCAGTTCGCTGGGGTGTGCCAGTTCGAATCTCCCCCGCCTATCCATTCAGCTTGGTAGTCCCACCAATGATATGCCTGGGCAACGGGACTAATTGTCGCCATAAGGCATACAAACAGCGCAATAAAAGTGCTTTTTCTATACATCACTACTCCTCCAATCAAAAATTAAAAAATAAAATATATATCCTGGCGTAACAAACGCCAGACACCTATTACGTTCATTATTATACCATGATAAATATTGAAAAAAAAGTTTTTTTTGAGATTTCCTCTTTTGACACAATCATTTTGCTGAAGGTCTTATCGCGGGTTGGGTTAATAGCATGAGTTGAAAAGTCAATCAATTCCGGTAAAAACACGATTTTTGAAATTATAAAGGCCGATTTTTTGGGGTTTTTATGGGTCGCAATCCGAAATAAAGAAAGAATATCTTACCGCCGAGCACGCAAAATGCGCAGAGGTTACTATTATTTCTTTGCGGTCTTGGCGTTTTCTATTTTTTTTGTGCAATAAAGTTTATTCCAAATCCCAATAACAGCAATGTCGCCGGCTCGGGCGTAAGTAGAAAGGCACGATTATAACCATTGTATCTTCCATTTCCGACAATCCATCCATTGTTATTAATACTGGTTGCCTCAAAAAGCACCCATCCTGAATCAGGGGCTAAGAGCGAATTCAAATCTATATTATTGCCGTTTCCTGACGAGTCAAAAAGACATGCATGTTTTCCATTTATGCTATCCGAAGACCATCCAACAATTTGCCCTGAATCATTAATGAATAAAGCTTCACTACGGCCTTCGAGAGTTCCAAGGTCTAAATTAGCGCCATTCCCTGTTAAGTCGAACAAACAAGCATGAGCATATGAATTACCACTTCCTGCTGCCCAACCTACAATTTGATTGCTGTTATTAATTGAAAAAGCACAACTGTAATCTCCGCCAAGGGTTCCAAGATCAATATTGGCGCCATTTCCTGAGGCATCAAAACGGCAGGCATGTTCCATATAAGGAGGATCACTATCATTAAGATAAGCTGTGCCAACAATTATACCGCTGTCATTTATAGAAAATGCATAACTGTAAGATCCTCCAAATGTTCTAAGGTCTTTATTTGCCCCATTGCCTGAGGAATCAAAAAGGCATGCTCGAGGCATTTCTGAGGCATTATATGCCCAACCAACAATTTGGTTATTATTATTTATGGAACGGGCTGCACTTAGAGTGCCTCCGAGAGAACCAAGCCTTCTATTATTGTTAGTGTTCTGAGAATCAAAGAGAGATGCCTGGTCGTATTGATTAGGATTTGGCCATGCTGATAAGAATATACCTCTTCCAACAATCTTGCCGGAATTGTTTATTGAATATGCCTCACTATCATTACCCCAAAGTGACTTTGCGGGTTTGCCTGTTTGATCGAATAAAGATGCCTGAGTATTATAAGAAGAAGTAGAATACCCAACAACTTGTCCATTATCATTAATAGATTGAGCCCAACTCGATAATCCACCAACACTGCCAAGGTCGATTACATTACGATATGCAAAAAGGGGATTGCATACAAACAATAAAGTTGCGGCAACTAATAAAAGTGTGATTCCTCTCATGTTAATTCTCCTGAATCTCTGTTTTAAAAAAAGCGTAAAAACTAATTATTAAAACAAATCATCATCCTCTCGCGACATCTTCAACGAAATATTATAACTTAATTAACCTAAAAAGTCAATCAAATTCCGGTAAAAACGTGGATTTTGTAATTAAGAGGGGCGATTTTTTGTGGTTTTTATGAGTCGCAAGCCGAAATAAGATAAGCGTAGAGCGTGTAGTGTATAGCGGATAGTTATGGCAGAAAAAACAACGACTTTAGTCGAATTGGATTATAGAGAGAACCTGGGCTGGCAAATCGGGGCCGTGGTCATTATCCTTATGGCGATCGGGACGGTGTTTGTCTTTTCGGCAGGTGTAGATGTGGCAAAAGGAGTAAATTTCGCGCAGATTTACGAATCAGCCAACCTGCGGAAGGTGCTGTTTTTTCCTTTGGCTATCATAATAATGCTTGTAGTTTCGAGGATAGATTATCGGCGTTTCAATCTCGAAAAAGGTTTCATGCGTTCACCAATCACCTATTTATTCGGCATAAGTGTTGTTTTATTAGTTCTTGTTCTGGCTATTGGTTCAGAAATCAATCAGGCGAGGCGATGGCTGAGGATACCGCTTGGCATCGCCACAATAAGTTTTCAGCCCTCTGAACTAGCCAAATGGGCAGTTATTTTTTCGGTTTCCGCTTTTTGTGTAAAATACGGCGAGATGCTAAAGTGTTTTAAAAAGGGATTTCTGCCGGTATGTCTGGTTCTTGGGCTTGTTGTGGGGCTAATCATCGTTGAGGATTTCGGCTCGGCGGCATTAATTGCGCTGCTTGGCTTTTTCATACTGCTGATAGGCGGGGCGAACTGGAGGTATCTTATCGCTCCATTGCCGTTTGCGGCTGTTGGTTTTGCGGCGGCGATAATCATGTCCCCTACACGGGTAATGAGAATATTGGCATTTTTGCATCCCGACCAGTGGACCGGCTCATCGAATTACCAGGCAAGCCAGTCGCTGATAGCTATCGGTTCGGGAGGGGCTTTCGGCAAGGGGTTGGGAATGGGCGTATGCAAATACGGGCACCTGCCGGAAGATACTACTGATTTTATCTTTTCTATTATCGGCGAGGAAATGGGCCTGACGGGGACATTGGCAATTATAGCTCTTTTTATCATTTTTATCGTTCTTGGGTTTTTGGTCGTAAAGCGATGTCACGAACCATTCGGCAAGCTGCTTTCGACCGGTATAGTTCTTACGGTTGCTATCCAGGCGGCCTTGAATATCGGTGTGGTAACGGTCGTTTTGCCGACCAAGGGTCTGCCTTTGCCGTTTGTAAGCGCGGGTGGGACGAGCATGCTATTGACGGCCGCGGCCATAGGGGTGCTTTTAAATATCGCGTCACAATGTGAAAAAACGCAGCTTGGGGAGAAAATATAATGGCAGGCAAGAGCATTTTTTTCGCCGGAGGAGGGACAGGGGGACATATTTATCCGGCATTAGCGATCGCAGAGCAAATTGCCGAGCTTGATACGACTGCCGCGATTCATTTTTTTATCAGCAACAGGGATATCGACAGGCATGTCCTCTCGAAAACGAATTTTGAATTTACGATTTTGCCCGCCGCCGGCTTTTCAATAAGGCCTGATAAATTAATCCGATTCTGCAGGACATTTTCATCAAGCTGTAAAATCGCGGCGGATATGCTGACAAAAAGCGAGAACCCGGTTGTGATTGGGATTGGCGGGTTTGTGGCAGCGCCCGTCTGCAAGGCGGCATTCAAGATGAAGAAACCTGTTTACCTGCTCAATGTGGACATTGTCCCAGGCAAGGCAAACAAGATGATTGGTAAATGGGCGAGCCGGATTTTTGTGCAGTTCGAAGAGACAGCCGAATACTTCGGCAGACAAAAAGAAAAGGTGGCAGTCACAGGATGTCCCCTTAGGAGCGAATTTGCAAATCCCGACCCTCAAAAAGCAAAAGATGACCTTGACCTCGACTATAACAAAAAGGTCCTGCTGATAACAGGCGCATCCACAGGCTCACAGAATATAAATAAAACAATTATATCGCTGCTGGATAACTTATCAAAATATGATGAGAATTGGCAGATAGTTCATCTGACTGGCAGGGCAAATTACGAGGAGGTCAAGGCCGGCTACACATACACGAGAATAACAAATAAAGTTATAGATTATTATGATGATATGGCAAATTTGCTTGCCTGTGCCGATATAGTCATAGGCAGAAGCGGCGCGGTAAGCGTCGCGGAATATGCCGCGGCCCAGGCGCCGAGCATCTGCATGCCCTATCCATATCATAACGATATGCACCAGTATTTAAATGCCGGAAAATTAGTTGAGGCGGGAGCTGCAATAATTGTTGATGATATAGGGGACGAAAAAGACAGGCGCGAGTGGCTCTGGGAGGAGCTCGAGCCTTTGCTTAAGGATGATAATAAACGCCGGGAGATGAAAGAGGCATGTAAGCTTGTGGGCCAGAAAGATGCGGCTGAAATTATCGCCAAAGCAATCCTCAAAAATAATGAAAAGGCATAGCTAAAGTGAAAATGGGCTGTTTTCACCAAAGCCCCGGCAAACATATGCACGCAATCGCTGTATTTGGTGTTGACAATGTTGACATTTTTATTAGTATAATATTATGCGAGCCAGACAGCTTTCAATCGAAAGAACGTGCAATTCATAGTGAATTGCCTTCCAATTTATCGGTGAAGATAAACTCGAGAGTTTTAATATAAATTTATAAAGTTGGTTTAGTCGTCAATATTCTATTTTAATAGCTTTTTTATACTGCTATAAAGGTAAACTTTATCAATAATGAAAAGTAAATAATGTGCTGTTTTTCATAGAACAGAAACGACAATATCATAATTTTTTGAAAGGTCATATGTATGATACTATTTTTTTTAAGGGCATTTTTTGTTGTTATAATTATCGCGGTTTTCTTAATTAACCTCACGGGACAGGAAATTACATCGGTAAAGGGGAAATTCGATTTTAACGCGCTGCTTTGGGCGGGGCTGGTAATGGTGGTCGCCACATTTCTCATCGATTTGCTCACACCGAAGAAATCGCTGGCCGCACTGGCGGGGGTATTCTTCGGGCTGCTTGTCGGAATTGTCATAAGCTGGGCGCTTGCGCAGGTTTTAGATATGGTCATCGCCATTTACCAAATCGGCCTTAGTGTTGCGGTCGTAAGCGCGCTGAAATGGATGCTTGGAATTTGTATCTGTTTTCTTGTAATTACAATCGTGATACGCACAAAAGACGATGTGCGTTTTGTTATTCCGTATGTGGAGTTTACAAAGCAGACTAAGGGGGCAAGGCCGTTTGTCCTCGATACCTCAGCCATTATCGATGGCCGGATTGCCGATTTATACAGGAGTAAGCTCTTCGATTCACCGCTGATTGTGCCGAGATTTGTCTTAAATGAAATTCAATTGATTTCCGATTCCGCGGACAAGCTCAAACGAAACCGCGGCAGACGGGGACTCGATATCCTGAAGGACATGCAGGCGAATACTTCGATTGATATCACTATTGACGATACAACCGTTCCGGAAGAGGAAAGCCTCAAGGGTGTTGACCAGAAGCTGATTCCATTTACGAAGAATTGCGGCGGCAGGCTTGTAACTACGGATTATAACCTCAGCAAGGTCGCGGCCGTGCGCGATGTCGATGTCCTCAATATCAATGACCTGGCAAACTCGCTCAAAACAATTGCATTGCCCGGCGAGAATATGAAGGTCCGCGTCATAAAACCGGGCGAGGAACCCCAGCAGGGTGTGGGCTATCTTGATGATGGAACAATGGTTGTTGTTGAGGATGCACGAAACAGAATCGGCAGAGAGATTATAATTTCAGTAACAAGCTCGCTTCAAACCTCCGCCGGCAAGATGATATTCGGTAAATTCGAAGATTTAGCCGGACAATAAACGAAGTAATTCCATATAATAAAAAACCCCGTCTAAGAGGCGGGGTTTTTTTATTCTTCTTTAATCCGACAGTTTCTATTACTGGAAATCAAACAGAGATTGTGTCTTTACAATTGCTATCTGGTCGGGATAAGCGGCAAAAGTATGAACGTGCAGCTCTGTTTTTCTTGTCTCAAAATCGATATAGCAGAACGGCTGCAGGCCGTCTATTTCGAATTCAGGGAAACGGACAAAGACGCCTCTGTCTCTGCCGAACCGTTCGAGATCTGTAAAACTCTGTCGATATAGTGCGGGGGTCAGCCGCTCGACCTGGAAATCGGTCATGTAGCTGACGTTTTTGCTAAGTGTGCATTTGTGTGAACGAGGCCCGTGGAACTGGAACCGCTCAATCAACCCTCGCTCCGGCAGCATCTGGGTCGGGGTGCTGATTACTTCAGATAGTGATACATCGCCGGCGAAGGCGCTGACAACGTGAGTGCAGCCTGTAATCCAGATGAGGGCTTCGTACTTCTCGCTTTTTAGACGTCTGCTTGCATAAATATTGAATAATTCCGGATGCAGAGGTCTTTGAAACAAGCTGAAGGAGAGTTCTTCGATTGCCACATTGAGTTGAGGTGATTCCATAGTTTGTCGGCCTTAAAATATAAAGTTATAATCTCGTTTCACAAGTTCATTATACACAAAAATAGACCAAAAATTCAAGGCCATTATCAGTATTGATAATCGCTTGTTGAGCACTTATAGGACGATTATTACACAAATCAAGTATTTAAAACGGGTAACAAAGGCAGGATATTTGCAAAAAAAATTCCAATATAAAGAAATTTTTTGATTTTTTATCGTTGAAATATCATTGCGTTAATCAAAGTTGCGATGATGTCATAAAAAGCGTGTGTCCCCGCGGTAATTCCAAAGCCGCGTATGGCAAAAATCGCGGCGAAATAAACGCCTGCCATTGTCCGGAAAGCGAATTTCACGCCGTCAAATAAATCGTTCGAGTTTGCCCGCCCGGTAAGAAAATCTATGTGATGATGGGCGCCGAAAAGTCCTGCCGATAAAAGCACAGCGATGATAATTGCGGTGTGCTGATTAACGCCGAGCAAATCCTGCAAGATAAGCATAATCGCACATATAAGAATCAACCTGAAAAGCAACTCCTCGTAAATTCCCGCCCCGATACCTGTAACAATATCCGCAAGAACAGATTTTTGTATCGGCTGCTTTGGCAAAGCTGCGGTAATCTGCGGAGGCTGTTTTTGGACCGGCTGCTCTATCTGTGCAGACGGCTGCACTTGCGCTCGCTGGGGCGCCTTTTGCCGGCTTGCATTTTTTACGGCCGCACATTGAATTACCTTAGTTGGCTGCCCAAGATTGAAACTGGTCTTAGCGGGTGTTGCGCTATTTAGAAATAAGCTAAGCACTATTAGCGGTATGGCATATAAAACGCATTCGACAGTCATTGGAATTATATCAGGGATTGAAACCCACCACGGCTTTCTCGAGACGAGCTGATAGGCAAGCAAAATTACAATTACCACAAGTGCCGGGGCCGCCCACAGGAGTTTGCCGCCGAATCCCATATGCCTCAAAAGCTGCTGCATCCAGACAAACGCGACGACCCGCACCTGCGTCTGGCTGAGAACATCTGTATTGATAAAGATTGTGCCCAGCTCGTAAAAAATTATGAATGGCAATAGATAAAATATCGCGTAAATCGGCCGGCTTGTCCGCTCGAGGTATGAGTCACGTGTGAAGTTAAACCACTGGTTCGCCGAAGATGTCTGTCTTTTTCTTGCCATTCCCTTGGCCTTTCTTTTTCACCGCAGAGATCGCAAAGACCGCAGAGAAAATATATATAAAAAACTCTGCGAACTCAGCGTTCTCAGCGGTGAGATTCTTTTAACGCGGCCAAAGTTTACTCAAGAAATGCGAAAATTTCAATATTAAATTAGATCTAACGTCATTGATCCTAAACGCAGATTTCCCAAGCGTCGTCATTTCGAGCGAAGCGACGCTTTAGCGTCGCTGGAGCGGAGAAATCTATTCTTATAATTTCGAACGATATCAAAGAAGATGTCATTTCGAGCGAGCGCAGCGAGTCGAGAAATCTTTTTAATTATTTTGTCAATCAATCATCACTGTCATTTCGACCAGAAGCGGCGCTTTAGCGTCGCTGGAGCGGAGAAATCTATTCTTATAATTTCGAACGATACCAAAGAAGATGTCATTTCGAGCGAGCGCAGCGAGTCGAGAAATCTATATATTCAAATAAGTGCATCCGTTATGATAATTGAAATGAAAACTTTTTATGTTTATATTATGTCCAGCAAAAATCGAATTCTTTACACCGGCGTTACAAGTAATATAAAAAAACGTGTTTACCAGCATAAAAATCATCTTATGCCCGGCTTCACAGATAAATATAATATCAGCCATCTTGTTTATATTGAAACCTTCGGTGATGCCTTGTCTGCAATCGCGCGAGAAAAGCAAATTAAGCATTGGCGGAGAGAAAAGAAGATAAACCTTATTGATTCACAAAATCCCAAATGGCTCGATCTTGCCGCCGACTGGTATGAAGCAAATATTTAGAACTGACGATACAGCAGCAAAAATGTCATTTCGACCGAAGTCTCTCCGGTTTACCGGAGAGACGTAGCGGAGAAATCTAATTAAAAAATTAGATTCCTCGACTCCGCTTCGCTCCGCTCGGAATGACGTACAGGAAGTTTCCGTTTTTTCTTCTATTTTTTCTCGCCGTTCTTTTCTCTGCGGTTAAGGTTTTTGTTTCGCGGCTTCGAAGCCGGCGATGTCGAAGACGAAGATTCCTCTCCCCGCCCCGGCCTGGTCACCCAGTTTTGCATATTGAAACGCGATAAACCTGCCGTCGTCGCTGACAACAGGGTTGCTTGCCTTATAGCCCGGATAATCGGCGAAATGAGTCAGCCGCTCCATCTGTCCCGAGCCGTCGAGTGCCAGCTTGTAAATATCGATATACTGTGTCCCTTTGGGATTGTGGCGGTCGCATTCAATCAGCGTATATTTGCCATCAGGGAATATGCCCTCCGGCTCATCGTAAATTTTCGGAGTATTGTTATAGTTTACAATCTTACCCGTTTCGAGATTCAGCCCCGCCACATCGCCATAGCGGTAGTGCTGCATATAGGCGCTAAATATCAGCTCTTTCTCATCCGGCGGGCGAAAGTTCTGCGTCTCAACCTCGCATTTAAACGGCAAAGTATTGGCATCGAGGATGAGTTTTTTATTAATCAGCTTCGGCTTGTCATTTTCATAAATAATATCCCCAATATAGATAAGCCCCTCATCCTGCAGCGTCCATGCGATTGTCATCCGGCTGCGTGATACCGCCGGGCCTTCCGAACATTTCTCGCCAAGCGGCACAGGCGCTGCCGACAGGTCTTTTTTCAAAACCCATAATTCCGCGTTTTTCCCGCTTCTGCTTTCCAGCGGATGTGCCGCGTCAAATTTCCTCGCGCCCGACAGCAGGATATCGCCGTTGGATAAATACATCGCCCGCGTGAAACCTTCGTG
>CAYSKP010000129.1:0-20396 GCA_964431645.1 uncultured Pirellulales bacterium
TTTTAGCGAGCGCTTCAGATGGCCCAAGCTTCTGGGCTCTTTCCCAGTCAAGCTGTGCCTGCACAAGTTTCGCTTTCAACTGTAAAAGATTGGCTTGTGCATTTTCAACCCCCGCCTTTGCTTGTTCCAGCTGCGCTGACATTAAAGCCACATCGGAAAGGTATGTCTTATCATCAATTTTAGCTAATATAGTTCCTTCATCTACCTGCGAGCCGTAATCTACCTCGTTACCGTCTATATCTTTGCCGAATGCCAGCACCTGCCCGGCTACCTGGGCACCTACATCTACCAAGTCTTCAGGTTCTACCGTCCCGGTCGCATTTATCGTTGAAAGTATATTTCCGTATGTTACTTCTACTGTTCTAAAGCTTATTTTATTTGCTTTTCCATTACTGAAATACAGCCACCCGCCAGTTGTTAATGCTCCGGCGGCGATTATGATGACCAAAAAATATGTTTTTTTCACGTTTTTATCCCTAAAAAAGACTTAACTCTTTAAATATTCTATCGTTATAAGACGCTCTTCCCTTAACTTATATTGCTTCTAACGTGGAATTTACGCCTTATTTTGAGGCTATGTTCAGGCTCCAAATGCCCTAAAACCTGTGTTTTAACCGCAGGAATGCACTCCCTCCGATACCTTAAAAGGGCTTATTTGACGCATAATGATACCAATATGATACCAAATTGCCCCCCTTTATATCAAGGTTTTTTGCCCTATTAGAATTGCTTGATACGCCTTCAGCGGATAATATTTGAAAGTTATTTTATTAAATTTTCTAAAGGATTTATCATCCATGACTAAAGACGAGCTGAAAACTTTTCAAACACAGGTTACAAATGAACTGCTCAAAAACATAATCCCGTTTTGGCAAAAACATACTGTCGATGAAGAATTCGGCGGCTTTGTCGGCTTAGTCGGGCCGGACAACAAAATCGATAATCATTCGAATAAAGGTTTGATTTTAAATGCAAGAATCCTTTGGACCTTTGCCGCAATGGCTCGCTTCGAAAATAAACCTGAATATCTCGAACTTGCAAAAAGGGCATATGATTATTTAAACGATTTTTTCCGGGATAAAAAATTCGGCGGAGTCTTTTGGACTCTCGATTATAAGGGCAATTGTGTAGATGATTCTAAAAAGATTTACGGCCAGGCATTTTATATCTATGCATTGGCCGAATATTACCTCGCATCAAAAGATAAAGATGCACTTAAACGCGCCTATGAGATGTTCGATTTAATCGAAAAGCACAGCTTCGATAAAATCAATACCGGCTATTTCGAGGTCTGCAATCGCGACTGGTCCGTATCAGAAGGCGCCCGGCTCAGTGACAAGGACATGAATGAAAAGAAATCGATGAATACCCATCTCCATGTAATTGAAAGCTATACAAATCTATATCGCTGCGACCATAACGCAAAGGTAGCTGAAAAAATCGTTTCGCTATTGGATAATTTTAAAAATCACATCATTGATAAAAAGACATATCACTTTAACCATTTCTTCAATGAACTATGGCAGCCCAAATCCGATTCTTACACCTTCGGCCACGATATCGAGGGAACATGGCTTCTCTACGAGGCGGCTGAAGTGCTTGGCAAAGAATATTTGAAGAAAGAATTTGCTGATATCGCATTGAAAATGGCTGAAGTTGTTTTAAAGGAAGGAATTGATAAAGATGGGGGCCTGGTTTATGAAGGCAGGGGGGGTAAGATTATAAATTCAGATAAGGAATGGTGGCCTCAGGCAGAGGCAGTCGTTGGATTTCTCAATGCATATCAGCTAAGCAATAATGACAAATTTTTAACGGCCGCACTTAATTGCTGGGAATTCATTGATAAACATATTGTTGACCATAAAAATGGTGAATGGTTCATGAAAACCAATCGCCAAGGTATCCCCAATTTAACCGATCCCAAGGCCGGCGAATGGAAGTGTTCCTATCATAATACCCGTATGTGCCTGGAAACAATAAACAGGCTAAAAGATATAAGTAAATCTGTTTAACTAATAAATTATTTTTAAGAACATAAATATTCTTACTCAGAGCATATGATATAATGTCTTAAAAACAGGATTACGCTTTTTAAATTTTTCCGGAGAGCAGGTTATGCGTATTTGGATTTTAGTCTTGTTAATTTCTGTTTTTTGCTTGTCCCTTGGTGGCTGCTGCCAAAGTGCCATCAAATTCAATCGAGCCGAACATGCAAATATCAAAACCATCGGGATATTGACAATCGATGAAGTTTCAGAAGAATACGCAATAGAAGACATAGAATCCCGCATGGGCTCCGGCAGTGCTTATTTGCAAGCCGGCGCTGTGGGAGCTGCTCTCGGACCTATCTTAGGTGAGGCGGTTGCGGGAAGCAAGGTGCCCAAAACAGATGCTTTGAAGGTTGCCTTGGATAAGCAGGGCTTTGATTTTCGTCGGGAAGTTTACTATGGTTTAATGACAGAGCTAAACAACAATGGTTATACTGTAGTTCCTGTTAATGTTCCCAGGAAAAGGGACATGTTTATTCAAGATTATAATAATATCCCTGGCGACGTCGATGCTTATTTGGATGTTTTCGGCGGCCAAATTGGCTGTGTGCAGGCATCATTCGATTTTTCATATTGTCCGTGGGCCGGCGTGCACGCACAGCTTGTAGAAGCCCGAAGCGGAAAAATTTTATACAGGTCTTTTCCTTACTATGGATTTGTTATGCACTACAATAACAGCTGCTTTGAAATCGGTTGTGCTTTTTGTTCCGTAAAAAAAGATTCACGCTTTTGCTGGAAAAATTTCCCATCCATCATCAGTGATTCTAAGGCCTTTACGGAAGGCATGCAATATGCCCTCAAATCAATAACTCAAAAAATAGCCAATGATTTGAAATAACTGTCCTCGCCGGCTCAATACATTTTTAACCGGCGTTCTCGCGAATCCAGTCGCTAAATGAATTCAGCACAGGATAAAAGACAGGCTGGTCTAGTCCGCTCAAATTAAATGCTTTATGCGAAATGGATAGCACAGTCTCGTCATTATCAGGATTAATGACATTAAAATCCAAGCCGAAATTGTACCCTCCTAATGACCTGAGCCGGTAATCTGCAATAAGAAAATTATTATACTTTTTTTGAAGCCATTCTATAATCATCCCATCAGTAACTTGATATGTATTTTTGATAACCTTATCCTCTGCCATTTCTACCCTTATCTGCTGTTTATCTTTAATTTCTGAAAAGAATTCCAGCTTGCCTATTGATTTTTTCATAAAATTAAACAATTCAAGATTTCCGGATGGGGGACTTGATGTATTTCGTATATAAAGCAGAGCTTTATGTTCTTTTATATCTAACTGCTTATTAATTTTTATCGATTCCTTCCGCACCTGCGTATTGGTGGGGAAATGGCCGGTCGACTTATTTGGCTCGACAAGTTTGCAATACGAACCGCAGCCGCCAGAAGATATAATTGAGCAAATAATAATCGCTCTTAAAAAAAACGTCTTTTTTCGCTTGTACTTGCCTAACATTTTGCCGCTCCTTTGTCCTGTCTTAAACAATGTTGTCCTGATGTTATAAGGAAAATCTAATTTTATTTATTGGTTCCTTAATAGTCAATAATTTATGGTTTAAACTTTTTTCTGGAAGTGGGCAATAATATGATTATCCCAAACTTATCTGACCCCAAAGCCGGCGAATGGAAATGTTCCTATCACAATACCCGCATGTGCCTGTAGGTAATTAATAGAGTAAATAAATTCGCTGGTTGAGTAATTCGGTTGAGGTTACGCGGCTCGTTTCGTTATTCGGTTCGCGTATTTCGGATTTAAATTGAGATTGGCGATTGTCGATTTCCAATTGCCGATTGGAACAACGAAAAAAAGTGCGAAATTTAATTCGGAATAATTCTAACCTGTCCCCCTTTTCCCTCTTTTCGCCCAAAATTAGATTAACACCAGGCTTCGCTGCGCTACGCCTTGGCAGGCAGATGACGCTGGATTTTTTGGCGAGGAAAAATGGGTTGCTGTGGGGCTGTCTCCATTATTCACCCCGGCCAGGGCGGCACATTCACAATTCATTTACCCCTGAAATAAATATTATCCTTATTTTTAACTGCGGAGGAATTGTATTCATTTAGACAGTGTTGACTTGACCGCCCGGCATTGTTATTATCCAAATGTCAAGAGTAAGGCCGGAGTTTAAAGCGGGAAAGGGAATTCCAAACAGCGAGGTTATAAAAGCTTTTGGTTAAAATGTCATTCAGTGCTGATGCCTTACCACTGAGGGCGATTTGTGAGCAGTGAGCCAAATAAAAATTCGTCTTGGCAAAATATACCTGAACAGCCGGATTTGCGGAAGGGCGACGGTCTGCTGAGCCGACTGGCATGGCTGGCGATACCGCTGCTGCTTATTACTCTTGCAATATTGTGGGGCGCGGATTTGCGGACTTCCTACGAGTCGCTCAACCTGATGCTGGTACTGAACATTATCTTCTCGATGCTTATTTGCCTGTTTGTTGTGTACCTTATGAGCCACAGCTTCCTTGACCGTGGTTCGTTAGGGATACTGATGCTAGGTTGCGGCGTTCTCATCTGGGGCTTAGCTGCTTTAGCGGGAATTGTTTCCAGCATCATGAGCAGCGCCAATCACCAAATGGACATCAACACTGTTGTGACGATTCACAATGTCAGCGTATTGCTATCGGCTTTGTGCCACCTGACGGGCGTAGTTCTGTCGCTGCGGCGGCGGGTTGTGCGGGCGACGGGCCTTTGGCTGGCATCTGCTTACGCGGGTGCGCTGTTGGCCATAGGGCTAATTACGCTGTTGACGCTGGCAGGAAGGATGCCGGTATTTTTTGTGCAGGGCCAGGGCGGGACTATAGTAAGGCATATTGTGCTTGGCTCGGCCACCGCAATATTTGCCCTCACCGCGGTTCATTTAACGGAGGCCGGCAGCAGGCCTCTAAGTTCGTTTTCGAAATGGTATTCTCTTGCGTTGTCCCTCATCGCTGTCGGCCTGTTCGGCATTATGATTGAGTCAGTCCACGGCAGTTTGCTGAGCTGGACGGGCCGCACGGCACAGTATCTAAGCGGGGTGTATATGTTTATCGCGGCAATCGCCGCGGTGCGTGAGTCACATATTTGGGGAATTTCTCTGGAAGATGCACTGCGGGAAAGCGAAGAACGCTATCGCAACCTGTTTATGAATATGACCGAAGAGGTGCATTTCTGGAGACTGGTGCGTGATGAGAACGGCCGGATAAAAACTTGGCGGTTAGTGGATGCCAATCCGCCCACGCTCAAAACATGGGGCAAGTCTTTTGAAGAGGTCAGGGGCAAAACCACGGATGAAATCTTCGGCCCCGGCGCGGCAGAACACTATATGCCTACCGTGCAAAAGATTATGACGGAAGGTGTTCCGTGTTCCTACGAGGACTACTTCCCTAATCTTGACAGATATTTCAAGTTTACCAGTGTTCCGTTAGGTGAATATTTTATTACCACCGGCGCCGACATAACCAGCATCAAGAAAGCACAGGAGGCGCTGCGGCAAAGCCAGGAACGTCTTGGCCTTTCGGTTAATGCCGCACAGATAGGCATTTTTGACTGGCATATACAAACAGGTGAACTTTACTGGTCGCGTCATCACGAGATTATATTCGGATATAAGCCTACTAATACTATTAATACTATGTACTCATACCGCGACTGGACCGACCGGGTGCATCCGGATGATTTACGCCTCGTCGAAGATAGAATGCGCCGTTCGATGACTGAACACACAGGATTTCAGACGGAGTATCGTATTGTCTGGCCTGACGGCAGTGTTCATTGGATTGATATTAACGCCATGTTTTATTACGACAACAAAGGCAAGGCGATAAGAATGATGGGGGCAATCAGGGACATCACCGCCCGTAAGCATGCCGAGGAGAAGTTGCGCCAAGCCCATGAACGCCTGCGCCAGTTTGTGGACGCTAGCATTGTCGGCATCGTGGTTGCTAATGCCGCCGGCGTCGTTCTCGAAACTAATGACTATTACTTGCGCCTGATCGGCTTCACCCGCGAGGAATTCAACCAGGGCAAGGTGGATTGGCGCGCGATCACCCCGCCCGAGTGGCGGGCGGCCGACGAGCGGGCCCTCGCGGAGCTGCGCGCCAGCGGCACATGCACTCCCTTTGAGAAGCAATACGTCCGACGCGACGGCACGCGCGTGTCCGTGTTCATTGTGGATGCGATCCTCCCCGGGTCGCAAGAGGAGATTGCCTCCTTCGTGCTCGACATCACCGAGCGTAAGCAGGCCGAGGAGAAGCTGCGAAAGAGCGAAGAGAAATTTTCCGCCTTGTATACTTCGATGACTGAAGGCGCCGCTATTCACGAAGTTATTTACAGCAGTGACGGCAAACCGATAAATTATGTAATAATCGATGTGAATCCCGCATTTGAATTGGTTACAGGTTTAAGCAGGGACAATGTAATTGGCAAAAAAGCCACGGAAGCTTATGGGACAGACAAGCCCCCGTACCTGGATATTTACGGAAGAGTTGCATCTTCAGGAAAGGCGGAATCATTTGAAACCTTTTTTGAGCCGATGAATAAGTATTTCAGCATATCTGTTTTTTCCCCGGCAAAAGGAAAATTTGCAACAGTGTTCCAGGATATAACCGAGCGGAGGAATGCGGAAAAAGTAATACAAACCACCATACAAAGGTTTTACTCAACCTTGTCAAGCATGTATGGCAGCATTTTGCTTGTTAATAATGAAGGAAAAGTTGAGTTTGCCAACCGATCGTTCTGTGACATGTTTAATCTTGTGGGCAGACCCGATGACCTGATTGGACTTTGTTCCAACGAAATGATTGAAAAGATAAAAAACGGTTATGAGGATCCTGAAAAGGCAGTAGACCGAATCAGGGAGATAGTTAGCCATGGGCAGCCTGTAAAAGGCGAAGAGGTAATGATGAGTGACGGGCGAACATGCCTGCGTGATTTCATTCCAATAAATTTGGAGGGGAAGTTATACGGAAGGCTGTGGCATCATATGGATATTACCGAGCGAAAGCAGGCGGAAGAACAAGTTAGGCAAACCGCGCAGGAGCTTAAACGATCGAACATGGACCTTGAGCAGTTCGCGTATGTTTCCAGCCATGATCTGCGTGAGCCGCTTCGTGCCATCAACGGATTTATGGAGCTGCTTTACAAGAAATATAATGAAAAGCTCGACGCAAGCGCGATTGAGTATATTCGATATGCAACCGAAGGCGCCAAAAGGATGGATGACCTGCTGACAGGTCTGCTGCAATACTCGCGTGTTGGGACCCACGGCAAACCCTTCAGACAAGTATCGGCACAGGCTTCGCTGAAGTCGGCCATCACTAACCTTCAAAGAAGCATTTACGAAACTCGTGCCGTGATAACCAGTGATGAGCTGCCGATGGTTGTGGCCGATGATATACAGGTCACTCAGCTTTTCCAGAATCTTATAGCCAATGCGCTCAAATTCAGGAACGAACATAAGCCCGAAATTCACGTCGGTTATCAGAAAAAAGAAGACTGCTGGCAGTTTTCAGTCCGCGACAACGGAATAGGTATCGATCCGCAGTTCAATGAACGCATATTCCTGATTTTCCAGCGTCTGCATACTCGAGATAAATATCCGGGTTATGGCGTTGGCCTTAGTATCTGTAAAAGAATCGTCGAACGCCACGGGGGCGAAATCTGGCTCGAATCGCAACTAGGCCAGGGTTCGACCTTCTATTTCACTATCCCTGAATGAACCAGTACTTCACCTTCACTGTAAATTCATGTTAATTGGTGGTGTGAAAATCCGCCTGCCTGCGGCGAAGTTGAAAACCAAGACGGGTGGATACCTGGTTCGTTTCCATTTTATAATTTTCCTCAACTTTAATCATCTGTACTATTTAGCAGGATATGGAAAATCAAATCTTTATCTGATGTTTAATGATTTTATTTGCTCATCAAAATACTTGCATTTACTTTATTTCATCGCTAAACTATTTGGCTTTACGGTTTGCATGATCTAATTACTTATTACCTGAATTTTTTAAGGAGAACACTAGTGGAAACGCGGTTGAAATGTGCTGTTGTTACGCCAGTGAGGGCGTTTTTGGCAGCAGTAGTAACATTGTTGTGCGGCGTGCCTGCCGTTCTTGCCAGCGAGGCCGAGCTTGTCCTGCCGGATCTCACAATCGTCAAATTCTTTGGCGATAAAGTTGACGGCTGGTCCCTCTTGATTTGGGGATTGGCTATCTGTGCATTCGGTATCGTCTTTGGTATGGTCCAATATTCCAAGATTAAGAAAATGAAGGTCCATAAGGCAATGCTCGATATCTCCGAGCTTATCTATGGCACCTGCAAGACATACCTCTTTACCCAGGGTAAATTCATTCTTGTCCTCTGGGCCCTGGTCGCCGTCATTATGTGGGTTTATTTCCACCTATTGCGTGAGCAGCCCAACGCCATGGTTGCTATAATCCTCGCGTGCAGCTTGATTGGTATCGCCGGCAGCTACACCGTCGCATGGTTTGGAATGAGAATCAATACATTCGCCAACTCACGCTCCGCCTTTGCAAGCCTGGAAGGCAAACCCTTCCCCGTTTACGAAATACCCCTTAAATCAGGTATGAGCATCGGTATGCTGCTTATCAGTATCGAGTTGTTCGTAATGCTCTGCATCCTGCTGTTCATCCCTGCGAATATGGCTGGTTGGTGTTTCCTTGGCTTTGCCATTGGTGAATCCTTAGGTGCATCGGTCCTGAGAATCGCCGGCGGCGTCTTCACCAAAATCGCCGATATCGGTTCCGACCTTATGAAAATCGTATTCAACATCAAAGAAGACGATGCACGCAATCCCGGAGTCATTGCCGACTGCACCGGCGACAACGCTGGTGACTCGGTCGGCCCGACCGCCGATGGTTTCGAAACATATGGTGTCACTGGTGTCGCACTGATATCATTCATTCTGCTGGCCGTTAAAGAACCGACTATTCAGGTCCAGCTGCTCGTTTGGATTTTCGTTATGCGTCTTGTAATGATTATCACAAGCAGCGGCTCATACTGGCTTAATGCCATCTGGGCAAAGGCACGCTTTGGAAATGCAAATACAATGGATTTCGAGAAACCGCTGCTGTCGCTTGTATGGCTGACATCGTTTGTCTCAATAGGACTTACTTATCTGGTTTCATGGCTGCTTATACCAACCCTCGGCGACGGCTCTATGTGGTGGAAATTCGCCTCGATTATCACATGCGGCACAATCGCAGGCGCATTGATTCCGGAATTAGTCAATATGTTCACAGCCGTCAAATCAGCTTATGTTCAAAATATCGTAAACGCCTCACGAAAAGGCGGCGCACCTTTAACGATTCTTGCGGGCTTCTGCACAGGTAATTTCAGCGCCTATTGGATGGGTCTGACCATTCTTGCTTTAATGGCAATTGCATATGGCGTCAGCCTGGCCGGCTTAAATGCACTCATGATTGCCCCATCAGTCTTTGCGTTTGGTCTTGTGGCCTTTGGCTTTTTGAGTATGGGGCCTGTAACAATCGCGGTTGACTCATTTGGCCCTGTGGCAGACAATGCACAGTCTATCTATGAGCTTTCGCTTATAGAGAGTATTCCAAACATCAAAGCTGATATCAAAAAGGAATTCGGTTTCGAACCGAATTTCGATAAAGCAAAGACCTACCTTGAGGAGGCCGATGGCGCAGGCAACACATTCAAGGCAACCGCTAAACCAGTGCTCATTGGCACGGCCGTCGTCGGTGCTACTACGATGATTTTCTCAATTATTATGATTTTGACCGAGGGTCTGAGGCCTGAGCTTATGGCGAATCTTTCTATTCTGCATTCACCGTTTTTGCTTGGTCTGATGGCCGGCGGCGCCATCATTTACTGGTTTACGGCCGCATCCACGCAGGCCGTATCGACCGGTGCTTATCACGCAGTTAAGTTTATAAAAAATAATATCAAGCTTGAAGGCGCGACAAAAGCATCGAGCGAAGACAGCAACAAGGTCGTCGAGATTTGCACCAAGTTCGCACAGAAAGGCATGATTAACCTGTTTCTTGCTATATTCTTCAGCACGCTCGCCTTCGCCTGCCTTGACCCGTATTTCTTCATTGGCTACCTGATTTCAATCGCGTTGTTCGGTCTGTATCAAGCCATCTTTATGGCAAACGCAGGCGGCGCATGGGATAACGCCAAAAAATATGTCGAAGTAAACTTAAGGGAAAAGGGCACAGAACTCCATGCCGCAACTGTTGTTGGCGACACGGTTGGTGATCCCTTCAAAGACACCTCATCGGTTGCGATGAACCCCATTATCAAGTTCAGCACCTTGTTCGGTGTTTTAGCTATCGAGCTTGCATTGGTGCTGACAAGAAGAACAAACACCATTCTGGCGATTACATTCTTCATTCTTTCGGCGATTTTCGTCGCTCGTTCTTTCTATGGAATGAGGATTAAAGAAGAAGATTAATTCGTAAGTGGCACGGGCTTCCAGCCCGTGTAAAAAAAAGTATAAACAGGGGATTTGCATTTGCGAATCCCCTTTTTTTATTTTTCTATTTTGAATAGATTGACAATTGCCATGGAAAGTTGTTTTACTGCCTCGATAACTTCCCTGGATGCCTTGGCTCCGAATGTAAGAGTTCCCGGCTGTATCCCTATAGTGATTACCTCGAACTTAAATGATTCCTGCAGATAATCTGTCATTACCTTTAACGGCAGGCTGTGCGTGCAAAAAGAAGTCCCCCCGATTTGGTTGGGGTTCAATATTTCAATATGTCCGGCCACGGCATTAAGGATCGCCGAATCGATGATTATCAAATGAGAAGGATTAAATCTTTTTATCTCGCCTGTGAGATTCTCCGGCGCAGTTTCTCCTAAAAAGACTTTAAGTTCAGGAGTTGTTTTCTTTGACTTGATTGCTTTTTCGATATTTTGCGCTGTAAGAATACCTGCTATGTCATCGCCTCGCAGGTCTGAGCCGATACCCAGTATGGCGACTCGCCGGGCGTTCTCAAGTTTTTTCTTTAGTATCTCCGCCTGTTTGGTCACCGTATACCACCTTGAGTTTGCCGTGTTCGAGCTGTGCAAGCTCATAATCCGCCGTCGCTTCAAGGGCCTTCCTCGGGCATGAATCAACACATTGTGCGCAATATAGACACTTTGCGAGGTCTATCTCGGCCATAAATTTCTTTTGGGCCCCTGGAACCGGCTTTATCGTAATCGCCCCCGACGGGCAGTCTCGCATACACATCTTGCAGCCGATGCATTTTTCCTGGTAGAAACGAAGCTTGCCCCGGAAATCTTTCGGCATCGGATGTTTCACAAACGGGTACATCGACGTCGCAGGCTTTTTGAAAAGCGAACGCAATACCTGAGCTGTCATTTTTCCCGGTCTAAACATTATTTAGCAATCCCCTTAATAATCAAATCAGCTATGAATTGTAAAAACGCAACAGGCGCGATAACCTTCCAGCAAAAGCCAATCATCTGGTCAATTCTCAAACGCGCCACAATCGTGCGTGAAAGAGATATAAGTCCGATTATGAAAAGCACCTTCAAAATATATAATCCGAATCCTACCCATGGTCCGTAATGCAGTCCGAAAGGCAGGAATACCGCCGCCAATAGTGAAGCCCCAATGACCAGCTCCATATCGATTGCCATCCTGAATAACGCCAGTAGGCTGCCGCTGTATTCGCTAAAGGCGCCTGCCACGATTTCCGTCTCCGCCTCAGGTATATCGAACGGCACCTTTTCAAGCTTGCCTAAAAGCGCAATTATCGCTATTACAAAACCCGGAATATTAAAAAGTATGTGCCATGGATGAACGCTGAAATATTCAGATATCCCGCTCAACGACCATGTATCAGCAAGCATTGCAGGCGCCAATATGCTGATAAATAATGGTATCTCATAGGCAAATAATTGCGTCAGCGAGCGCGCCGCCCCAATCATCGAATATACGCTTCGTGAATACCAGCCCCCGAGAAAATACGTCAGTGTTGGGACAGTAAGCAGGTACAAAACGACAACAAGGTCGCCTTTGAATGCAAACAAGGCATTTGAGCCCCACATCGGAATATAAAGAAATGCCGTAATTATCGAAGTGATTGCGATAACCGGCATCATCTTAAATACAAATGAGTCGGCATGCTCCGGCACAAGCTCTTGCTTTGATGCCAGCTTTATAAAGTCAGCCACGGGCTGAAACCACGGAGGCCCGATTCTATTTTGCATCAAGGCATAAAGTTTGCGGTCGATGTATTCAGCAGCTAATCCGAATACCGCGACAAATAATAATCCCGGAAAAACAAATATATTAAACAATGCCTCCATCAGTTCGACTCTCTCAATACCCTCATCTTCTTGTTCAATTCACTAAAATCAATTCCCTGTTTTCTATACCAGTTAATTCCATATGTCCTCAGTTCCGGCCAATCCATTCTATCAGTCCGGCCGCTCTCAATATCGGTCCTGGAAATCGCCCTGTCCGTGCAGGAAAAACATGGATCAATCGCGGCTATCACAATCGGGGTATCGGCAAGATAACCGTCTTTTAGCATATGAGCGACTACCTGCACATTAGCCAGTGTGGGAGCTCGAACCTTTACTCTTTCAGGTTTATCACTGCCGTTCGACTTTACAAAATGAACATCTTCCCCTCGGGGCGCTTCATACCTGCTCACCGCCTGGCCCGCAGGTATCCTTCTTGGCGCCTTGACTGAAATCGGCCCTTCAGGAAGCTGCCGGATAATCTGGCGGACGAGTTTGTATGACTGCATCAATTCACCCAATCTTACAAGCGTCCTGCCGTAAACGTCACTATGATTATCAATTATAACGTCAAATGTAAGTTCACCATAAGCCCCATACGGGTCATCTCGCCTTACATCCCTGTTAACTCCTGATGCCCTTGCCGTTGGGCCTACAGCGCCCAGCCGGATTGCATCTTCTTTAGAGAGCTTTCCAACACCCGAAAGTCTTTCACGCAACGTAATTTCTTCTGTTCCCACCTGGATATAATATTTTGTCCGTTCCTCGAGCTTGTCTATCGCTTCTAAAATCTTCGGAATCTGGTCAGTAGTTACATCTCGTCTCACTCCGCCGATTGTGTTCATGCCATAATTAACTCTATTGCCGGTAACCAGCGCAAGTATGTCCATTACGATTTCTCGGTCCCGCCATGTATACATCAATAATGTATCAAACCCGATTTCATGTCCCGCAACGCCCAGCCAAAGCAGGTGACTATGAATCCTCTCGAGCTCGGCAATTAGCGTGCGGATATAAAGACCGCGTTTTGGCACCTGTAATCCGGCGATTTCCTCGACTGCCTGTATAAAGCACGTGGAATGTGAATGCGAGCATATCCCGCAGACCCGCTCGACAAGATACATGTCCTGAATATATGTCCGTGCTTCGCATGCCTTTTCTATGCCTCGATGATTATAACCCAACCGGACTGTCATTTCCGTGATTTTCTCACCCCGCAATGTCAGCAAAAAACTTTCAGGCTCTTTCAATGCCGGGTGCTGAGGACCTATCGGTATTTTAAATTCTCTTTCAGGCATTCTCTGCCTCCTTTTTCTTGCTTGCTATGCCGGTCCAATCCTTACGCAAGGGGTATTGACCCGCCGGCCAGTCATCCGGCAGCGGGTATCTATTCCCGGCAGGTAAACCCTCGACCTGCATGCCTAATAAATCAACCAATTCTCTTTCGTATGCATCCGCCGCCGGGAATCTGGCGCTGATTGTCTTTATCACCGGTTTTTCTTTTGGAACACTTATATGCAGATTCAGCATTATCCCGCTTTCTCTTGCTAAATGGTAAATTGCGCCGAGAGTTGACCCTTCGTCAAGGCCCGTAATCGTCCCAAGAATAACAAATCCCAGTTTATCCACAGCATAATCAAAAATTTCCATGAAATTAGCCGCCGGTATATCTGCCCAGATGCGTCTTTCTCTTTGAACGTTTACCTTTTCAGCGGGTAATCCAAACCTTTCGATTAACTGCTGTCTTATTTTTTCTTCTTCAACTAACACTCGAAACCTCCGAATTATGTTCCGTTTACTGCCGGTTCTTCTTTTGGCTTTGATGCTGCGTCAACGCTTGCGAGCAGCTTTACCACTCCATCTATAATCGCCTTGGGACTTGCCGGACACCCTGGTATATACGCTGATACAGGTATCACCTCATCTATGCCGCCTTCGACATTATAGCAGCCGTTGAATACCCCGCCTGAGCAGGCACATGTCCCGACAGCCACAACGAATTTAGGTTCCGGCATCTGCTCATATATTCTTATCAGGCGGTCTTTTATCTGCCTTGTGACAGGCCCTGAGCAAACCAGGACATCTGCGTGCCTCGGTGTGCCTTTTAATATGACTCCAAATCGCTCTATATCATATCTCGGTGTTAGCGCCGCTATTATCTCTATATCACAGGCATTACATGCCCCTGTGTTGAAATGAATAATCCATGGGGACTTAATTCTTGCCCATGTCACTATTTTTTTAACTAAATCCATTATTACCTCTTATACAGCACAAATAACCCGGCTATTGCGCCGAGTATATAAACAATCGCTATTAAAAATGTTTCCAGAGTTGCCATCGGCACTGTCGCAATCATCAATGCCGCGACGTGCAGAATCGTAAAATAAAACGCGAACGGGAAAAATTGACTGTAATCCGGCTGAATCATGTGCGTCTTTATTTCCTCGCCGCATGAATATTCCTTTGTCAGTCCCTCAGACACCTTCTTTGGCTTTAATGCGAGTTTTGAAAGCAGATACATCACAAAAATAGCCGTAAGCATTATCATCAAAAAAACAATGGGTGGCGATAACAGCAGTTCATTTGACATCTTATTTTATCCCTTGATATTTCTTAAAGATCTTCCGTCTATTGTCTTAATGTTTTTATATACGCAAAGAACGATTCCGACAGCCACAGCAATCACCACAACCTCAATAACAATCAGCGTTATGGCCAATGCTTGTGCCATCCCTGTCCGGCCTGTAACATATCCTGCCAATATAATAAAAAGCGTTACGCTCTTTGTTAAGATCTCAAGAGCAATAAGCGCCCTGACAAGGTTATACGTTACTATTAAACAATAAAAACCGGTTATTAACAGCAGAGCCGCTGCTATACTCAATAACCAGAAAACCTGCGGCAAATCAGTCATATGTTAATCCTTAAATAAAGCGACAACCCCGAATGCTCCGGCAATTAAAATGATTATCTGGCCTAAGATATCCAAGTGCCGCAGATTCCATAATATATTACGAACATCCGTTTCTGTTGGTGCGGCCTGCTGTAAGCTTAAATCGGGGGTTAGATGGAGCTGATACAGGGCCACTCCCGCAAGAACAAGAATTACCGGTAATAGCCAGAACATCGAAAATCGCTCTTTTAACCTGGTCGCCGCCTGCTCTTCTGTCATCCTTTGAGTTAAGCTTATGCAGCTTATGAAGATAGCGGAAATCAGCCCCGCGCAAACAGATAATTCAAATACCGCCGCAAGCGGCGAATTCAGTTTGAACATAATGATTGTGAGAATCACACTGGTCACAGCCAGCCCAATAACCGAACGTAATACCCGTGCCGTCATAACCGTCCAAACGGCCGCCAAAACAAGCAAAACTCCAAGTATAATATTTATTGTCATATCAACTCTTTATTTCAAAAAACTGCTTATAGGCATAACAACACTGTTAAAAATCCACGGGAATAACACACCTACACCGATTGTAATCAGTGCCAATATCGATTCAGTAAGCACTATTCCAAATCCGGCTTCTCTTACACTTTGTCCTTCCTCATTCGGTATCCCGAAGAATACCCTTCTCTGCATTATCAATAGATATGCAAGCGTCAACACGCTGGCCACTATCGCGATAACCGCATAGGTATGCAGTCCGTTTTGCCACAGCGCTATGATAATAATCAGCTTGCTCCAGAATCCCGCAAGGGGGGGCACGCCCGCCGTTGATAAAAACGCAATCAAAGATGTAGCGTTTGTAACCGGCATCTTTGCGCCTAATCCACCAAGTTTGCTCATATCTGTCGTGCCCGATTGGCTTTCAACTGCCGCAGAATTTACAAACAGCAATGACTTGAAAATGGAGTGATTGAACAAATGAAATACCGCACCGATAATAGCGAGGTTTGTCCCGCATCCAAGGGCAAGAACTATATATCCAACCTGGCTTATACTCGAATAAGCAAGCATTCGTTTGAAATCGTTTTGTCCCATTGCGGCAAATGCGCCGACAAGAATCGAAATTATCCCTGCAATTAAAAGTATATGATTTAACGATTCGTTATTTGCAAATACAGAAGTAGCTAAACGAATAATGGCGTAAATGCCCGATGTCTTAGTGGCAATTCCCGCCAAAAGCACCGAAGCTGCCGCAGGTGCCGCCGAATATGCCGCAGGCAGCCATCCATGGAAAGGAACCACACCGCCCTTAATTAATAAGCCGCATACAAATAAACCTATCGCTGGCATCACCAATGGATTGCCTGCTGACTGATTTATGGCCTTGCCTGCCGCCGCAAATGATGTGTCGCCCACAACCAGCAGCATTATCGAAATCGATAACAGCATCATTATTGTTGCGCTTGCGGAAAGTATTATGTATTTTAAAGCTCCCTCGAGGGCATTGGTGTCCCGCTGAAAGGCAATTAATATAAATGAAGATACCGCCGTAATCTCAATGAATACATAAAGCGAGAACAGGTCCGTCAGCATCACAGTGCCGTTCATTCCCATCATCGCTACTAAAACCAGGTTCACAAAACCGAACCGCTGCTTTTCGCTGCTGAAGGTTTGCAATGAAACCAGCAGTGTCGTCAAAACTACTATTCCAATCGATAACAGCAGAACAAGTGTAAGGCTGTCGCAGGTCAGGCTTAATGTGAAATGTTTTGACCAGTAATCAACACCGCCCCGCCCCATCCAAAGCAAAATTACAAATGTTATCTGCCAGACTGAAAGAAATAGTCCAAACACTAAGGACAGCTTCTGCATCAGCCCTCGAAACGGCAGATTCAAAATGAATATCGCCAATAACGGCAATAATAAAAGTCCTGACAGCATATTGCCTCTAAATTAAAATCGCTTCATCAGCATTAATACGACAAACAATAATCCTACCAGCGACCACACAACATACATCGAATAGCTTCCCGTATGCGCGGCCCTGATTAAAAACGATGTCCCCGTTGTTACCCGCACGCAAAATTCGTTGTAAATCCAGTCAATACCCCTGTCTATCCACCAACCGAACCTCGACACACCCTGCACCACCTTGAGCACGATATCATAAGGGTCAAAGACTCTGTTTTCGGCCTTGTTATAAATCCCTTCGAAAAACGGGGCATGGCGGATATGGTCGCTCGCTTTGTATCCGCTTCCATTAACCTTCACCGCGAACAAATGATGCAGCACCGCGCCGATAAGTGCTATTACAGTAAGCGTAATCAGCATAGTATTGGGCCCGAAATGATGTCCCGCCAATCTTTCCTCGCCCAGTATCGGCTTGATAAGATTATCAAGAGGCAGATAATTCCATACCCCGAAAACTACGCACATGGCCGCGATAACAATCATCGGTATCAGCATTGCCCACGATGACTCTTTAACATTGCGGTTTTCCTCGTTCATCCTGCCCAAAAACGCCGCGTGGCCAAGTTTCAAAAATGATGCCGAGGTCAAGAATGTCCCCAGAATCGCCGCAAGATAAAATATCGTGCCTCTTTCCAGCGAAGCGTCGTAAACAAGCTCTTTTGAGAAAAACCCGTTAAAAGGCGGCACGCCCGAAATCGATGCGGCCGCTATAATAAAGCACACAAATGTCACCGGCATCTTGAGCCATATACCGCCCAGCTTTGCCAAATCGGTTGTTCCCGTCTGCTTTTCGACAGAGCCGCCGGTAAGGAACAGGCAGCTTTTATACATCGCGTGATTAATCATATGAAACAAGCCGCCCACAATACCAATCGGCAGGCATGTCCCTATCCCCAGCACCATGTACCCCACCTGGCTGATCGCGTGATACGAAAGCAGCCGCTTGTAATCCTTCTGCACAAGCGCCATCATCACTGCAACCAAAATCGTAACAGCTCCGATTGCCATAAGCAGCGTGCTCAGCCACGACTCCGGCGCAAGTTTAAACATATCAAGAGAAATCCGCGCCAAAAGATAAATGCCCAGAAGTTTCTCAAGCGATGCCGGCAAAAACGCCATAAACGGCAGCGGCGCATCGACTGCCGCATCAGGAATCCATGTATGGAAGGGCAGCGATCCCGCCTTCGAAATCGCGCCAATCATCATCAAAATAAACCCAATCGCCCCTATTCCCCCAACCTGCAGGCTAATCTTGGATATCGTAAATGTCCCCGCCATGTACCCCGCAATGCCGATACCCATCATAAGGCACAAATCCGAAATACCCACGATAATCAGTGCCTTAATCGCCGTCCTGAACGCCCCCGGCCTGCCAATCGCAATCATCCCGAACAATGTCAGAAGCAATCCCTCCCAGAAGAAAAGCATCAGCACGAGATTATCCGCCAGCACCGCTCCATTTGTCATCGCGACCGTGAAAAGCAGATAGCTGTAAAATTGATTTTTATACGGCCTGTTCCACATGAATGACCAGCTATATAGTACGAACAAAAACGAAAACGCAGCCACCGCGCAAAGTATAAACGCGCTGAAATGATACAAACGCAACTCAAAATTTATTCCGAAACTAAGCCACTCGCCCGTTAGCGTTAAATTTTGCTTAAAAAGACTAAACGCCGACCACAGCGTCACTGCCGTCGCCGCCAGTGCAATGGCCTCCTTAACACCCTTAACGCGGTTGGGAACAACAAATGCCGCAAGCCCTCCTGCCAGCGGTATCGCAATCAAAAAATATAAATATAAAACATCAATGGTCATCTGATTACCCCCGGCAGATTCTGTATCGCGGCCATAACAAAGTTACTGGGCCAGGCGATTGTAAATCCGGCGACAATCGAAAGCACCGCAAGCGATGCCACGCTGACCACCATCGTCGGCGACCCTTCCCGCACCAGTTGTCCCCTGGGTTCACCCAAAAATACCATATTGAAAACCCGCAGCAAATATATGATTGTCATTATCGCCCCGATTAGGAACACCAGCATAATCCACATTTCGTGTGCGTTTATCGTGCTTGTCATCACCATATATTTGCTGAAAAATCCGCCAAACGGCGGTATCCCCATCACCGAAAATGCGCAGAACAGAAACGCGATCGCCGTCACCGGCATCGTCTGAATCAGCCCGCCCAGTTTGGTAATGTCCTTTGTCTTGGTATTTTGCTCAACTATACCTGCGCAAAGGAATAATCCCGCCTTGGCCAGTCCGTGCATCAAAATAAATAATAGCCCGCCGGCAATTCCGATCGGATTTCCAATCGAAAGCCCCAGGAAAATAAATCCAATCTGGCTTACCGTCGAATACGCGATAATGCGTTTCAAATCCGTATCAATCATCGCTGCGCTTGCCGCCACTAATGCGCTTGCCCCGGCGATAATCGGCACAACCGTATGCCAGAAATCGTCAATCATAAATGTCGCGATAAATAACCTGGCAAAGACGTAAACGCCAATCTTGACCAGCAGTGCCGCATGCAGCAGGGCGGTAACAGGTGATGGTGCCACGCCTGCGTCCGGCAGCCACGTATGGAAGGGCAGCGTCGCCGATTTTGAAAATATCCCCGCCAGCATCAAAAGCACCGCTATATTGGATAAGTGGCTGCCCGCAAGCTTCTCTTTCAATACCTGCATATCGAACGAGCCTGCCTGCTGGTAAACAATGATAAACGCCAGCAGCATCAAAAGTGAGCCGAACATCGTCACTAAAAACGCCTTGTCGGCCTTAATCACATGCTCTTTTTCCCTGAAAAATCCGATAAGCCGCCAGCTCGTAATCGCCGTGATTTCCCAAAAGAGATACAAAAATACCAGGTTCGACGAGAACACCAGCCCCATCATCCCGCCCAGAAACAGCAGGACCATCAAATAGTATTCATTCTGATTTTTATAGTGGCTGATATAGCCGAACGAATAGAAAATAATGATTGAGCTGATAAATGCCGACACGGCCGCCATAAATACAGCCAGCCCATCGGCATAAAGTGTCAAATTGAAATTATTTTGGAAATTCGTTCCCGCCGTAACCGCACCTGTTGCAAGCACATGCGGCAGTATCGCCAATACCAGTATAAGCGGGATTAAGGCCAGAAGAAGTGCAATGAAATTTCGCAGCCCAAGCGATATCCGGCCGAGAATCGGCAATATAAATGCCCCGATACACGGCACAAACACCACA
>CAYSKP010000130.1:0-24622 GCA_964431645.1 uncultured Pirellulales bacterium
TTGGTATCCCTCTGAGAATGATTTCAACGTCCATGGCATTTGTGATAACAGAGAGTATTCTCAAATTTTTTACGCGAGAATGCAGGCACCGAGAACCCTTTGGGACCAAGATTATGTTTATCCTCATATGACTTATCCTGATGGTGGTTCAAGCTGGGTAAATCAATCGTATTGGGCGCAATTTTTGCCGATTCTCACAAGATTTAAGACCGACATAGCGAATTATTTCCCCGATACTAACATCGCAATTACGGAATATACATGGGGTCCTTCTACGCAATGGGCAACCGGCATTACAACCGCTGATTTTCTGGGTATTTGCGGCAAGTATGGCGTATATATGACTAATTACTGGGGATCTGGCGGCTATATTGACACAGCGATAAAAATGTACACTAATTACGACGGCCTTAACTCCAAATTCGGCGATATAAATGTAGCTGCCTCAATGTCCAATAAAGTTGATAGTTCAATTTACGCATCCGTATCCAACGAAATGCCCGGCGTCCTTCATCTTATAGTTATAAATAAAAACCAGACTAATGATATTACCGGGGCATTCAATATCACCAGCTCACAAAACTTCGTTTCCGGCAGGGTCTGGAAATTCGATAACACAAGTTCAACAATTTCGGAAACCACCCCAATCAGCACAATCACAAATAACTTGTTCACCTATACTATTCCCATGAAAAGTGTCTGCCATATTGTACTTGCGACAACGTCCCTTAGCGTTTCAATAACTTCGCCTCTCGACGGCGATAAATTTAACTCTGGAGACGATATAGTAATTCAAGCGAATATTTCCGATGCTAACGCCTCGATTACAAAAGTGGAATTCTTTGACGGTTTGACAAAACTGGGTGAAGATACAAATTTCCCCTATTCTTATACATGGAATGATGTAAACGCGGGCACATACAGTTTGACCGCACGGGCTGCTGATAGTAACGGCGTCACATCTATCTCGCCGGTAGTCAATATCAATGTTTTCAGCGGCGACGCCACCGGCTTCATTCTAAGAGAATTGTGGACTGGAATTTCAGGAACATCGGTCAGCAATCTGACTTCAGATATAAATTATCCGACGAACCCAAATGGACGGGCATTGATTACCTCACTGGAAGGGCCGACTGACTGGGCGGATAATTACGGAACACGTATTCGCGGGTATCTCTATCCGCCTGTCAGTGGTAATTACACCTTCTGGATTGCAAGCGATGACGCCGGCTCATTGAGGCTTAGCACAGATGACGACCCTTGTCACGCTGTCCAGATTGCGTATGTGGCAAACTGGACGAATTCTCGCGAATGGAACAAAGAAAGTAATCAGCAGTCGTCGCTAAAACCACTGCTTGCCGGGCACAAATATTACATCGAGGCCTTGCAGAAGGAAAACGGCGGCGGCGACAATATAGCGGTAGCATGGCAGGGACCTGGTTTTACTCTGCAGGTAATCGACGGCGCGTATCTGTCGCCCTGGTTGTATAATTTCAAGGATTACGCGACTTTGGGTCCCCAATGGTTAAAAACCAACTGCTCCCGTTCAAATGCATGGTGTAATGGTGCCGACAGAGACCGCGATGGCAATGTTCAGGTCGATGACCTGATGACGTTTGCTGAGTGGTGGCTTTACATAGGCGAGTAGTTCGGCGCAATGGATGAATTTTTCGTGTTTGAATTTGGTATCAATGCGTGAAGATTCTTTTTTGCAGAAGTAAAGCTTTTTTAAATTTTTTTGGGAGTTTTGGTGATGAAATCAAAAATCCGGTTAAGCGTGACTGTTTTGACAACTCTTTTTATAGTTTCTTTTGTGCAGGCGGCTAATGTGACGGTGAATGTTGACGCTTCATCGTATATCCGCACAATCCCAATGACGCTGTATGGGGGGAATTTAGCGTCCTGGGATGGCTCCATGGCCGGTGGTAATTCCACATTTAATAATTTAATGAAGGCATCGGGGAACAAGTACTTTCGCATACCCGGAGGTTCGTGGGGTAACGGGGTTCTCTGGAGTGATATAGAAGGCCCAAACGGCAGCCAGGGGTGGAAAGTCAGTTATAATGAGTATCTGTATCTGATGAGCCTTATGAGCCAGCCTGGTGAAGAAGTTCCTCCTACGCTTCAGCCGATTGTTAATTTTCCCGGTTGGTGGTATGACCACTGTCAGGATAATAATCCCACAGATGACGTCTGTGACTGGGCACAGGCCCATACAAGCGCCGTCAATGCCGCGACTGCCTGGGTGCAGGACCAGACTGCCAGGGAGACCTGCGCCGAATACTGGGAAATTGGCAACGAAATTGGCGGGCCGTGGGAAATCGGGTGGTTTCCTCAAATCAGCGGCACCTATTATGGTGATTACTTTGCCGATTTTTCTCTGGCTATGAAAGCGGTCAATCCAAATATTAAAATAGGCGCTGTTGCCGAACCCAAACACGAGCTTCAACCTTGGGGCTGGTATCAGGGCTATTGGACCTATGATACGCTTGTGGCTTCCGCCGCAAAGAGTGCGATTCCTGACTTTCTGATTATTCACCAGTATCCCGGCTCCGGTGAGGCTGCAAGTTACAATCCAACCTTGCTTAGCGCCAGAATCAATGACATCGCTCAATATACAACCAACATGAACGGCATCGTTTCGAACGCCCTCGGGTCGCAATATGTAGGGCAGATTGAATATTGTATGACGGAATGGAATACCGGAGCATATGATCCAGATGGTACTGCTAATGATTACGATAGGCCTTCATGCTATATCAATGCTATGTTTCGTGCTCAATATATCCTCGAAATGGCTAAGAATAAGTGGACTGTGTCCAATCCGTGGATATATGACTATGCCGGCAATTATTCGGTTTATCCGGCTTGGTATATCAAGCCGCTGTTGATTTATTATTTTGGACGGGATATGGTTCAGGCATCCAGCTCGAATTCGCTTGTTCGAGCGTATGCCGCCCAAGACGCAGTCGGCAGTCTGACGATATTTATCGTGAACAATTCTCCCACCACGGCATTTACGACCCAGATTAATATAGCCGGTATGACGGCCGCGCAGGCGGGACAAAAATGGACAATTGAGCCGGCCGGAAACATAATAACGAATGGATTAACAATTCAGGACAAGGCCGATCTCAGTATAAATGGAACAGTGCATCCCAATCCGCTTACAGTGAATTCTATCGCCCCTCAGTCGTTTACATCCAGCGGTTCGTTTTCAATAACTCTCCCGGCAAGCGCTATGATCCTTCTAAAAGTGCCGCAGGTGGGAGGCAACATTCTGCCAAATGTTGAGATAACTTCGCCTATCGACGGTGATGTGTTTACATTGGGAGACGACATTGTCATAGAGGCAAACGCCTCCGATGTTAACGGTTTCATAACAAAAGTAGAATTCTTCCGGGGTTCGACAAAACTGGGCGAAGATACAAATTTCCCGTATTCTTATAATTGGAACGATGTCAACGTGGGCCGATACAGTTTGACCGCAAAGGCGACCGATAATAATAACGCGACAACTACCTCAACGCCAGTGAATATCAGTGTCTTCAGCGGCGAGGCAACCGGCTATATTCTTCGTGAATTGTGGACTGGAATTTCAGGAACCGCTGTCAGCAATCTCACCTCAGACATAAATTACCCGTATAATCCCAATGGTCGATCATTGATTACGTCATTGGAAGGGCCTATTGACTGGGCGGATAACTACGGAACACGCATTCGCGGATATCTCTATCCGCCTGCTGATGGTTCTTATACCTTCTGGTTTGCCAGCGACGACAATGGCCAGTTACGGCTGAGCACCGATGACAATCCCGCTAATGCTGTTCTGATTGCCTATGTAAACGATTGGACCAATTCACGCGAGTGGACTAAATATTCTTCCCAGACATCGGCGGCAAAATCACTGCTAAAAGGACATAAATATTATATTGAGGCATTGCAGAAAGAAAACGGCGGCGGCGACAATATAGCGGTCGCATGGCAGGGACCGGGTATAAGTCAGCAGGTAATCGATGGAGCATATCTCTCGCCCTGGTTATATAATCACAAAGATTACTCGGTATTTGCGGCCCAGTGGCAAAAAACCAACTGCTCACGCTCAAATGCATGGTGCAATGGGGCCGATAGAGACCGTGACGGCAAGGTGGAGATTGATGACCTGATGCAGTTTGCAAATTGGTGGCTTTATGGCGGTGAATAGTTCAACCGAATAAGTACGGCAAAGAGGGCTGCGAAAAAATGCGGCCCTTTTGTTTATTCATGCCTCAGTGACTCGATAGGGTCCATGTTAGCAGCACGGTAAGCCGGATAGAGTCCAAAAGCTATACCAACTGCACCTGAAATGCCAAACGAGAGTAAAAGAGATGAGAGGGTAATAACTGTCGGCATATTGCCGAAACGAGTTACAAAGAAAGGTATTGTGCAGCCGAAGAAGATGCCCAATATTCCCCCGGCAAATGTCAACAGCAATGTCTCAGAAAGAAACTGAAAGATAATATCTTTTTTCCTTGCTCCCAGTGCTCTTCGAATGCCGATCTCGCGTGTCCGTTCGCTAACAGTTGCCAGCATTATATTCATAATACCGATACCTCCGACAAGCAGTGAAATTGCGGCTATAGAGCCAAGAACTATGCTGAAGATTCTTTTTTGCCTTTTCGCCTGTTCAAGCAGTTCGAGCGGAACCGTTAACTGATAATCGGTTTTTTTATGGAAACGTTCGAGGATGGTTTGAAGAATATCGCGGGTGGGTAAAACAAGGTCAGTATTGGTAACTTTGATGATGATTTCCTGCAATTCGACCTTCTCAACATTTGCGCCGCTTTGGCCGGATATTTTAACTGACATTTCGCCAAATCTATTTTTAACAGTTGAAAGCGGAATGTAAATATTACCGGCATTTGCGCCTGCCTGTTTAGCTTCAGTATTTTTTGTTTCCTCCTGTCCTGGAGAAACAGCAATAGGCTGAGAGCTTACAATTCCTACAACACTGTAATAATCACTACCAATTTTTACAAATTGCCCCAGAGGGTCGTCAAATGCGAACAGCTCGTTCATAACACCTTCATCGATTACGCATATATCCTGTTTGTAATCGATATCGTAAGTCGAGAGGAATCTGCCTATAACCAGCCGGATTGGAGAGGTTTCAAGATGCCATGGGACTGTTCCTATAACTTCTACAGGAATTTTTCGGTTTCGATACCATGCCTGATGTGCAACACGGCGGACAGGGACAATGACTTGAATGCCGGGGATGCTGTTTCTAAAACGATCAGCATCATCGTATGTAAGGCCGTATTCCTGCATACTACTCTGCTGACCGGTGGCGTGCTGGTCTTCGGCCGGCTGAGTAGTTTTTACAATAATATTGAGTGAGCCGAGCCTTGCAATTTGAGCCATTGCATCTTTGCTTGCTCCTTCGCCGATAGCAAGCATCGCAATGACAGAAGATACACCAAAAATGATGCCAAGTGCAGTTAAGGTCGAACGTAGACGATGAAGCCAAAGGCTTTTAAGACCAAGTTTCATCGTTCTTTTTATTCTATATATAAACATCAGCGGTTATACCATTGTTTTGCAATTTGCCCGTCGAAAAGGCGGATTTCCCTTTGTGAATGTTTTGCTATATCTTCATCGTGAGTGATAATGATGAGGGTTTTGCCTTTCTGGTAAAGAAGGTCTAAGATGTTAAGTATATCTTTGCCGCTTTGGCTATCGAGATTACCCGTGGGTTCATCAGCCAGAACAATCAATGGGTCATTAGCCAATGCTCTTGCTATAGCAACTCGCTGCTGCTGACCTCCACTTAATTCAGAAGGTCTGTGATTGAGGCGTTCGCCCAAGCCAACCATTTCTGCAAGCTCTATTGCCCTGATTCTGCTTTGATGTTCTGGAACACCTTGATAAAACATGGGGATTTCAATGTTTTCGAGAACATTTAATTGTGAAATCAGATTGAATGATTGAAAAACGAAACCGATGTGCCTGCCGCGAATTGCGGAAAGCTCGTTATCATCCAATGTTGAAACATCATGTCCTCCGAGGTAATATTTTCCTCTTGAGGGTCTATCGAGACAGCCAATTAAATTAAGCAGGGTTGATTTGCCTGAGCCGCTTGGGCCCATTACGGCAAGATAGTCTCCCTTTTTTACGACAAGGTCGATTTCCCGCAAAACTTTAAGTTCGACAGCGCCAAGCTGATAGCTTTTGCAAAGTTTATCAAAAACGAGGATAGAGCTGTCGGAAGTAAAATCAAGGTTCCTGACTTGAGGATTCTCCGTCATTGTGCTGCCTCGAACGATTTCTAAATTGTCTAGATCTCTCACGCTGCTGTTCATCCATCTGGTTAGGGTCAAATCCTTCGCCTCTGGGGGCTCTTTCTCTAAATTGTCTGATTCTTTCTCTTGTTTGCTCATCCATTTGATTAAAATCTGGCATTTCACCTCTCTGGCCTCTTTGGCTGAATTGCCTGAATCTTTCACGCTGCTGGTCATCTGTCTGGTTTGAGTCAAAATTCATTGATATAGGCCTGGCAAAGCCCTGTTCTCTTCGGCTGCCTCTATTTGGCTCGGACATTAGAGGTGAGTCGTCTGATGATTGAGCCATCATTTGCTGCCCATTTTTATTAGGGAATTTATCAGCCAGCTGTTTTTCCGGCTCAGCTTTAGTTTCCGTAATTCTGGGAGGATTGAGCAAAACTTCTTCGCCTTCATTTACCCCTTCCAGAATCTGGACATAAGTATCATTGAAAAGACCTGTTTTAACTTCTCTTTCAGCGCTTTTACCTGAGTTTACGGCATAACAAACTTTTTTGCCGCCTCTGCTTGCAACAACCTGAACGGGGACAATCAAGGCACCAGGCGCGTAATCTACGAAGACTTCTACACGTGCGGACATTCCAGGCTTTAGAAAAGGATGAGTGCCTTCAATGAGGACTTGTGTTGTATAAACCTTTATATCGGGACTAAGCCAGTTTCTCTGCTGGTCGGGCAAGGAAGCCACCTTGATAACATCACCATTGAAAGTCTGGTCAGGGAATGCATCTATAACAACAGTTGCTTTCTGGCCAGGCTTGATTTTATCTATAGACGATTCGTGTACGGCTATTTCAGCCATCATAGCAGATGTATCCGGCATAGAAATTATTGTTTGTCTCTGAAAAACCTGTTCGCCGGGTGCAATGAGGCCAGTGCCGCGGAATCTGTTGGCGTTACCTTCAAGGCTGGAACCATAGACTACAAAACCCGGAATAGGAGCCTTTATGGTGCAGCCGGCAAACTGTTTTTTGCTTTTTTCAAGGCGGTCCGACTGCAAATCCAGCCGCGCTTTTGCGCTTTCAAGCAGCGCCTTTGCCTGGGCAAGTTGAGAACGTGCCTTTGCGTATGTGCGCTCGAGGTTACGTTTTGATTCGAAATAATCACTCAAAAGTTTCTGGACTTGTTTTGGGAATTCATAAATCTTGTACAGATTCATTGAGACAATGGCCTGTTTTTGCTGTATTTCGTAGCTGTCTCTTTCAAGGGCATCACGGTCGAGCTCTATTTTTGCGACATAATTGGAATCGAAAAGTTCCTGTGTTCCTTCGAGCTTGTATTTTGCATTTGCAAGATTTGCCGAAGCCAATTTAATTTTATCCTGTGCATTATGAATGTCCTGAGAGCCCTGTCCCCCCAGGGCATTGATATCCTCTGTCATTTTGTTAATATTGATAATTTCACTAATATCTGTATTGGGATCATTTACTTCTTTAATGGTGTCAATAACCTGATTTGCCAGAGATTCGCCAAGATATTTCTGAAAATCCATTAATGCGAATTTAACCTTTAATTCTGCGGCCGATATGTCACTTTCGTTTTGCTTAACTTGAATGTCATATGCTTCTTTTGCCTGCGCGTAGCTTGCCTCTGCACTTGTGTAGTCAATTTGCCTTTGAGTAAGCTGTTCTTTTAAATCACCTGAATCAAGTTCGACAAGTATTTTGCCGCTGCAAACGTCTTCAGGAGTAATGATTGTTCCTTCAGGGACAATATTGACGATGGTCGCCCGGCCTTCAACTTCGGATTTAAGGTCAACGGATTTTCTGGCTTTTATACTGCCGCTTTCAGTTACTGTAACAGTAAGATTATCGCGTCTTGCGGCGAATGTGCTGAGTGTTCTTGATGGTGTTTGAGAAGAGGTATTATTTGTAGCCAATGTAAAAACAAGGAGAGTAATAATTACTGCACTTAAAAAAGCTGCAATAAACAATTTGCTTTTCCACCAAACTCTCTTAGATGTTGTCTCGTGAAGATTGGTTGTTTGATTCTCGTTCATTTGTCTGATTCCTGGATACTGTTGTTTGGGATTGTTCCCACATACCATCTGGTCTGACCTGAAGAATGCCAATATCGCGGTAGAAGCTCAATATTGCGATTGTATGTCCTACCAGGGCTGAAGTAAGGTCGTTTTGCGCTTCTAGTAACGAGTCCTGAGCGTCAAGAAGGTCTCTAATCTGCGCACGGCCTGATTTCAACAGCACTGGCATATTTTTAACTCTGTCTTCCGCCAAAGCCAAACTTTTTTTCTGGGTCAAATATTGTTCTGCTGTCGACAATAACAGGCGATATGCCTGGCGGACATCAAGCACAACCGAATCTATATCATTGCTGTATTCACGCTGCCGGCGTTCGAGAATTATTAAAGCTTCGCGATAAATATTTCGCTGGTTTTTTCTATCAAACGGTAAATCAGCATGAATGCCGAGGTTGTAAGTTCCCTTGTTAAATTCGAAATTATCGATATCTGTATCGCGTTCAGTTTTAACCTTGGCACTGGCGCTAAGATCCAACTGAACTCCCAGTCCTTGTGAAGCAAGCACAACTTTTCGGTGCGCATCTTCAATAATGTTGTAGGAATTAGCTAAATCGAGCCTGCATTGCAATGCTGTATCGATTGCGTCATCAACAGTGAAATTGGGCTCGCTTGTGGCGGTAGTCCCCAAGGCAACTAATTCGTTCTGGTCTAACTCTATCGGGGTTGTAATCGGGATTGTTAATTGAATTTTAAAAAAGTCAAGTGATTGCTCATATCGCTGAAGAGCGGTTACATAACCATTGTAGGCATCTAATTCGCGCTGCCTGGCCTGATCAACCTGGTAAGCAGGCGTGCGGCCGCATTTTGCCTCGAGTTCGGCCTGCTTTCTGTATTCAACACTGCTGTTCCAATTGTTTTTCGCATTATTAACACTGTCTTTTTGCCTCAAGACACCATAGTATTCATTTATTATGGAAACAACAAAAGTTTGTCTAAAACGGTTAAAGGTGCGAATCTGATATAAAACAACTCTTTCGGCCTGCGTCAGATTTTCCCATGCAAGTTTGCCGCCGCCGTTGCCCAACAGCGGGATATCCAATGTGCCGCTTAAAATACCCACCAAAGTCGTGTCAGGGTCCCCGGATAGAAATCTTAACCAGTCAAAAGCAAGATTAGTATTTAGCAAAATCCCTTCAGGTGTAATAAATGTTTTTTGAACACCTATTTGGGCTTCGAGAGTTTCGGTCTCTGCATTTTCCCATTTTTCTTTTGTTACTGTTCTTCGCGGCCAATACTTGGTTTTTGATTCGAAAACTTCTTTACCGTTTCTTGTATAATCATAATCAACTGTGCCGAACCATTTGAGGGCATATTTATATCGTTCGCCGGTCAATGAGAGAGCTGAGAGATAGAGATTTTCCTTTTGAGTTTGATAGTCACGATTGTATTTTGTGGCAATAGCCACTGCCTCGGCGAGAGATATCGGCTCTGGTTGAGTTTCCGCGAGAGTTATATCAATATTTACATCGTTGGGGGAAGGAATATTGCTGTCGGCTATTATATAGTTTGCTTTCTGGCCAAAACCATTTTTCCATTTGGAATCGATGATTTTATAAACCTCTTTGTCTGCATCAGCTTTGTTAAACTCAGGGCTGCACCCTCCAGCCATTGCAAATACAATGGCTGTTATAGCAAAAAACCCCAAAATGAGTTTAAAGCTGCCCATCACCTATACCTCGCCGAAAATGGCCTTCAATGACCAAAGTTGTGCAAAACTCTATTATATCAAAAAAGTTGAAAATTGAAGGCCTATAATCTTTCTATTTATTAGCATTAGACAAATAATTTAAGGTTTCTATCAATTTTATGGCCTATATCGAATAGCCATATTTACATTATAGACGCTAACGTTTGTGGGGTTATTTCAAAATAATTATAACGATATTATCGGATCTATTCTTATTTATACAAAAGACTTATAGAAAAGGTAAAGCTTTCGATAATAATTTTTGAGTATAAAAAAAGACAGCCGGAATGACATTATGGAAAATCATACATTAAATGAGTTTATTGAACCGTTATATTTAGAGCCACCAACTGTTGCTCGCCCGGAAGATAAAATTTTGGAAAATACGCTTATTTATGATGTTTCGAGGATAAACTCATTAAGTAAACGTGAATCGGAGATACTTCGTCTTATCATTTCCGGCAAGACCAACAAGCAAATAGCCGGTCGATTATCCCGCAGTGAAAGAACTGTTGAATTCCATCGAAACAGGCTCATGCGAAAGCTCGGGGTGCATAATGCGGCCCAGCTCGTAAAAAGCGCATTGCAAACAGGCCTTGTTTAATCATTAACCAGGCTTTTACCGGTCCTCAATAGACTGAACAATTATACGCCATTTAAAAATCAGGTAGTTTCCGCAGTTGACTATACAGCCTATTTTGACGAACTAATCTATGCAGCAAAGGGCGATAATATATATAATTGTAAGTCTATAATATCTTTTTAAATCGAGCTTGGTTAATATAAAATGTGACAGGAAAATGATATGGCAACTGAAGAAAAAATCAGAGAGATGATAAAAAACCGTATACAGGATATCGCATCGAGTCATCTTGTGACTTCCAGCCAGGTATGGCTGCAGATAAAAGACATCATGAGCACAGATGTTGCTGTCATAGAACCAGGTGAAACGATGGCAAAGGCAGCAAACGCGATGGCCCAGGAAGGTTTTTCTTCACTGGTTGTTTTAGATAAAGGTGCCGTTGCAGGAATAATTACAGAGAAGGATTTTCTTGAAAAAGTTTTAGCGAAAGGTAAAAACGCATTAGAAGTAAAAGTAAGCGATATAATGTCCAGTCCGGTTGTAACAGTTACACCCGAGGGAACAGTTTATCAAGCCGGGCAAATCGCTGAAGAAAAACATGTTAAACGGCTGCCTGTTGTAGAAGGTAAAAAGCTTGTCGGTATTGTTACACAGACAGACCTAATACGCGTCCTTACATCATATGGAATGTGGACAGATGTTTCAGAGATAATGAGCAAAAATGCCGCAACGATACAGACAGAGGCAACTGTTGCCGAAGCTGCAACTTTGATGGCAAAACGCGGAATTTCCGGTATTATAGTTATGCAGGCGGATAAAATAGCCGGCATTTTGACAGAAAGAGACATTCTTAAAAAGGTTATTGCCGTAAATCTCGATCCTGCAAAGGTGAAGATGCAGGAAGTCATGTCATCACCTGTCCAGACCATCCCTCCTCATTTCGCGATTTTTACTGCAAGCAGGATTATGGAAAAAACACATATTCGCCGGCTTGTAGTGGAAGACAATGGCTGGCTTTGCGGAGTGGTGACGCAGACTGATATATTCAGGGCAGTCGAGGACAAGTGGCGCCTGGAAGAGGAAAATAATCTCAAATCACTCGAAGAATCAGATACGTGCATTTATACCCTTGATTTGAACGGCAGGACTACTTATGTAAATGCTTCTTTTATGCGGCTGCTGGAAATTGAGGACAAATCTGAAATTATCGGAAAACCATTTTTACCCGAGAGGTTCTGGTTTGACATACTCGAAAGAGCGCAATTTATAAAGGAACTCGAGAAAGGCAGTGTTCACATCAATGATTTGACCTTAAAAACCGCAAGCGCCAAGAGGGTGGATGTAACTGTATATTCAAGTTTCACAAAAAATATCCATGGTCAGTTAAATGGAAGCCAGGGAGTTGTTCAGGATATTACCGCAAAAAAGGATTTAGTTACATTGAAAGAGGCACAAAAAGCACTTTGTGCCAGTGAAGAGCGGTATCGCAGAATAACCGAAGCCGTTACAGATTACCATTATACAGTTCGATTTAAGTCCGGCCGGCCTGTTGAAACGATTCACAGCCAGGCAAGCGCTGCAGTAACAGGTTATTCTCCGGAAGAGTTCAAAGAAAAACCGACTCTGTGGCTAAATATTGTGCATCCTGAAGACCTGGAGATTGTTCGTGAGCAGGTCTCGAAATGCATCAGCGGGCAGGAATGCGAGCCTATAGAACACCGGGTAATCCGCAAAGATGAAAATATACGTTGGGTTAGAAGGACATTAGTGCCGAGTTTTGATTCACATGGCGGGATAGCGGCTTATGACGGATTACTGCAGGATATTACAGAACTGAAAATTGCTGAACAGGTACAGCTGCAATTGCTTGAGGAACTGGAACAAGCCACTGAGGAACTAAAGGATTTCGCTTATATCGCTTCACATGATTTGAAAGGACCTTTAAGGGGCATAAGCGCATTGGCAGGGTGGCTGTCAAGTGATTATGGTGACAGACTTGGTGATGACGGAAAGGAACATATAAAGCTTCTGCTGACACGCGTCAAAAGGATGTATAATCTTATCGATGGTGTTCTTGCGTTTTCACAGGTAGCGAGGAAAGAAAAAAGTGTCGAGGTCGATCTCAATGAGATTATACAAGAGATTATTACAGACTTAGGCATTCCAAAGAGCGTTGAAATGATTGTAGAAGGTCAATTGCCGGTTGTTACCTGCGGCAGGAATAGTATCAGACAGATTTTTTGTAATCTTATCGGTAATGCCATAAACTTTATGGACAAGGAATGCGGCAAAGTAGTAATCAAATGTGAGCAGGAGCACGGATTCTGGAAATTCAGTGTGGCGGATAATGGCCCGGGAATAGAGGACGAGCATTTTGAAAGAATTTTCAAGATATTCCAGACGCTTTCGCCAAAAGACCACTTCGAAAGCACCGGTATTGGTTTGACAATAACAAAAAAGATTGTTGAATTTTACGGCGGCAGGATTTGGGTACAATCCAAAATAGGCAAAGGCAGCAGCTTTTTCTTCACATTGCCAAAAGAGCCCAGGCAGAGCAAATGCCCCGTACCGCCCATAATAGTTGGAGCAAATGCCTAAAGGTGAAATTATGGATATCAAGAAAAAAACAAAAATACTAATCGGCATCGCTGCTATTGTTTGCCTTAGTGCGGCTGCTATTTCCATAGCAATACCTAATAAAACGACAAATTATGAAATAGCTTTGCCAGCGGATTTTCCGGAGTATAAGACAGATACTGCGCGAGCAATAGATTCATACGAGGGCATCATTAATTATTACAGGGACTTAACTGATAAACTCTTTGTTCAAATGGATGATCAAAATTTATCTTTAAAAATAATTTCGATTGATGAAAAACTCAGTGATATTTCAACAAGATTATGCAGAATTGAAAAAGCACTGGGCATCGACCCAAATAATACAGGCTCTAAAGGTTCAAAAATATTTAAACCTAAGTAGGCATATTGGTTGACTGTTCACGAGCCTTGATTCCTAAATCAACATCTTCCGCACGTAATGCTTCCTGTAATTTATTTACATTAACTTCTCTGGGTTGTAATCGATTTTTACTAGCGATAGCTGCGGCGATTCCCGCTGCATGGCCAACAGCGATACAGTTTCCCATACTTTTACCAGCGGAAGCGGCCTCATGAGTTGCCGATATACAGCGGCCGGCAGTTAACAGGCCATCAATTTTCTCAGGAACAATTGAACGGTATGGGACATCATGGATTTTCATCTGCTCAAATCGAACAAAGCCGATATCGAGATATCCCGATCGCCATGCAATAACATCTTCGAAACGCCTGCCGGACTTCGCATCGTCTTCTGTAATGACATACAATCCTTTGATACGGCGAGTTTCACGAACTCCGACTTGTGTTCCTGTTCCGGTAAGCTCAACATTTTTAAGAGGTTCAGAACCAAATTCTCTCATTGCATTAATCATTTCAAGCACCTGATGACGGCTCATACATTCATTCAGCCTGTGTTCTCATGACGGGATCAGTCGCATCAAGAGTCAGGCCCGCAAAAGCACGGGTGCCCGCATGATTGATAACGAAACTATGAGAGTGGTCTATCTGGACGAGTCCCCATTCAGGCGGAATCAGTGGATATTTTTGTTTTGCTTTACTGATAATTTCCTTAATATTAATTCCTTTTAGTTTTTCTTTATCAACATTTGTCACACTGAAGACCAGGGTCATAGGCGATAGATTTCCAGTTTCTTTCATCGTCTCCGCACCGGCAAAAAATGCGATATCGGCGTCACCTGTGCAATCGATGATAATATCAGCTTTAATCGTCATTAGACCATTTTTAGTTGCCATAACGATTCCTGTGACCCGGCCGTTTTCTACTATTGAATCGACTGCACGTGTGGCGACAAGATATTTGCAGCCTGTTTCATCAAAAGCATCGATAACTGCCGCTTTGAGATAATCGACATTACACAAAAGCTGATGCTCGTTAATGCGGACTGCCTGGTCACCATATGCAAGCAGTTTATTAATGATTAGCTCGTGGACTTTAGAACGGGGTTTGCCCATTGGTCGCATCTGATTTATGGGCATACCGACGCACCAGGCGCCGACGCCGCCAAAAAAAGCATGATTTTCTATTAGCAGCACTTTTGCTCCTTTTCGAGAGGCTCCGATTGCTGCGCCAATTCCTGCTGGTCCTCCTCCCACAACAAGGATATCAACCGTATCAAAGAGCGGGTACTTAAATGATGATTGTATTTTGCTCTTTTTAATCGGCTCTGCGCATGAAAGCATCAATGTCCCTGTAACCGCCGAACCAGCGGCATACTTTATAAATTCTCTGCGATTATTGGATTTTTTCACGTTTTTTTCCTTTTAGATGTGATTAATTCAAATATCTATCCATAAGTTTTCCCGGATTCATCTGCGTAAACTGAGCCTTTTGCTGTTTTAATAATCCGGGCGGCTTTTGGGACCTCTTCCAATTTAGGAACTTTGAAGAGACGATTACAATTTTTACACCGTATTCTTTTGTCTGCCGCTGTATCGTCAAGCAGCCATGAATACTTGCAAAATGGACATTGCGAAATAATCTGCATAAAAATAACCTCAATTTTATTCATCGGCAGGTTTGCTATTTGTCCTATAAAAAAGCTGATAATATTATTATAGAGGATATTATTTGGAATCGAATTACATTCAGGAGGTTAAAAATTGATTTAGAAGGCCTATTTTGCTAAAATAAGATTAAATGAGGGTGGAATCAATCTCCAAAAAAATATCATGTGTTGTAGTAAAAACAAATTTCCTTAATAGCGCGGGTGATTTTTACAAGCCATTGGAATGCTTCCAAACCAATAAAGCAATAGCTCAAATCAATATTAAAGGCGCCTTTTCTGAAGTGCTGCATGAAGGTGCTGTCAAAAGCAGATTTCTTGATTGCCTGGCCTAAAAAAAACGGCGAGGCTAAGTAACGGGGGTTGGGGAAACCCAGTTTACATTTCCTCGCCGAACCCGACTAATCGGGGCGTCTTTGCCAATCCATTAAATTTCTAAGCCGCCCATCCTTGGACGACATTTGCAGTTATACGCCAAATTTTACGATATTAGATGCTGCCTGTCTGATGTTTTCAGGATTATCAAGCTGGCCTGATTCCAGCAGTTCGAGGGCTTTTTGAACAGCATCAGTTTCATCAGGACGGCTTTTAATAGCCTGTTCAATCAGGCGGGCATAATCGATTTGAAGAGTTGCATCAGTCTGGTTATTTGTTATCGGCTTAGAACGATTCTTGCCCGGCTGTGAGGCGTCATAAAAATCTGGAATTTGATTTATATTTATCTTGTCTATCATTTTACCTGTGCCAAAATAAACATTCTTTCATATTTCTTTTTCGAGACTTTTATTAAAAACTTAAGCCTTAAATTTAAAATCTTCTTTTTTATATTAAAACAGCCATTATTTTAGGGCCTATATTTATTTTTCGGCTACATGGTTTCCATTACTTCATAAGTAATAAATTTTATGAAATTTAGCGGGCTTAGAGTGGCCAATTGCTCACCAATGGGTGAAAAGTCAGACCGAAGCTGTTTATCAAAGTATTTTTCTATTCTTTCCTGCGTTGATTTATCTGCAGTGTCCCAGATTTGCTCAACTGCCCATACGACCTGACCGGTTCTCAGGTCCACAAGTTTTAATTTGAGACCAATAGCAATTCTTGGGTATGGTGAATAACTTGTGACTGTTCCCATAAGCAAGGCGTCGGTTCCAAGCTGTTTATGTGCTGCCAGTAATTGTTCGAGTGTACAAAATGAATCAGTTTTAACTTCGATGGTCTCCCATGCGGCATCTGTTTGTTTTAGAAGCGAAAGATTAAATCGCTGCTTTTTTTGTAATGACTGATAAAGCGAGTCCGTAACATCGAGGGATATCTGCGGATATATGGTTTTATTTTGCAATTCGACCAGGCATACACTTTTAATTGTAAAAAGATTTCTGGAAACATCTCTGTAAGGTGGAGCGGATGCTTCATGTCTTATGCATCCGCACATGATGATCAAAGATAATATAAATATTATCGAAGCATTCTGCGGCATCTTATTTTTAATATATGATACAGATTTCATTTTTATTCCTTTGAAGCAAAAAGTTTATTATTGAGCCTGCTGATTGCCTTCAGGGCCTTCGGTTTTTACTTCTCCTCCCATAAGTTTTAGAATTTTATATAAAGTTTCAAGCTGAACCTTTTGAGCTTCCCGCATTTCACTGCGAAAACCAAGGACATCGTTTTTCCAATTGTTCAATTCGAGGCGCGTTTGCACCAGTATATCGTTTGCCTGTGTTAATTCTTTTTGCATCTGCTCGAGCTGCTGACGGCAATTATTCAGGTCTGTTTTGAGCTGAGCATTTTCAGTTTCCAATGTCTGTTTGGTTTGCCTTAAAGCAGCGGCTTCCTCAGAAAGCTTTGCGTATTTGTCGGATAAAGCTATAGCCGATTCTACGGCAGTAGGATTTTGAGCCTGGGATGAACTTGTATTTGCGGGGGGCTGAGTGCCAAGCTGCAAATCTGTCCTTGTAGGAATATCTGAACGGCAGCCGATAAACGCGAGGAAAAACAATGTTGTAAATATCCAAATGATAGTTTTATCTTTAGCACACATTTATATTCTCCTTTAAGGCTTTTTCTGATTGTTTCCTGTATTCGGCTGAGGCGTTTTCTGTGCGGAAACATTGTTATATTCACATCTAACAATAGTTTTTTTGCCGCAGGAGCATAGAAGCTCAATAAGTACATACTCATTATTATTATCGAGTAATTTTATTTTCGTTGCTGCGGGAACTGCATTTCGATTGTGCTGTGAAACCGATGGCCCAATATCAAGATGGCACCTGCCGTCTAGTTCAACTTCATCACTTTTTAGAACACGATTCAAAGTCTGTATCATTTTAAGTACCTCTTCTATATAAAAAAATTACTCTTATGCGCGATAATCAACCGAGCCTGACTCAATTCTATTAATATGCGGTTGTGCTTCTTCAATATTGGTATTATCAGGAGTTTCCTGCCTGCCGGCTGAACTATCATGCTGCTGCTGTTTGCGTCTTTTTTGAGTATGCTTGTCAATAGGTGTAAGCGAACCGACATTCGATAAATTTTCTACCGGTTTAATAAATTCATTTTCGGGTGTCATCGTCTTGCCTCAATTTTGCTGAAAGGTTGAATAAGGCGGCCGCATGCAGCTGGCTGACTCGCGGCTCAGTTATTTTGAAGACTTCCGCTATTTGTTTCATTGTAAGATGCTGCTGATAATAAAGCAGAATGACTTGCCGCTGGCGTTCATTAAGCTGCTGAATAGATTTGGTGAGATTATCAATAAGTTCATTTTGCTGAAGCTGTTCATCCGGAGGCTTGGCATCGGATTGCGAGAGCAAATTAGCCAGCGGAGGGCTGTCTTCTGAGGTTCTGTCAATCGAAAGGAATTGCTGAACGCGTGCATTTTCGAGGGTTTCATAAACCTGCTGGGTTGTGATACCGAGTTTTTCAGCAAGCTCAGTTTCAGTAGGGGGGCTGCCGGTCTCTTTTGTAATTTCGACTGTAAGGTCCATTGCGCGGCGAATCTGCTTATTTACGTTAGGCGGTATGAAGGCCCAGCCCCTGAGTTCATCGAGAATCGCACCCTTAATTCTTATATATGCATACGTCTGAAACTCGGCATTAAAAGAGACATCATAATCACGCGCTGCCTTGACCAGCCCGACTGTGCCTGCTGAAACAAGGTCATCGTATGTAAGCGGAGGTTTTAGATAAGTTGCTGCTCTTTGAGCTATTTTATGAACGAGCGGCAAATATAGTGCAATCTGATTTTCATCCAGGGGCTGTTTATTTTGACTTGCATAAGCCCTGGTTGCGGTCTTCATATGCACATTGGCATTTTTTTCGCCGGATGGCTGCTTTGTTATCAAGCTTTCAGTATCAGCCGACACGTTCATCTTCCTTTTGTTTATTTGTGTATCTATCGATTATTGCGCTTGCGATGACTGCATTGATTATCTTTACAACAATAGATGTAACGAAATATCCGACTACCGCACCGAGGATTGCTCTTTGACAACATGTAAATGGTGAAATGCCGTAGAAGATGCCGATGAAACTAAGTGCAAAGAAACATAAGACGGCGATGCATATCGAGATTTTTTTAGAATGTATAAACATATTTTAAATAATTTAAGTCGCTGCTCCTACTAATTGATGGCCCGTCGGTGGGGCAAGTTTTTGCTGCTCGACTGAAACAGTTTCAATCGATTCAACTTCTGTTCCGAGGACTATTTCGTCATAAGCCGCAACAGGCAAACTCGGAACAGTCCTTGATAACATATCGGCTAATGCAGGCCGCAGACGAGAATCGCACAAAAGCACGATTTTGTCTTTACCTTTGTCCATTGCAGAACGCCATACCTGCGCAGTTTTGCGGCTTATTTCCATAGTTACCTGCGCGGGCATATTTAGTGTTACTGTTTCTGTTTCCTGTTTAAGATTATTGAGCATCTGATGTTCAAGGGGTGCATCAAGAGTTATCGCCTGGATTCTACCAGTTTCATCTTTAAGCCGGTCTGTAATGGTTCTGTTTAGTGACTTTCGCACCATTTCTGTAAGGACGGCAGTATTTTTTGTTTTCGGTGCATACTCAGAGACTGTTTCTATAATTGCAGTAAGTTCCCTTATAGGCAATTGATCCTTAAGAAGGTTTTTTAAGATTCGCTGCAGAAGACCAATTGAGGCAGGGCTGTCGGCGGCAAGGACATCGCCTACAAGCGAAGGCTGAATTTTACGGAGACGGTCTACAAGCTGCTGAACATCTTCGCGTGTCAGCAGCTCATATGCATGCTTTTTGAGCGTTTCTGAGAGATGAGTGATAAAAACCGACTCAGGGTCAATTACAGTATAACCGTTTATCTCGGCTCTGTCTTTTTCCTGACGGCTAATCCATTGAGCTGGAAGCCCAAATACAGGTTCAGTAGTTTCAATTCCTTTTATTTTTGTCTGAACTGTTCCTGAGTCCATCGCAAGCATCATGTCAGGTTCGAGGCGTCCTTTTGCGACCGTTACATCAGAAAGCCTGATTTCATACGCATTCGGTTCGAGAGTGATATTATCCCGCAGACGCACAAGAGGAATAACCATCCCGAGCTGCTGTGCAAATTTTCTGCGTAATGCCCCGATACGGTCGAAAATGGCACTTCCTTTTCGAGGGTCAACCATAGGGATGAGGCGAACGCCAACTTGAACAGAGATACGGTCAATATCGAGAAGCTCTTCAACCGGTGTTTCGTCTTTACCTTTTTCAATTTGAGCTTGTCCCTTTTTTTCAGATACCGTTTTGGCTGAAACGGTTCGACCAAGCAACGCCGCTCCGGCAGCAAGGAGAACGAACGGTATTTTCGGAAGACCCGGCACAAGAGCAAGACCGGCAATTATAATTGAGGCTAACATGAGCGGCTCTCTTGTTTTTAGCAATTGCCTGCCGAGGTCTTGTCCGACATTGTATTTGGAAGATATTTTGGTTACAAGGAAACCGGAACTGATAGAAATTATTACGGCCGGTATCTGATTAACGAGACCATCACCGATTGACAGTATGCTGTATGTTTTGATTGCAGATGTAATCGAAAGACCGCGGGAATAACCGAGACCAATACCCCCGACGACATTGATAAGGGTAATAATGATACCTGCTTTGGCATCGCCTCGGATGAATTTACTGGCACCATCCATTGCCCCGTAAAATTCACTTTCTTTGACGATTTTCATTCTACGTTCATTGGCCTGCTGTTCTGTGATTAGGCCCGCGTTGAGGTCTGCATCTATTGCCATTTGTTTGCCGGGCATGGCATCAAGTGTGAATCTCGCGGCAACTTCGCTGATTCTTTCGGCGCCTTTTGTAATTACAATAAACTGAACTACGACTAAAATCAAAAAGATCACGACACCCACCACAAAACTTCCGCCGGCAACGAAGTTGCCAAATGTATCAATGATTTTACCGGCATCTCCCTGCAATAATACCAATCTTGTTGAAGCGACATTAAGTGACAAACGAAACAGGGTGGTAAAAAGCAGCAAAGTAGGAAAAGTAGAAAGTTCAAGCGGTTCTTTTGCAGATAGTGTAATTATCAAGACAGCTATAGCCAAAGAAAGGCTGCAAGCAATGAGCATATCAAGCAAAGCTGTGGGTAAAGGTATAATTAATGTAGTCAGTATAGTTACAAGGCCCCCGACAAGAATGATATTACTATGTGCCATCGGGAGCATTTCAGCTATTTGAGCATTGTTTTCTTTAATTGTTTCAGCCATTATCTATTTTGAGGTTTAATGTCATTCATTATTTTTACTTCTGTTCGGGTTTAACTTCACCAACACCTAAGATTTGTTTGATTTTTACGGCAAAGTGCCCATCGACAACTACTATGCTGCCGGTTGCAAATTTTGTATCCTTAAGGTAAAGGTCCATCGGGGAATCAATGGATTTATCGAGTTTGATAACTGAGCCGGGCCCTAGGTGGAGCAGCCGGCGGATGGGGACTTGGGTTGAGCCTATAGTAACAGTTACAGGGACACTCATGTCGAGCAGTATGTCTATGCTGCTGCCTGCGCCTGTCGAAGGAGTATCGACGGCCTCAGTAAATTCAGCGGCCTGGGCTTTGGTTTTCGATTCGGCAGTATTTTGTCCTTCTGTTAGCTGTTCTTCAACTGCTTGAGCTGTGTCAGGCATATATATTTCCTTTAATAATAAATTTTATGATTGCGCTGCTTCTGCATAAGATTCTGAAATTACAAGGGCATAATTTCCGGCAGATTTAGCACATTTGCCGCGAAATATCGGTTTACCGTTAACAAGTAAATGAATCGGCTCATCAATTTTTTTATCAAGCGTAAGTATGTCGCCAGGAGAAAGATTAAGAGCATCCTCAACTGTAATCGCTACACTAGCTAATTGAACAGTTACAGGAATAGAAATTTTTTCGATATGGGTCTGCATTGCTTTGGTTATATCCTTATCGGAAAATTTACCTGCCGTTTGCCCGGCATCGGTGACAAGGGGGACAAGCTTTTCTGAAAGTATCAGGATATGCGCCTCTGATGTATTTCCGGTCTGTTGTTTAATGTTAAAACTGATTTTGCAGAATTCCTCAGTCCCTTTGAGCTGCAGGGGTAAATGGTCTATAACTGCGTTAGATGAGCTTTTGAAGCTGATTTTTTCGGCAGCAGCGGTTATCGAATCCACAATCAGTTTTGCCATATCGAACAGCAAAGATGACTCTAAGTCTGAAAGAGCTCTTAACGTATTTTCCTTGGATTCAGTATCGCCGAGAATCTGAGTTGTCCAAGTCAGGGCAGTTTGAGGAGGAATACTTATGAAGCCGCAAGGTTCTTCCTGTCCCGCAGAAAAGGCAAGGTAGTAATTGACAGGGCCCTTATTTTTAGCATCTTGATCAGCAGGTGTTTGACCAATGAATTGCGCGGAAAAATGTTCGGTTATAGAAATTATAGTCACTTCCGAAGTTTTCTGGCACAAAACGCTGAATTTTGCAGATAAAGATGATGTGATTTTGGCCGCGAAAAAAGAAAGTTTTTTCATCTGCGAGCCATTGAAGCAGTGCGGCTGATACCAGTCATAAGGAGGGGCATCCATATTTTTATCAGCATCGGTCTGCTTTGAACCAATCGCATTCAATAGCTGCTGAATTTTTAGTCTGCCGGGTTTATTTTGTGATTTACTCATTATTGAACTGCAAATTCCTTTATTAAAACGCGTTTAACCATAGGTTTACTATCAGAAAAGAGCTGCTCATTAAATGTGTCACAAAGCTCTGATTGTATTCTCTTAAGGTTTTTGTCCCCTCGTGTACTTTCGATATTAAGTCCTGAAAGGTAAATCGTCAGCATGTTGGCTATAAGAGGTTTTTTCTGTTCGAGAAGCAATGTCCCTTTTTCGGCATTAAATTCCGGGCTCATCTCGAGGATAAAAGCAGTCCTGATATATCGTGTTGCCCCCGGTTCATCGAGATTTGCAACAACAGGTTCCAATGTGAAATACCAAACCTCACCTTCTTTTACGACGGGCTTTTCAGACTTTTTTTCTCCGTGTCCCGCCGATTTCTCAGTTTCATGCGGGCTTTCTTCTTCGGCTTTCATTTCTTCTTCGGAAGATTGTTTGCCGCCGCCTGCTAATAAGCGGCTTAATCCAACGCCAGTTCCCGCAGCAATGAGGATGATAACTCCAATAATTATATAAGGAAGAATGGATGACTTCTTTAGCTTAGTCTCTTTTTGCTTAGCTTGATTTTCAGCAGGCACTTCAGGCAGCTTTTCCTGAGGTTTTTCTTCTGTTTTTTCGTCTGCCATAATTATCCTCTTATTTTATAATTTCATTTTTATTAAACAGGCTGAAGGAGTTCCTGACGATACCTTTTGATTTTGTCTCGAAGAGTCCTGTCACTTATACCTAGGACTTTGGCGGCCCTTGTTTGATTGCCTTTTGTTTTTTTCAAGGTTTCGAGAATGGCGTGTCTTTCAATCTTGGCGAGCGGTATTTCCCCGATGTTTTCCCGGGACTGCATTTCAAGAGAAGTTTCCTTAATGGCGGAAACTTCAGGTAATGGCTGGAGTTCATCGAATAGCCAGGAGACATCTGCTAATGAAAGTGTTTCTCCAACACCGAGTATCATCGAAGTTAAAATTACATTTCTTAATTGACGGATATTTCCAGGCCAGTGATATTTTGAGAATAATTCCATCATAGCGGGATCCAGACGAGTAATGCGGCGGTGAGTCTGGCCGGCATATAAGTTTATAAAATACCAGATGAGCTCAGGCAGGTCTTCTTTTCGCTGTCTCAATGGGGCAACTACAAGCCGAACCCCGCAAAGCCGGTAATAAAGGTCCTGCCTGAATTGGCCTGCAGCCATTTCCCTTGACAGATCTTTATTTGTAGTGCTGATAATCCGGACATCAACTTTGATGTTCTGATTGCTGCCGACTCGCTGAAAATCCTGCTGCTCGAGGACTCGTAAAAGCTTGGCCTGAAAACGAAGAGGTGTTTCGCTGATTTCATCCAACAGCAATGTCCCGCCATGAGCTTCCTCAAATCTCCCTTTTCTCTGTGTATAAGCCCCAGTAAATGCGCCTTTTTCGTGTCCGAATAATTCGCTTTCCAGGAGTGTTTCACTCAGAGCTGCACAATTTACTTTTATGAAGGGAGACTGTGCCCGTCTGCTGCCGTAATGAATTACATAAGATATAAGCTCTTTGCCTGTCCCGCTTTCACCGCTAATAAGGACGGATGCCGAGGTTGCAGCAACTTTTCGGGCGAGATTGACAGTTTGAATCAGGGAAGGGCTTGTCCCGACAATTTTATAAATGCAGTCAGCACCTTCCTCTGCCGATGCAATAGTTTGAATTTTTCTAGATGGGACAATCGTGTCTATTACATTTTCAATTTTATTTTTATCAGCCGGCAGAGATATAAAATCGAGGCATCCGGCCTGAATGGCTTTTACGGCAGTTTCGATCATTTCCTGCGTATTTGATGTTTTACAGCAAACATCTGGTGTAATCATTAATACAGGCAATTCAGGTTTATTCATTCTTATTTTAGTAAGCAGCTCAAAAACATTGTTTTTATCAGTTGAGTTTGCGGCTTGATGAGGAATTGTGTCTTCAATAATTGCCATAGCGCAATCATTTTTATCAATTAAATCAAGTGCATTGGCCGTATTTGCAGCAACTAATCCGCGTAATCCCTTTCGTGCAAGAATTTCGAGGACAAGACGGATTAAGGACGATGAATGAATTGCAACCAGCAGATTTTTCGCATTGTCATATTGAAAATTTTGCCGTCCCTTTATTTCGTTCACTTGCTGACTCCTGATTTTTTATTTTGTTGAATTAGCATTTCGGGTTTTTCCTGCTGATACCATTCAATAAGGCTGTATC
>CAYSKP010000131.1:0-1690 GCA_964431645.1 uncultured Pirellulales bacterium
TGAAGGCAAGCCGACACGTTTTTGCCGGCCAGCGGTTTTTCTTTTGCGAATCTTTCGCGTATAGACGCAAGAACAGGCATATCATTATCCGCCCACAGAATTCGTTTTTTTCCTGCTGCCGCTAAGGACATATTTGCTACATCTGATTTCATCTTGGATTTTCCTTTCAAGTAAAACTAGGAAGTATACATATAATGCACGCCATTTTCAAGCATAAAAGCAGGTTTACTAATATATTGGCAACTGGATTGATTTTCTAGCCGTACAAGATAGAATTTGTTTATGATTAAAAGAAGAAAAACCAGGACCGTGGATATCGCCGGTGTAAAAATCGGGTCATCTGCGCCTGTCGTTATCCAGTCAATGACGAAGGTCCAGACTACCGATGTGGACAGATGCATCCGCCAGATAAACCAGTTAGCACAGGCAGGCTGCCGGCTGGTGCGGGTGGCAGTCCCGACTAAAGCCGATACAATTGCTTTTGCAAAGATAGTCAAAAAGGTGAGAATCCCCCTCGTTGCTGATATTCATTTCAGTCCCGCAAGGGCAATAGAGGCAATCGAAGCCGGGGCCGCGAAAATTCGCCTAAACCCCGGAAATATAAAAAACCGAGATGACATATTTAGAATCATCGATGCCGCAAAAATGCATAAAGCCGCGATACGTATCGGCGTCAACGAGGCAAGTATAAGGGATTTGAGAAGGCCTGATGTCGTTTCCGGAAAACGTGTGGCATTGATGTTAAAAGAATTAAAAAGCTATGTCCGGCTTTTTGAAAGCAGGGGGTTTAATCAAATCGTTTTAAGCGCAAAAAGCAGCGATACCGTTCGCACGATAGAAATAAACAGGCAAATCTCAAAGACATTCGATTACCCTGTTCACCTCGGTTTGACTCACGCAGGATTGCCCGAGGACGCTTGTGTCCCTTCATCTGTAACTTTGGGAACGCTTTTGGCAGAAGGCATAGGAGATACGATTCGTGTAAGCGCTGCTGGTGACCCTGTAATAGAAACACAAATAGCAAAGCAGATTCTCATTTCGCTTGGATTATATCCCCCGCCAAAACTTCAGCTTGTTGTTTGTCCCACATGTGCCAGGACTGAAATTGATATAGCGGCCCTTGCCAGAAAAATCAAACAGGCTGTAAGCGGTATTGATAAGGCGATAAGAATAGCTGTAATGGGCTGTATCGTAAATGGCCCCGGAGAGGCCGCGGATGCCGATTTAGCTGTGTGCGCTGCAAAAAATAAGGCCTTCATTTATAAAAAAGGCATCAAAAGCGCAAATGTCCCTGAAAGACAGATTGTCCCTACGCTTTTAAAACTTGTCCAGCGTGGGTTTTAAGAACTTCTATTTTTTCACGGATTTCCTCGGCCATTCGGCTATTGGGGAAATCGCGTATTATCTCCTCGCCGGCGTCGACTGCCTTTGCCCATTGCTTGCCTGAGACAGCCAATGAGAACTGCACGCCGAGATTATGCAGTTTCGTGCGGAAGACATCCCTTGCGCCTTCCTGCAATGCAAGGCCTTCATTAGGCGTCAAATACTGGTCAAGCTCACGCAGAATTTCGATACTGCGGTCTGTGGCCTGGCGCTTTACCACATCATCCCAGGCGCTTAGCAGGACCTTTTTGCGTTCCTCTTTTTTGTCTACCAGCCGCTGCCTCATAGATAATGCCATATCGTTTGC
>CAYSKP010000132.1:0-2877 GCA_964431645.1 uncultured Pirellulales bacterium
TGTTTTTTTGTTTTATAGACCAGACATCCGCCGGGACAGTTCATCGGTTTTATCGCGTAGTCGATATCATCGAAACGCGTGAAATACATATTTTCCTTGTAATGGTCCCAGTGTCCCGACTTATTCCACAGCTCGCGATTAAGAATAATGGGCGTCCTGATTTCCTGGTAGTCGTAACGGTTGTGGACGCTTCGCCAGAAATCAACTATCGTGTTCCAGATAATCATTCCTTTTGCGTGTATGAAAGCAAAGCCCGGCCCCTCATCATGGAAGCTGAAAAGGTCGAGCTGCCTGCCTATTACGCGGTGGTCGCGTTTTTTCGCCTCTTCAAGACGGGTAAGATATTCATCGAGCTCTTTGCGGTTTCTAAAGCATGTTCCGTAAACACGCTGCAGCATTTTTTGGCTGGCGTCCCCGTGCCAGTAAGCCCCCGCCACCGACATTATTTTAAATGCCCCGATTTTGCCTGCGGTTGGGATATGCGGCCCGCGGCACAGGTCCTCGAAGCCATCGCCTGAGGAATAAAAGCTCATTACATCGCCTTCGGCGCGGTTGACGTTATCAGATTTGTATTTATCGGCTGAAAGTTTTGCAAGCGCCTCGGCCCGAGACATTTCCTTTCGAACAAAAGGCCTGTCTGCCTTGATGATATCATTCATCTTTTCCTCAATACGCTCGAAATCGGTTGGCCGAATCGGCTCATCGAGGTCAATATCATAGTAAAACCCGTCTTCCACTGTCGGGCCGTAAACCAGCTTTGCGGCAGGCCACAGCTTGCAAATCGCCTCCGCCATAATATGCGCACAGCTATGGCGCATTATATCGACGCCTTGGGAGTCTTTGGATGTTATGATTTGCAGATCTGCGTCCCCGTTAATCGGGGTAGAAAGGTCAGCGATGGAGCCATTGATTTTTGCCGCTATGGCAGCCTTCGCCAGTCCTGAACCAATTTTTTCCGCTGCTTGTTTTGCCGTTGTGCCGTCTGCGGCCTCGATTATCGAGCCGTCCGGCAGTTTTATCCTCGCCATTTTTTAATCCGATAAACTAATCATATTTCTACAATAACATTCAATTTTACTATTTTAGCCCTCCCGATGTTAACCGTCAAGCAATGCTTTAAAAACAAAAAGGTGTCAGGAACCTTTTTGCTCAGCTATATGAGTGAATTGAAAAACCTGTTCGATACCTGCGCCGAATGCATGTGCGATTTGAAAGGCAAGCAGTAATGATGGTGCGTATTTTCCCTGCTCGATTGCGATTATGGTCTGCCGTGTTACCCCGACTATGTCTGCCAATTGCTGCTGGGTCATCTCATTTTTTTCGAATCGCAGCTTACGGATATTATTTTTCAGGTTATTTGTTTCCATCAGCCCTCCAGCCGTATTCGTTTAGGGTAATTATGGATTGCATAAGCATCACTACAAACATGCCGCCGAAGACCATCCATGGCAGATAATTAATTGTAATGGTGCCATTGGGGCCGATGATGAACCATGGTATCATGGCGGCCGCTACGAATAAAACCCAGAAGATGCCATAAGCAGCGCTATTGGCCTTGCGGAAAATCGCGGCATCTCGTTCATCGAACTGCACCTTGTTTTTATCTTTCCTGAATAAAACAGGGCTCATGCCGCAAATCCCGATTATCCCCATGAACCCGAAGCCGGCTGCCGCTTTATTAGCTGAGACGTCAAAGATAAAAAGACCGATGCAGAAGGTAATCAAGCTCAATCCTAGAGCTGTCGAAATTACAACTAAATTAAACCACGCCGTTTTTTGCTGTCTGTTCATAATCATTTCTCCTTATTAGTAATATATATCAAACATAATGTAATGTATGTATTACATTATGTCAAAAATAATTTACAAATTTTAATAAAAAAAGGTGTCAGGAACTTTTTTAGCCTCTTTTTTGCCTTTTTTAAAAGATTGGGCGGTTTTAGCGCTGTTTTCCGATATAAGAATAGAAAGGAAAAAGAACAAGGAAATCCCGATTTGCTGATATTCTAAAAAGATGCAATTGTAGGGTGGGCTTTTGCCCACGCGGTATTTTGTTTAAAAAAATTGATGGGCTGAAGCCCATCCTACAAATGGGTATTTAATCGATGCAGGTAACAACATCACAAACAAAGGTCTGCCCGTTTTGCGCAGAAACGATTCTCGCGGCCGCGATTAAATGCCGCTACTGCGGTGAATTTGTAAACTCAAATCGGGCCAGGTCTCTTTTTGGATCTGCTCAAAACGTCCCCGATCAGCAGTCAAATGCAGATAATGATTCAAATGCATCCTGTAAGCAGGGTCCGGTTCTTTATTCCGGCCGGCCGACTATATGGGCAATTTCATGGGATGTTGTAAAAGGGATGGCCGTTTTGACCATTGCGGTTTTAATAATGGCCTGGCATTTCGAACGGATTGCCTTTCTGAAATTTTCATATAATACCATTGCCGAAGTCGCGAAGTACCGGATGATGCTTGGAGTGGGCATTGCGATTGTTGCATCTTTGATTTTAATTTACAAGGTATGGACAATCCTGATGACTCATTACGAAGTCACCAAAGACCGTATCGAATACGGCGAGGGAATTTTCGACCGCAGAGTTGATAATATCGATATGTTCCGCATCGTTGATATTCGTCTTCGCAGAAACCTGCTCGACTGCATGGTCGGTGTGGGGACAGTGATTTTGACCACCAGCGACAAAAACCAGCCCCAGTTCGAGTTCAAAAAAGTCAAAGACTCCCGCGAGCTTTACGATGTTATCAAAAAGACCAGCCTTTCCGCCGACCGCAGAACTAACGTCATACATATGGAATAGTTTTTCATTTATTATTTCTAATTTTTTATTTATTATTTTAAACAGCTTTGTCATTCCCGTG
>CAYSKP010000133.1:0-5878 GCA_964431645.1 uncultured Pirellulales bacterium
GGGCGGACTTGGTATATTGGCAGGTGACCATCTCAAGAGCGCTTCGGATTTGGGAGTTCCGATAGTAGGCGTTGGCCTGATGTACCAAAAAGGTTATTTCCGCCAATATCTTAATGTGGATGGATGGCAGCAGGAAGTTTATGTAGAGAATGATTTTTATAATATGCCTTTGGAACTAGTCAGGGGACACGATGGACATCCGCTGACAATCAGCGTGGAATATCCGGGAAGAGAAGTATTCGCTCAGATCTGGTATGCGACGGTTGGGCGGGCCAGATTATATATGCTCGATACAAACCTGCAAAGCAACTCCGCTACAGACCGGATGATTACGACTACGGTTTACGGCGGCGATACGGAGATGAGAATCCGTCAGGAAATAATGCTGGGTATCGGCGGGATGAAGGCGTTGTATGCGATGGGTATAAAGCCGACGATTTGCCATCTAAATGAAGGCCACACAGCATTTTCGGCGCTTGAACGAATGCGGATATTGATGAACGAATCGAAAATATCATACGATGAGGCGTTTGAGGCGGTAAAGGCGGGGACGATTTTTACGGTGCATACACCGGTGCGTGCAGGTGTTGACGAATTCAGCACTGACCTTATGCATAAATATTTTGGTCATTACGCGTCGACACTGGGGATTGATGCAAGAAGACTGATTGGATTGGGAAGGATACTGCCGGAGGATGAGGGCGAATCGTTCAAGATGCCTGTGCTGGCGATAAGGGTAAGCAGTTATTCAAATGGCGTAAGCGAGCTGCACGGACAGGTGTCACGTGAGATGTGGTCTTGCCTGTGGAGGCATGTTCCGACAAATGAAGTGCCAATATCTTCAGTGACAAACGGCGTTCATACAAAAAGCTGGGTCTCGGAAGAAATGAGCCGGCTATATGAACGGTATCTTGGACAAAACTGGGCTGATGAAAAGCCTGAGTCGCAGATATGGTCGAATATTGACCAGATATCTGATGAGGAATTCTGGCGCTGTCACCAGAGATGCAAAGAACGGCTGATAGCATTTGCACGCAGGCGCCTAAAGGCCCAAATGGAACGAAGAGGAACATTCCACAGCGAGCTTAACCGGGCCGAAGAGGTGCTGGACCCTGAGGCATTGACCATTGGTTTTGCCAGACGCTTTGCGACATACAAAAGGGCTTCACTTCTATTCAAAGACCCTTCACGGCTTGCAAAGATGCTTACAGACACCAAAAGACCTATACAATTCATTTTCGCCGGCAAGGCCCATCCAAGAGATTCCGAGGGCAAGGAGCTTATACGGGAAATAGTGCATTTTTCAGCACAGCCGGATATCAGACGAAGGATAGTTTTCCTTGAAGATTATGATATCAATATCGCAAAGATGCTGGTCCAGGGGGTCGATGTGTGGCTAAATAACCCGCGCAGACCGCTGGAGGCAAGCGGAACTAGCGGAATGAAGGCGGCGCTTAACGGTGCGCTGAATATGAGCACCCTGGATGGCTGGTGGTGCGAAGGGTATAAGCCGGATAATGGATGGGCAATTGGCTCCGGCGAAACTTACGATGATGCAGGATATCAGGATATCGTCGAGGCTCAGGCGATGTATAATCTGTTTGAAAATGAGGTAATTCCTCTCTATTATACCCGCTCTGCCGATAACCTGCCCCGTGCGTGGATACACAGGGCGAGAAAATCTATGCGAAGACTGACGCCTCAATTCAGCACATCAAGAATGGTTATGGAATATACAGAGAGATGCTATCTGACGGCTCAGGCAAGATGGGATTACCTGACTCGCGACAATATGAGCAGGGCAAAGGCACTTGCGTCTTGGAAGTCAAATACTCATGGGGCATGGTCGGAGTTATACATCAAAGATGTCCATGTTGAGCTTGGCAATACCGATGGAGGCAGCGCACTGGATGCAAGGAATCCGCAGCTAAAAGTCGGCTCAAAATTAAAGGTCAATGCGGTAGTAAAGCTTGGAAGATTGAATCCTGATGACATTTCAGTAGAGCTTTATCACGGCCCTATCGATGCCCGCGGAAATATTGTCGAAGGTGAAGTAATCACGATGGATTACAATAAATCAACAGGTGTTGATAACGAGCATTTATTCTGCGGATTGACACCATGCTGCGCTTCAGGAAGAAGAGGCATAGCGGTGCGAATTGTGCCTAAACATAAAGACCTTGCCACAGCTCATGAGCTTGGACTTGTTTTGTGGGAATCGCATACAGAACAGGTAAACGGATAAATTTATTCGTTTTCCTTGTTTGTTAAAAGCTCGATGATTTCATTGGCAGATTGCGATTTCTGCAGTTTGTTTCTAAATGCCTCATCGAGCATCACCCTGCTTATCCTTGCCAGGGCCTGAATATGAGGACCAGTCTGATCAATTGGTGATAAAAGCAGGATAATAATATTTACAGGTTTGGCATCTACGCTATCAAAATCTACCGGCTGGCGGGCAATTCCAAATGCGATTACCAGTTCTTTTACGGCATTGCATTTACCGTGAGGAATAGCTATGCCTGAACCGATACCGGTGCTTCTAATCTGTTCACGATTAAGGACGGCCTGAAGGGCAACATCTTTACTGAGCAGCAATTTGGCTGTATCAAGCAAATTGACAAGCTCGACAATTACTGATTTTTTGTCATTCCCCTCAAGAGGGACTTTTATACAACCGGGCTGTAAAATCTGTGATAGAATCATTTTTAGCGTTCTAAATAATAGAGTAAATTATTAAAATAATCCGAATCAAAAATGATAACATCTAAAAACAGGTTTTGCAACAATCAAAAGCTATATTTTATCTGTTCCAATAAATATCCATCTATGCTTAATGTAATCTTTACATAAGGTCAAGCGGGGGCTAAAATGTTAAATCTATGGAAAACATAAAAATATATGATACGACTCTGCGGGACGGGATGCAGACTGAGGGAATCAGCTTCTCACTCGAAGATAAAATCGCAATCGCAAAGCAGCTTGATGAAATTGGAATAGATTACATCGAGGGCGGCTACCCTGCATCGGGCCCAAAGGACGCGCAGTTTTTTGAACAGGCAGCAGGCCTGAATTTCAAAAATTCAAAGATAACCGCTTTCGGCAATACAAGGAGAATAGATACAAAAGTCGAAGATGACGCTTCGCTGGGTGCGATTATCGGATGCAAGGCCCCCGCCGCTGCATTAGTGGGAAAAACATGGGACCTTCACGTTACGAATGTTCTTGGATGTTCACTTGATGAAAATATTGCCATATGCTCTGAATCTGTAAAATTTTTAAAACAGCGGGGATTGGAAATATTCTTTGACGCGGAGCATTTTTTTGACGGCTATAAGGAAAATCCGCAATATACCTTAAAAGTCATCAGTGCGGCCGCCCAGGCAGGGGCAGATGGGATTGTGCTGTGCGATACAAATGGAGGGACATTGCCGGATGACATTTATAAAATCACAAAAATTGTATGTGACCAGTTAAAGCCGCTGACAATCGGGATACATACGCATAATGACAGTGACTGTGCGGTGGCCGGGGCTATGGCCGCGGTCCACGCGGGAGCAACACAGGTCCAGGGGACAATCAACGGCCTTGGCGAAAGATGCGGCAATACAAATTTATGCACGATTATTCCAAATCTTGCTCTTAAGATGGGTTTCAAGGTTTTAAGCCCTGAAAAAATAAAGGCAATTACCGAAGTCTCACGTTTTATTTTCGAGATTTGCAATATAACTCCCGTATCCAACATGCCCTATGTGGGAGAAAGCGCTTTTGCGCATAAAGCCGGACTTCATGTCGACGCTTTACGCAAAAACAAACGCACATACGAGCACATCGACCCGAAACTTGTGGGAAATGAAAGGCGTTTTCTGATTAGCGAGCTAAGCGGCAAATCAAATATACTTGCGGAGCTGGAAAAAGCCAAAATTTCTGAAGACAAGAAGCTCGCGAGAAAAATTCTCGAAAAGGTTCAGAACCTTGAAAACGAAGGTTATCAATTCGAGGCCGCTGATGCGAGTTTTGATCTTCTTGTAAGAAAAATAATGGGGACATACAAGCCTTCATTCGAGCTTGTCCGATACAACACAAAAGTTGAGAAGTGTAATTCAGGCGAGCTGATTACTGAGGCGACCGTGAAGCTTAAAATAGGTGACCATGTTGAGCATGTGGTTGGTGAAGGGGATGGTCCTGTTAACGCTCTTGACGCGGCGCTGCGCAAAGCGCTTGGTAACTTTTATCCTGCTATTAAAGATATGCACCTTGTCGATTATAAAGTCCGAGTTGTTAACGGCAAAGAAGGAACGGCCGCACGTGTGCGTGTAATAATCGAATCCCGCGACAAGAAAAGCATCTGGGGGACAGTGGGCGTATCGGAAAATATAATTGAGGCATCATGGCAGGCGCTTGTCGATTCAGTGGAATACAAACTTCAAAAGGAAAGAATATAAGCTGAATGTCATGCTGAGCTCAGCGAAGCATCCGGGGTTCCGTATTTAAAAATGAGATTCTTCACTCTTTTCAGAATTTCAATTGAGTGTCTTTTCTACAGAATGTTTTGAATATCAAAAGGCAATGCGGGCCAAAGACCCACATTGCCTTTTTGATTTGCTCAAAGAATTACTATGCTGTTTTTAATTCCTGCTCCTGAGTCTGGTCTGATTTCCGTCTTTTCCTGCGATTAATAGTTCGTGAAATCTGCTCGATAGGAATAGTTCCGGCGGCAATTTCGAGGGCCTGTTCGGCTGTGGCGGCAAAGGCATCGGCACCTATTTCCTGCCATAAACCTTCCGCGCGATTGAATAATCCGCCTGAGACCATAAGCTGCATATTTGGATTGGCACTGACGTCTTTGATTCTATCAATAAGCTGGCGAACCGACGGGGCTTGTCTTGGAGTAGTGCCGTAGATAAGCAGAATATCGGGTGAAAATTCGTGAACAAAGGTAAGTATATCATCGTTTGTCAGGCCGCCGCCGAGGAACCGCACGTCCCAGCCGTCACTTTCAAAGAGGTCGGCGATAATCTGGCCGCCAAGTTCCTGAAGCTCATCCAGGGCGCAGCAAACCGTGATTTTCTTGTTCCTGGCCTGTCGTCGCGGCAGCTTATTTTGAAGCTGGTCAACTATGGTGCGATTGATTCTTGTCGCTAAGTGCTCCTGGGACGGGGAGATACGTTCGGCCCGCAACAGCTTTTCAATCTCAACCATGGCCGGCCAGATAACTTCCATATAGACAAGATTTGTCGGTGTGCCGCTTTGCAGAGTCTCTTCAATGACAAGACGGGAATTTCTCCTGTCGCCTCGTAAAAGAGAGTCCAGATACCGCTCAACGATTCCTTCTCTAGCCATTTTTTATCTCCAAATCTTAGTTTGCGTTTACCTATCTTGACACCAACGGACCTTCGAAAACCCATCTATGTTAATTTGGGTAATATATGAATCGGATATGCCCCTTAAAATTCTTTAGTTAATATGGGTAAGATAGGAAACGACGGTAAAGATTTTGGAGTTAAATTATGGTTCGAACTGCCCTTCCGTAATGATTTATCTGTTATTATCGGCCGGAAATAAATTATTCTAAACCACAGATTTCACTGATTTTCACTGTTAAAAATTAGCCGCAAAAAAGGGGCAAAATGAAAAAAGGCAGTGTTGTTTTTAGCTTAAAAACCGCTGTGGGTAGCTCCAAACGAACCTTTTACACCCCTTTGACAGGCTCAGGACAAATCAAAACATATCCCTAATTGACCCCAAACTATCCCGAATCTATACCGGTTTGACCACCTGTTCTCGATGCTGGATTGTTGATGCTTGATACTCGATAGGTACTGCGTGCTGAGTGCCGAGTAATGCGATAAATTTTGAGTTTTGAGTTTTTAATTTT
>CAYSKP010000134.1:0-29318 GCA_964431645.1 uncultured Pirellulales bacterium
ATTCAAATAGAAGAAATAGCCGATGACTTTGTCGAACAATATATCAAAGGCGACCTCGAGCACTTTTCAATCGTTTTTATGCATTATCATTCCGCTTCAAGCCAGCTTGCCCAGTCTTTAACTATTCTGCCCTTGACGGACTTGATTGCCGAGTTGGCAGCCCGCGCTACACCTATCTGGCCTTGGAATCTCACATTTGACGATTTTTATTTTTCTCCGCCGATTTACAAAAGCGTTGAAGCGCTTGCAAAAATGATTATATCGGCATGGATATCGGCCTGTTTTATGGATGCCGCGTTAAGCGAGCACTTCGCTAGAATGGTCGCCATGAGAAACGCGACCGAGAACGCCGATGAAATGATTAAAGATTTAACTGCGGAATATAACCGTGCCAGACAAACGCAAATAACCAGTGAATTACTCGATATTATTGGCGGTACAGGAGCTTTAGCGTGAATAAAGGAACTATAGTTCAGGTAATAGGAAGCGTCTTTGACGCTAAATTCGACCCCGAACAGATACCGGCTGTTTACAATGCCTTGCAGATACCCGGCCGTTTCGGTAAACAGCAAACCGCTCTGTATGGTGAGGTCCAACAGCACCTTGGCGGCGGCCGTGTCCGTGCCATCTCACTTGGCAGCACTATGGGATTAAGACGCGGTATCGAAGTATTTGATACCGGTTCGCCTCTTATGGTGCCCGTCGGAAAAGAAACCCTCGGCAGGGTCTTTAACCTGCTTGGCGAACCAATTGACCAGCTCGGACCTATACATGCGACAATGACAAAGCCGATTCACAGAGACCCTCCAAAATTGATTGACCTGTCCGCAAAAACAGAAATGTTCGAAACAGGTATAAAAGTCATTGACCTGCTTTGTCCCTTTGTCCGCGGTGGTAAAACCGGCCTCTTTGGAGGTGCCGGTGTCGGAAAGACTGTCATTATCCAGGAGCTTATTGCAAGAATTGCCACAAAGCACGGCGGCTATTCCGTATTTGCCGGAGTTGGCGAAAGAACAAGGGAAGGAAACGACCTTTGGCTCGAAATGCAGCACACTAAAATCGGCTCTTCCGATGACACGGTCCTCAATCATACTTGTCTGGTTTTTGGGCAGATGAACGAACCGCCGGGAGCAAGACTCAGAGTCGGTTTGACAGCCATGACTATGGCCGAATACTTCTGTGAAAGCGGGGTAGGTGATACGCTGCTGTTCATTGATAATATATTCAGATTCTCACAGGCAGGCTCCGAGGTATCAGCTCTTCTCGGCCGTATCCCTTCTGCCGTAGGTTACCAGCCCACACTTGCTACTGAGATGGGCCAGCTCCAGGAACGTATCGCTTCTACCAAGACCGGCTCCATAACCTCCGTGCAGGCTATTTATGTCCCTGCCGATGACCTTACTGACCCGGCTCCCGCGACCGCTTTTACGCACCTCGATTCATTTGTCGTGCTCAACCGCGCGATTACCCAAAAAGGTATTTACCCCGCCGTTGACCCCTTGGAAAGCACATCCCGCCTTCTTGACCCCAATATTGTCGGTAAAGACCATTATCACGTTGCCCAGACGGTCCTCGAATTTCTCCAAAGATATAATGACCTTAAAGATATCATCGCAATTCTTGGTGTCGATGAATTGAGCAAGCAGGACCAGGTAATTGTAGGCAGGGCCAGAAAGCTCGAGAGGTTCTTCTCTCAGCCATTCTTCGTATCAAGACAGTTTACAGGCCTGGAAGGCAAATACGTCGAACGTGCCGCCACCATCGAAAGCTGCAAACAAATCTGCGAGGGCAAGTGGGACAAATTGCCGGAAGAGGCCTTTATGTATGTCGGCTCGATAGAAGATGCCGAGCAGAAAGCTGCTATACTTTCAGGTAAGGAAAAATCGTAATTTTTTATGGATAAGACTTTTCAATGTACTGTTGTTGCGCCGCCTGGGAAGATAATTGATTGCCAGGCAGCATCAGTTGTTTTTCCTGCCCATGATGGAATGGTCGGGGTTCTGGCTGACCACATGCCGATGTTTTGTGAGCTTGGCCTGGGAATGATGGAAATTGATTATGTTTCGCAGGATGAAAAGCCCTCTCTCCAAAAAGCATCTATATTAATAGATCAGGGTTTTGCGCTTATTGGTCAGAATCATGTCACTATAGTATCCAATGATGCTTATTCGTCGATTGATATCAAAAAAGAAAAAATTGAGCGTGCTATCGACCATATAAAGAAAAAGATAGCTTCAGGGGCTTATACGCCCGCTCAGCAGGAGCACGAAACCGAAAAAACTGAATTGCTCAAAAAGTTACTCGAGCCAAACCCATCGAATAAACTCGATATTACCGATAAGACTTCTGGTTAAATGTCTCCCGAACAGCCCCAGCCTGATAAAAACAAATGGCAATCCCTGATAAAGTGGTCGGGATTGGGTATCGAATTTGCCGGTGTTATTTTAATTTTTACGTATTTTGGTTATAAACTCGATGAAAAATTTAATACTCTTCCTTGGTTTCTTCTTGGCGGCTTCTTTATCGGTTTTATCGGGATGTTTTACCTGATAATAAAAGATATAAAAAAAATGTGGCGTGATTAATAATGACCTCATCTGATACTCGCATTGCCAATACCCGCTTGAAATTTGCGGCGATGGTTGGCGTGTATTTTACCGGCACTCTCAATGATAATTTTTGCCGCCAGTGCACTATGCTTCTTGCTGTCGCATGGGGCTTGGCTCATTTGCAAAGTTATATTACAATTCTTTTTACAATACCATTTATTGTGTTTGCGGCTCACGCCGGATTTTTAGCTGACCGATTTTCGAAACGCTCTGTTGTAATTGGAGTAAAAATCGCTTCTCTGATTGCATATTTTATGGCAATCCTTGGATTTTATCTCAATAGTTGGCCTGTTATTTTAATAACAGTCTTTCTGCTGGGCCTCCAGGCAGCTATCTTTAGCCCCGCTATTAACGGCACTATCCCTGAACTTTTTCCGGAAAGCTATGTTACCACCGCAAATGGAATCATTGCGGCCGCTGTAAATATTGCGATATTGATGGGTATTGCCGGTGCAGGCATGGTCCTCGATATAAATGGCACAATATTTAATGTCCCTGCGGGCATGCTGCTTGCCGCCGGATTAGCAATTTTTATTTCTTTCATAACATTGTTTATTTCATTTTTTGTTCCTAAGTTTCCTCCTGCTTCTCCGCATGCGATATTTTCATTGCACAGGTTCTGGGAGCCTGTTGTTATTCTTATCAAGGCGGCCGGTGATTCTCTTCTGGAAACTTCCATTTTAGCAAAGGCCTTTTTCTGGTTTGCCGGCTCGCTTCAAATCTTGATTATAAACGAGCTTGGAATCTCGCAATTCGGCCTTTCAAAAACAATGACAAGCACACTGACTGTTATAGAGCTTGTGGGAATCGGTATCGGCAGCCTGCTTGCACCTTATTTTGCAAAAGGGCCAAAATGGTATCGTGTTTTAGCTCCATCTTTAGCTGTAATGGCTATATCAATGTTCGTTGTTGCCGCGGTTCCATATCTGCCTTTATTTACGCACAAAATAATTATCATTGCCGCACTTGCTGTGCTGGGTATCGCAGGCGGTATTTTTTCGATTCCCGTTACAAGCTTCATTCAGGTCAGACCCGCGCCCGAAATGAAAGGAAGAATGATTGCATCGTCGAACTTTGCTGATTTTATAGGTATACTTATATCAGGTTTAGTTTTTTATGTTTTTACAAAATTGAATATAAAACCAAGTGATTGCTTTGCCGTTGAGGCAATAATTACTTTGATTGCTTCTGCCTGGCTGTTTATAATGCTTAGGGAGAAAGCTAAAAATGCTTGATTTTTTAATGCGGATACTGGTGAAATTTGCCCTTTGGCTGCGATACAGCATCCGCCTTATAGGCCTTGATCAAATCGAAGCAAAGGGCACCAATGGTATCCTTTTTCTGCCTAATCATCCCGCACTGATTGACCCAATAATAATGTATACCTATTTGATGGATCGTTTTGCACCTCATGGCTTCGGCGATGTTGACCAGGTCAATAGGCCGCTTATAGGTTTTTTTGCCAAAAGATGGGGCGTTCGCACGGTTCCAAGCATTGAAAAGTATGGCCCCGCTGCTAAAGCCGAGATTGAAAAGGTTCTTGATGAATCCATTGAAGGCCTCAAAAAAGGTGAAAATCTTCTCCTTTGGCTTGCAGGCAGGGTCTATCATAGCAAACTCGAATCGCTTGGCGCAAATAGTTCTGTCGAGCGTATCCTTAAAAAATATCCGGATGTCCGTATTGTCCTTGTCCGCACTCGCGGCCTTTGGGGAAGCTCCTTTGGCTGGGCTTCAGGTAAAGAGCCCCTTGTAATGCCAGTCCTCTTAAAAGGCGCATTGCAGCTTCTTGCGAGTTTTATCTTCTTTGCCCCTCGCCGCAAAATCACAATTGAATTTTATGAGCCCTCGGACCTGCCCCGCAATGCTGACCGAAATACATTCAATAGATTCCTTGAAAATTTTTACAATGCCGATGCTCTACCCAATACCTATGTTCCTTATACTATTTGGGAAAAAGGGGGCACTAGGATTGTCCCTGAGCCTGTCGCCCCGATATTGAAATCCGATTATTCGAAAATTCCGCAAGCCACTCGCCAGATTGTGCTTCAATTTTTGTCCGAAAAGACCGGCATATCAAATCTCAAAGACACCGACCGCCTGGCCGCCGATTTAGGTATGGATAGTCTCGCACGCACTGATTTGCTTTTGTGGCTCGAAAAAGAATTCGGCTTTAGGCAGGCCGATGCCGACGCGATGCAGACAATCGGAGATGTAATGCTGGCCGCCTGCGGCCAGTTCGTTTATATCACACCTTCTGCGGTAAAATCTGCTCCTCCATTGTGGTTTAAACCCCGTCCAAAAATCCGTGCAGTCTTGCAGTCGGGCAATACTATAACGGATATTTTTTTAAAACAGGCAGCCCGTCAGCCTGATAGTGTTGTTATTGCCGACCAGATAGCGGGCGCAAAATCTTATAAAGATATAATTACCGCATGCCTTGTTCTTCGTCCATTTATTAAACAGCTCGAAGGCCAGCGCCTCGGCATAATGCTTCCGGCCTCAGTTACCGCAGATATAGTTTATCTGGCGGCGCTCTTTTCCGAAAAAGTCCCCGTAATGGTCAATTGGACCGCCGGCCCCAGAAATATCCTTGCCTCCCTCGATTCAGTGGGTGTTAAACACATCCTTACAAGCAAGGCCCTTGTTGACCGGATAACTTTACAGGGTATTGACCTTTCCGCTGTCGCGAATCGTTTTTATTTTCTCGAGCAGATGCGCCAAAATGTTTCTTTATGGCAAAAATTATCGGCCTGGAGCTTTGCCCATCTGTCGTGGGCATCCCTTCGAAACGCAAAAGTTTCCGATACGGCCGTAATATTATTTACAAGCGGCTCTGAAACAATTCCCAAAGCTGTCTCTCTTTCGCATCAAAATCTTATTACCAATATTACTGATGTCCTTAGTTCGGTCCAGGTCTATTCGACCGACCGGCTCATCGGTTTTCTGCCGCCATTCCATTCGTTCGGGCTTACCGTTACAGTCCTTTTGCCAATGCTGGCGGGCGCTCAGGTCGTTTATCACGCAAACCCCACAGAAGCCGATACACTTTCCAAAATCATCGATGCTTATAAAGTCACTGTCCTTGCCGGCACTCCTACCTTTGTCGGCGGGATAGTCCGAATCGCCGCCATAGAGCAGCTTGATAGTTTGCGATTCGCTGTTACAGGCGCGGAAAAATGTCCCCAGCATGTCTATGATATGATGGCCGCCAAATGCAAAAAAGCCGTCATTCTCGAAGGCTATGGTGTCACCGAGTGTTCGCCGATAATTTCTCTTAATGATGAAAAAGCCCCAAAGCCCTTTTCCATAGGCAAGCTTATGCCCTCTCTTGAGGCTGTTTTTCTTCATCCCGAAACATTAAAGCCGGTTTCTCCTCCGGCCACAGGCGTCCTTCTCGTTAGGGGACCCAGTGTTTTCTCAGGTTATCTCAATTTCGCGGGAAAATCGCCTTTTGTCGAAATCGATGGCAAGCAATACTATAACACCGGCGATATCGTCTCCATTGACCAGGATGGCCTTATGACCTTCCAGGGCCGATTGAAACGTTTCGCTAAGCTCGGCGGTGAAATGATTTCCCTTCCTGCTATCGAATCCGTTCTCGATGCCGCATTTCCGTCCCCGCCTGCCCTGAGTGGAGTCGAAGGGGATAAAGGCCCGACACTCGCTGTTGAAGCGACTGAATCAGACCAGCCGGAGCTTGTCTTGTTTACTTCTCAAAATATAGAACGCGAACAGGCCAATAGTAAAATCCGAGCTGCGGGCCTCTCCGGCCTGCATTCCATCCGCCGCGTCATCAAATTAGATGCCATCCCGCTCCTTGGCACCGGCAAAACTGATTATAGAACCCTCAAACAACTCCTAAATTCCTGAACCGGAGTAGACACAAAGACACAAATTCTTTACCACGAAAAAGCCTGCCCTGGGCAGAGTCTAAGGGATAAGAAATGAAATACTATTTTCGAGTTTTATTTTTGAATAAATCCCATAGGACTAACGGCATGGCTAAAAGCAAGATGGGAATTAGCACTACAATCATAATCAGGCGAAATACTCGTCCTAAAAAAGAGATATCGCCAAACCATAACTGCCGCCATAATTGGCCGTAAAAACCTATCTGCAAACGAAGATTTACAAAAGGAATGTATGGAGTAAGCTGCCCCGTCGCTTCACCGCAATGTGGACAATAATGACTTAAAGGGTCAACCGGTTTGGCGCATCTGAGACAAAGCGGAACATCCTTTACTTGTTCATTTTGCTCAAAATCGGGCTCGAAATCTGATGCAGTCATATTTATTTCCTCATTTGTTAATGCGTTTATGAACAGGAATAGTTCACAATCAAAAGGTGACTTCCTCTATATTGAAGTATATTGTGACTCTGAAAAGAAGACAAGAAATTTTGTAGGAAAACAGTGTAATCCGCGTAATCCGCGATTAATAATATTATTTTGTGCATTTTTTGTGGCTAATTAATCTTTGATAATTCGAGTTCATTCGTGATTATCTTTATGTCTTGGCGACTTTGTGGTTTTATTTTTCCAGTATCGCGCCTTGGCGCAAAAGCTCTTCCTGAACGACTGAGGCGTGGACATCTCGTACCTTTTTGTGCATTTTGACTGCAAGCGCTGCGCAGACTCCTGCCGCCTGGCCTGTAGCCATTGAAATAGGTGTTATGCGGAAAGATGAATGCGCCTCGTGTGTCCCCGAAATGCATCTGCCGGCCATAAGAACCTGGTCAATTTTTTTTGGAATAAGACACCTCAGAGGAATAGAGTAAGACTTACCATATGGAACATTTTTGAGGATAGTTCCCTTGCCCTCGGGATTATGAATATCGATCGGGTATGTCCCGCAGGCAATCATATCGTCAAATTTCCTGGCCGATAAAATATCATCTTCAGTTAAATTGTATTCGCCCGTGATTCTCCTTGTTTCCCGAACAGATATGCTGTTGCCGCTTTGAACGTTATATGCCTTTTCAAATCCGGGGACATATTTATTGAGAAAAGCTGTAATTTGCCTGACCTGTTTGCGTCCCTCGCTTTCGGTAAAAGTCAGGTCCCATACATCTGTCCCCAGCACCTTAGTTATCCTTGTGCTGTTTACTGAAACCTCGTGCTCATGAGGGGTGGCAAAAAAAAGAATATCTTCCCGCGGAAGCTGTAAGTCTCCATCTTTCTCCGCTTTTTCTATCAAATCATAAAGACCATAAACCCCATGCCACTGGTCGGGATGTTCTCTGGTATATTGGGCGAATCTTTCTTTTTCAAATTCGACCATCCTGAAAAGATATGACATCGGCTGAACAAGGCCATCAGGCCGGCGGCCTATTTCATAATCAGCTCCCGCACATGCAGCAATATCCCCATCACCTGTGCAGTCGATAATTACTTTTGCTTCTATTGCAATGGTCCCCGATTTTGTTTCAAATATTACCTGTCTGCTTTCGGATTTGGTTATTACATCGCATGCCCAGCTATGCAGAAGATATTTCACGCCGGCAGTGTCCAGCATATCCATCGCAACCGATTTGAGGATTTCTGGGTCAAACGGAACAACATAGCCCGTTTCAACTGAAGGCGGGACAGCTCCTTTTTCTTTAACCAATTCATCAACGAGCTTTTTAAAAACACCCGCGACAACAGGTTTGCCGGTTCCTTCATCATTAGGAAAAAGAAACATTGCTTTTTCCGGATGCAGCGGGGGGCTATGCGTGTATGCTGACATCATCGGCATAACAAGTGAAACAGTCGTATTGCCGCCGAAGTATCCGTATCGTTCAGTTAAAATTACCTTAGCGCCGGCGTTTGCTGCTCCAATCGCCGCCCCTATTCCGGCAGGCCCGCCTCCAATAACAAGAACCTCTGTTTGAGCCGCATAAATTGCTTTTCTTGCCGGAATATCAATGGACTGCTGATTAAGTGGTTTCTCGAGCGGAGGCATATTTTTCTCCCTTTTCCCGGGCTTGCCTTTTCAGCACGTCGAGAACAATTTTGTTGGTTTCCTGGGCTCGCCTCTTTAACTCTGGTATCCCTTTCGAAATAAGCTGCTTCATTTCCTCCCGCAAATCCCAGATGCGGTCTATGTATGCAATCATGTCGCCGATTGTCATTTCATGCAGAGGCGGAACCGGCATATTCAGTTCTTCCAGAAAACCTTCTACTTTCGTGGCGTATGGCAAAGGCGCAAAAGGGACGTTCTGCAATGCTGAAAAAATTAAAAAATGCAGGCGCATTCCAACGCAAAATTCGAATCTGCCGATTAATGATAAAATCTGTGATGAACTATACTTGCCTTTTAATACCGTAGCTTTATTGGCGTGTTTCATAAGTGAAATAACGCCATGGCTGTGCTGCGGGTCGTGAACTTTTTGTTCAAGCGGAACAAAAACGACCTTTGCGTTCATTCGTGAAACCATAAAATCTGCCGTATTGGCCAGAAGCGCATGGTATTGCTCGACTTTCAAATCAGGTGCGGCCGGGCCGGGCTCACGAACTGAAAAACCGATAAGCCGCTCGTTTTCCTCTATACCTTCCTGTTTTATAGAATCCTTTGGTATGCGTGTCGGCTCAAGCAAAAAAGCAGGGTCAGCTGTTAACGTGATTTCCTTTTCTACCCCTATCTCTTCCAACTCTTTCATTGCCTGTTTATCCCGGACAGTGATTGCCGCGGCCCGATTAAAATTTTCAACTAAGAGCTTCCTGTTTTCAGGGTCATTCAAGGGCCCTGTCCCGATTGCGTAAACAACCACAGGAACACCCACCTGGTGAGCCAATACTATTTCACGAAGATAATTTTTAATGTCCCTGTCATACAGAATGCCGCCTCCCCCGAATATGAGCAGGTCCAATGATGAAATTTCTGATTGCGATTCCTTTCGCATTAATTCCTGCACCGCAATAGCCTTATCAACCTGATGACGCTGCATGGTATCTTCACAGTTTTTTGTAAATACCGTGATTTTTACGTTTTCAATTGATTTACGAAGCTGAGCGACAATGGACTCCAGAATTGCCTCATCCCCCAGGTTCATACCTCCGTATGAGCCGGTTATTCCTATATGATAACCTTTTTCAGCCATGCTTTTCTTATAACATCGGCCGTTTATATTTCGAGATAGGGATTTTGCGTATATGCGATAAGCAAAATGCTATCAAATAAAATTTAACTGATTTAAGTTTACGAAGGTAAGATTTTTTAAAATGAAAATCGAATAGGCAATCGGCAATTTTTATGTAAACTTCTTAAATTCTTCGATTAATTGCTTTGTCCATTTGCCCGGCTTGCCGTCTCCGACTATTGTGCCGTCGAATTTAACAACAGGAATTATATCTTTGGTTGTAACTGCCAGAAAAAGCTCCTCTGCCCCATCTGCCTCTTTAGGTGTTAAGGATTTTTCCACAATACCAAGTCCGATATTTTTTGCGCACAATTCAACAAATTTTCTTGTAATAGACGGCAAAATATTTGCCTTCAATGGCGATGTCCGCAGCTTGCCTTTAACAATCCCGAAAAAAGCCGATGATGACCCTTCGGTTATAAATCCTTCATCATCCACGAATACCGCCTCCCAGCATCCCTTCTTGTCCGCATCGCCCTTTGCAAGGACATTGGGCAGCAGATTCAGTGATTTTATATCGCATCTTTTCCATCGTATATCCGGATAAGTCGATACCGCTATGCCTTCATTTTTCAATTTCGGATTATCCTGGAGTTCGGTAATTGTCAAAAAGAAATTCGGCTTCAAATGAGCCACCGGAAGGTGGTCTCTTGTTCCTGAGCCGCGTGTTATATGAAAATATATCTTTGCGTTTGCAATACCTGCCTTATCAAAAGCACTAAGCACCTTTTTTTCTATTTCATTAGCATCGACATTGGTTATTTCAATCGCCTTTAAGCTGTTGGCAAAACGTTCGAAATGCTCCTTTTTAGCGAATATCTTTCCATTATAGCTGCGTAATACCTCATAAACCCCGTCGCCGAAGAATATCCCTCTATCCAGATATTCCATTCCGACTTCCTCAATTGGCATCATTTTGTCGTTTATCATAGCCAGCTGCATTCTCTATTCCTTAAAGGGCCTCATTGATTCATAGAAATTACGTAAAATATCCGAATTTTGCCTTTACTGCAACAGTCCAGTTGCTATAATACTGAGCTTTTAAGAATATTTGTATTATATATTGGAGTATTTGAGATGTACGCAGTAATTGAACAAGGCAGTAAACAGTATAAAGTCGCTCAGGGTGACCAGGTTGACATCGAATTGACCGATATCGCCCCGGATGCCAAACAGCTCGAATTGGACAAGGTCCTGCTCGTCAGTGACGGCAAGGATATAAAAGTAGGCACACCATACGTCAAAGGCGCCAAGGTCGTCGCCTCATTCAAAACTTCTGCGAAAGATGGCGTTGTCAAAGGCGAGAAGATCAATATTCAGTATTTCCGCAGACGCAAAAACTTCAATAAAAAGATTGGCCACCGCCAGAAATTCCTCCGCGTGACCATCGATAAGATTGAAGTATAAGAAGTATAACCAATGTCATTGCGAGGATCGCAGCGACGAAGCAATCTAAATTTTTCCTTTAGAAAATAGATTCTTTTACTGCGTTCAGAAAGACATAGTGCGTTTTTAGATTGCCTTAAAAATTTTTTCCTTTTGCCTTTTTTACTTTTTGCTGCGCCCGTATACTATCTCCATTCCGCATCGGCCGCACTGGAAGTTCACTTTGTATTCCCTGTCATCCTCATCCAATAAAATCAATGGCTCTGCTTGAGTTGGCTGGCATATTCCCAATTCCTGTCTCAGGCAGTATTTTGTAATCATTACAACCTCTCCCGATAAATCCTTCCCCGATTCCGCTGCCGGTTCAATCTTTTTAACTCCATGCCGGCTGTAAAATTCTTCGGCCTTTTTGTTGAGCACGTTACCCCTGAAATCCAGCTCTTTTTGCGGATACGGCGCATCATTTTTTAAGATATGGCCGTTTGCCGTAGGCCGGTTCAATTCTCTTGTCTGAAGAATTTTTTCAAGAAGTTCACGTCTTGCGGCGTTCAATTGTGATACAGGCAGAAAATAAATATCCTTTGTTTCGACTTGCACCTCAATACATTCGAAAATCGTATTTCCAAGTTTTGACAACTGTGTAATGATTGTTTGCTTTGCCTGTTCTTTTTTCAATGCCGGCTGTTTATCACCTTTTATTTCAACCTTCACATCATTACTATCTTCATCAGCCCCTTTTAAAATCAAGCCATCAGCGGTTTCGCTTAAAATGATTGATAATCCGATTTTCCGCTCTGTCGATTTATCATTGAGCTTGCGGCAGAACTCATAATCGTAATTTCGATAAATCTCCTCGCCTGTAAATATATCCTGCATCTTTTGAGGATAAATCTTGGTTCCTTCAACTCGATTAATAACTGTCCCTGCTAAATTCCTGTCCTTATCAAAAAAGCAGATTCCATCGGCATTATGCAGCTCTTTTTTTGTATCAATTACAAAGTAATTTTTTCCTGTTTCGATTACTTTGCCTAAAAATTCTCCCATCGATTTTGGCGTATCAATTGAGCCCATTTTAATTTTTTTGCCGGTGATTCCATAATCTGTAAAGCCGCGATTAAAAGTTTTTTCAAGGTCGGGCTCAAAGTTTATATGACTTATCCCAGACGATGCTCTCTTGAAATCTGTCATTTCGACCGGAGTCCCGACTTGTCGGGACGGAGTGGAGAAATCTAGATTCCTCGGCTCCGCTTCGCTTCGCTCGGAATGACGATCTGCAGCAATTTCTTTGGAATTCTTTTTCTCTATAATTTCATCTAACCGTTTGCGGTAATAGGCGACTGTATTTGTTACATAAGCCAAATCTTTTAATCTTCCCTCAATTTTGAAGGCGGTAATTCCCGCATCAATCAGCTCTTCCAAATGCTGCGAGAGATTCAAATCCTTTAATGATAATAAATGCCTTCCTTCAGCAATTATCCTGCCGTTTGCATCTTTTAAATTGTATATCCTCCTGCATGGCTGTGCGCATTGTCCGCGGTTTCCGCTCCTGCCCCCGATTGCGCAGCTCATATAGCATTGCCCGCTTTTTCCAACACACAATGCCCCATGTATGAAGCACTCCAGCTCGATTGAAGTTACCTTTCGGATTTCGCTGATTTCTTCAAGAGTCAGTTCCCTGGCCAGTATCGCCCGTGAAAATCCGACATCCTCCAGAAATTTAATCTTCTCAGGAGTATCATTATTCATCTGTGTGCTTGCGATTATCGCCACGGGAGGTAAATCCAATTCCAAAATCCCTGCATCCTGAATAATCAATCCATCTATGCCGGCTTTGTAAAGCTGGCCAATCATCATCTCCGCCGCCGTAAGCTCATCATCCTTCAAAATCGTATTCAGCGTGACGTAAACCTTTGCGTAATATTGATGTGCAAAGTCAATGACGCTCTTTATCGAGTCGATTGTGTTATATGCCGCCTCTCTTGCCCCGAATCTCTGCGCCCCCATATAAACTGCATCAGCCCCGCAGTTAATCGCCGCGATTGCAATCTGGGCATCCTTCGCTGGTGCCAGTAACTCGATCTTTCTTAATGCAGTTTTGGTATTTGTCAGATTTGTTTTGGTCATTTAGGATTTGTTTCGTGTTTCGTATTTCGTATTTAGGATTTCAAATTTTTAATCAGTTCTTCTGCTCTTTTACGCCACTGGTCCGGACTATTGTTCAAAAAATACTCAAAAGATTCATCATCTGCCAGTTTTCCCATCATAGTCTTGCGCTGGGCCAAATCAGATAATTTCTCGATTACTAACCCCCGAATCGCCTCAAGCTGTCCTAAAAATTCCCCGTGTTTTTCTGTAAAAATCTTTTCGAGTTTCTTGCGTAAATGTCCGGCATACGCGGGGCTCTTGCCGTCTGTCCCAATCGCAATCTGCAAATCGCCTCGCTGCACGACGGCCGGAACGTAAAAATCGCAAAGCTTGGGCGAATCGACCACGTTGCACAAAATTTCAAGCTGCTGACAATCTTTATAAATCTGCTCATTTAGTTTCTCATCATTTGTTGCAGCTATCACAAGAGTCGCGCCTGTCAGATAATCCTTCGAATATTTAGCATCAATCAGCGATGCGGAAGTCCCTTTGCATGCCTTTCGAATCATATCATCAATATGCATAGCCACTACCACCAGCCGTGCGCCGGTAGTTAAAATTGATTCAGCTTTCCTGGCTGCCACGGTCCCTGCGCCGACAATAACCACACGCCGGCCGGTCAAATCGAGGAATATCGGATATTTCGCCATAATGTCCCATTATAACTCATCTACATACTAATTGAAATAATTGTCCTTGTGCGTTAAACTATTCCCAAAAGACACAGTTTTTATTTTTATATTCTCTGTGTCCTCTGTGGCTAAAAAAACTCTGTGGCAAACTATGGTAAAATTGATTAGACCGCCTTTAAATGAGGAATTCATCCGCACCCTCAAAGCGGGTGATGAAGTCATTATCTCCGGAAGTATCTATACCGCTCGCGATATGGCACATAAAAGACTCTGCGAGTCTCTAAGCAAAGGCGAAAAGCTTCCTTTCGATATCAAAGGCGCACTCATTTATTTCTGCGGGCCAACACCTGCACCTCCGGGAAAACCAATCGGCTCTGCCGGTCCTACTACATCTTCAAGAATGGACGCATTTAGTCCCATACTTATCGCCGCCGGCCTAAAGGCAATGCTCGGTAAAGGCTATCGAAATCAGGCAGTCAGGGACGCGCTAAAGCAATATTGTGCCGTCCATCTTTCCGCTCTCGGCGGGGCAGGGGCGCTGCTCTCAAAGCATATTAAAAAAGCCGAGATTATCGCATATGAAGACCTCGGCACAGAGGCAATCAGGCGTCTCGAAGTTGTCGATTTTCCCGCAATTGTCGCTTACGATTGCTACGGCAATTCCGTTTATAAATGAATAACGCTGACGTATATATCTATGGAATGTCCGTCCTCTCAACGATTCACCAGTTGAAAGATAAATTTCCTTCAGCAGACAGTTATCAGGAAATCACCCGCACATTTGTAATCCCTGGCGGCGAGGCGGCCAATGCCGCGATTGTCTTAAGCAATCTCGGAATTTCAGCAACCCTCGATGGCTGCTTTCTCGGTGATTTGACAGCCGAACCTCTGCGAAATTATCTTAAAAATCGCGGTGTTGATTGCTCATTATTAGTTCATAAGCCCGGCTTTCCGGGCTGGCGCGATATCGTATTTTGTGATGGCCATTCACGCACCGTCTTCGGCTGGTTTGTCGATTATCTATTTGGCGGACAAAAATTCTGGAATAAGCCAAATGAGGATGCAATAAAATCCGCCAAATGTGCTGCACTTGATCCGTTTTTCGGCTACGAATCTGATGAGGTTGCCATTTTGTGTCAAAAACATAAAATCGATTATGTCTCAATCGATTGTAAATTTGATTCCATAATTTCAAAAGGTGCAAGGGCACTTGTCTGCTCTAAAGAATTTCTCGACCGTGAATATCCCGGCCGGGAATATCAATCATTATTAAAGCAATACCAGTCGAATTGTCCCAGCCTTGTGGTTTTCACATTTGGTCATAGCTCCGTTTTATTCGCCTCCCCAAAGACATCAATTCAGTCTTTTCAGCCATATTCGATAAAAGTAGTCGATACTCTTGCCGCCGGAGACACGTTCCGCGCGGGTGTCGTCTATGGCATATTGAAGGGCTGGTCTGATTATGAGATTGTTCGTTTCGCCTCTGCCTGCGCTGCCGTCTCCTGCACCCGTTTCCCATCGGTTTATGAACCACCAACCCTTGCTGAAATAACTAATTTGATTAACTCCCGCCCTGATTGAATCCTTGTTTTTCCGCAATATTTTTTTTATAATCAATTCATCTAAATTTTTAAATAAAGGAGAATCTTTTTGAAAGTCGCTTTGCTTGGTTTAATGCAGTCTGGTAAAAGCACCTTGTTTTCCGCAATCAGCGGCAAACAAATGCTGCCCCCTGGTACCACAAATATTGAGCAGGCCATTGTCGCTTCGCCCGATGAGCGAATCGACTGGCTCACGAATTTATATAAGCCTAAGAAAACAGTATTTGCGACAATCGAGTGCCTCGATGTCCCTGGTCTCAACTTTTCCGATGACCACGGCAGGGCGGCCGCAAAACGACTCATCGACCAGATTCGCACAGTCGATATGATTGCCCTCGTTATCGGTGCTTATGAACCCGGCTCAAATCCTGCCAAAGATTTGGCTGACCTTCGCACAGAACTGCTGCTGACTGATTTGGCTGTAGTATCTACGCGAATCGAAAAACTCGAAAAAGATGTCCATAAGCCGACCAAAACCCAGGCACACGATAAAGCAGAGCTCGAGCTTCATAAAAAACTTCAGGCCGCGATTGAATCTGAAAAACCCATTCGCTCAGTAATTACAAACGATGCCGAATTCGAAATGGTTCACGCACTTGGTTTTCTTACTCTTAAGCCCATGGTTGTCGCTGTAAATATCGCTGAAGGCGGCGAAGCTCCAAAATTGGAAATCTCCGGCGATACTTCAACACCAGTAATTAGCGTCTGTGCCAAGCTGGAATATGAGTTATCACAGCTCGATGCCGAAAGCAAAAAGCAGTTTATGGCCGATTTAGGAATTACAGAATCCGCCGCAGGCAAATTCGTCCATGCCTGCTTCAAGACCCTTGGCCTGATTAGTTTCCTCACCGTCGGCCCCGATGAGGTCCGCGCCTGGCCGATAAAGCAGGGGACTTCCGCCCTTGATGCCGCCGGCAAAGTTCACTCCGATATAAAAAGGGGCTTCATCCGTGCTGAAACATTCAATTACAGCGACATAAAACAATTAGGCGACGAAAAGGCAGTAAAGGCCGCGGGCAAATTCCGTCTTGAAGGCAAAGAATATATTGTCAAAGACGGCGATATAATCAACTTCCGCTTCAACGTTTGAGTCTGTCCTCAGTCCTCAGTCTTTTGTCCTTCAAATTGCGGCTGGAGGGATTCGAACCCCCAACCTTTGGTTCCGTAGACCAAAGCTCTATCCAATTGAGCTACAGCCGCTAATTACTAATGTAAAAACGTTTATAACCGCTTTCCATGGCTAATTATATGCATCTCGGCCTTTTTTGCAAGCAAATTAGATTATCAGCATTAAACTGAAACTTATCTTTCTGTCGATATATCAATAGCGACTGTATTGGTGCAAAAAAACAGATTATTGTAAGGAGACAAAAAATGTTGGCAAAACGAATATTGTTACTTTTTTTAATAGCATTGACCTTCGCTGTTTACGGCTGTGCGCCAAAGATGGTCAGCAGCAATGCGGCTGTTTATCAGACAGGTCATTTGTATGCAAGCTCGGCCAGGGATGTTGATGCCGTTTACCAGGCATCACTTAAGGCCATGGAAAAACTCCAGCTCAATGTCACCAGCAAGGTAAAGGATGCGTTTGGCGCAAAGGTAATCGCGAAAAGCTCAGATGACAAAATTGTCGGCATCCACATAAAACCCGTGCAGGACAAAAAGACTGAGTATTCAATTAAGGTCGGCGCCTTCGGCAATGAAGACCGTTCACTCGCAATATATAAAGAAATTGAAAGCGCTCTCGGGACTCCGGTCTCCAAATAGCACAGAAATTTTTGAATTGAACCATAGAGGCGGCCATTTTGACCGCCTCTGTTATTTTAATTTTTTAGATGTGGTGGTACAAGTCCCAGCCGATATAGCTGCTTATCGCCTCGACGATAGCATCTGCCTTGCTCGACATATTAACCGCTACATGATGTTCGAATCCCATCTTGCAGATATATTGCATCAGAACTTGCAGATTTGGAATCTTCATCACTCCATAGCCCCCGAATGTATCGAGCGTATCATTTGTAAATTCGCCTTCCCCGACGTATGCGGTTATTACACCCTGTGTGTCATTGGTCGATGTCCGTAAAAATGTCGCTGCTCCGCTTGCGATTCGTCCGACCATTGTGCCGTATGTATTTTCCTTCCCGACAGAGCCGGCGATTATCGCCTGGTAATCCATTTGTGCGGATTTAAAGAAGCTTTTGGGTACATTACTGCAGTGAAACAGCACGCATTTATCATTTGTCTCGCCGTAATTATTGTTCCAGTCGAGCAGTGCGCTTGGTGTCCCCGAAGCAAGCTGAAGTATATACATCCCCAGTAAACCCGTGATATCTACTTCGCACGCGCTTGGCATTAATGACTCGCTCATCATGCTCATCAATGTGCACGGGACAATCCCAAAAAATTCCTCCAGGCTTGTCCAGCACTGTATCGCTGTCCCGTTAAGCTCGTTATCTTTTACCCACTGGTCTATCACATATCCGAATTTCGCCATTTTTAACAGCGGCTCTTGTGAAATCTTTGCAGTAGATGTGTATTGCTGTATCGTGTTAAGTTTCTTTTTTATGTTTTTGTCATTATCGCTGATGCGGCTGACCCTTCCTAAAATTTCGGATAAGTCAATTGTCTCAATCGATATCCCTGATTCTTCAAGGAGTTTCTCGCTGTAGCGGACTGTATTGAATGCACCTGTTCTTGCACCGATTGCGCCGAATCTGGCGTTCTTGAGTCCTTTGACAATCCTGCATACCGAAGCAAAATCATCCAATTCATTTTTAAACTCCTTTGATGCGACAGGCATTGTATGCTTTTTAGTAAGTGTAAATGGAATACCTGCCTGCTGAAGGTTATTACATACGCTTATCTTGCCGCAGAAAGAATCCCGCCTGTCCGCGATTGACATCTTTTCCGGCGTGTCCGGCTCGGCATGTATCAAAATGGGCACATCCAGTCCCGCCCTTTTTATGGACTCCGCCGCGCCTTTCTCGTCTCCGAAGTTCGGCAGTGTGACTATAATACCATCAATTTTGTCTTTTGATTTCGCGAAAAGTTCCGCGCATTTTTTCGCGTCCGCGTATGTCTCAACTGAACCGTATTTTGTATCAGTCATTGAAAGGCTGATTGCTCCATAACCATTTTCTTTCAGCACCTCTAAAATGTCTTTTCTTCCCTGCTTGGCTAATATATCCGGAAAAAATCCCCTGTTTCCTACTATCACCCCAAACGTCACTTTTTGCATTTTATCCTTTCCTTTCAAAATAAATTAATGCGGCATTATAACATATGCTTTCGCGGGTATCTATCCTCCCCGTAAAAACAATTTCAATATAAATTGACATAATGAGCAAAAACTATTGCTTTTAAAGTTATGATTTTTGTAAAATGAAAGAACGCCCGATGAAGGAACGTTCTTGTGATTATGAGCAAATATCGCGGATTTACATTGGTTGAGCTGCTGGTTGTTATATCTATCATTGCGCTCTTAATGGCCGTGCTGCTGCCGGCATTAAATAAGGCAAGGGACCAGGCAAAGAGAATCGTCTGTGCCAATAACCTCAGGCAGCTAAATACAGGGCTCAACATCTTCGCCAACGAAAATGGCGGCCAGCTTCCTCTCAGGGGGGCCGTCAACTGGCCCTGGGACGTTTCCTACAGCACAAGCGATTTTATAATCAAGGTCAACGCTGATAAAGATATGAAATCCGCCTTTTTTTGCCCCGCGTATCCCGCAAAAAACGCCAGAGTGGCTTTATATTGGCAGTTTACACAAGACTTGCCCTGCGGCACAAAGTCAGGCGATATCCCTGAACCAGGCAGCAACCGGGACCGGGAATTCCGCGTCACAGGCTATGCCTTCGTAATCGATTCCAAGCCTCCTTTCCCTGCTCCGCCGTTTGGTGTTCCCAAAAAAAAGTGGCTTAAAACCACAGGCGAAAAACAGCCTTCGACAACGGAATTAATCGTCGATGCCACTATAAGCACTACCACTAACGGTAATACCGCCAGCTTCGATAAGATAACCGCAGGCGGCATCGACAGATGTCCCGGCGTCGTAGACAGCTCCAATCACCTTCAAAGCGGCAGGCCCCAGGGCGGCAACATCATGTTCCTCGACGGCCATACCCAATGGCGCAGCTTCTCGCAAATGCAGGTCCGCTGGTGCCCCGGATGCACCACTGCCGTAACACCGGGCACAGGTATTTATTTCTGGTGGTAGAAACTCTTTTCATTTTTATTTTGTATAGAATTACCTATAATTAAGAAGAGAGTAAATTTATGTTTTATCTTGCCTTTGCATATAATCGGTTTTTATTCAGCCCTATTGGGTATGACCAGGACAAAACACCTGATTTTCCAGATTGGCCGGTCTGGAATATGCAAGGGAGCAATGATGAGCGTCTTTCATCATGGCATGAGATAGACTGGCAAAAACCATCAAAACTAAAAACTCTTCAGGATGGATTTTGTTTTCTGCATGGAAAGCCGCAACCCGATGTCACGTATGAACAGTTGCATCATTTTGACCTGTTTGATTTACCGGCATTAGAGACTCTGCAGTCATTTATTCATAAGCTTGGACAATCATTTGAGTGGTGCATATTCCCATGGCGTGGTGAAACGCCAAATAATGAAGCTCCTGTGTTGGGCTTCATAAGTTCTGATATTGATCGGCGAGATGAGTTTATTAATCGATTTGCTAATCCTCTTAAGTTGAGAGAAAGAGGAAGGCAATCGATTCCCATGTTGATTTCTGAGTATAATTGGCCGAATAAAGATATTCCTTTATTTAGAGCTATGTTTTTTAGGAATAAGGTGAATGATGCTGAAACCGTATGGAATGGGTTGAATTTAGCCAAAGGAGTCCCATACGTTGTAATGCTTAATCATGATGACGATTATTTCGGAGCGGCAATAGATAGGAGTGGAAATTTTGAAAACTTAGGGCATTTATGCAGCGTCACATCGCCTTCGGTCTGCGACTGCGAAAAGGGTATCGATAGAGGCTCTGAATATTTCTTATATCGTGTACATGACTTACGCACATTGACGAATTTTTGTGATGAATACAATGACAACGGGCATATGGTAATTTTACCTTCAAGCGTTGAGCGAACAAAAGTACAAGAGGTTGTGAGGATTTTAACAAATAAGGATAGCCCTTTGTTCTTAGAGACTAAACTTCTGAATATTCTTGATTTAACCTCATGGGTCTATTTTCCAAAATGTCATGATGAAGAATGGAATGTGTCAGAAGTATTTGCGCGAGATTCTAAATTGTTACGTCAAATTGAGAACTCAGCTAATGGCGCAAAATTGTTGACATGCTTCTGAAATAAAGCGCCGCATTTATTTCTGGTGGTAGGGGTTTGTATTGCGAACGTCGCGAAGCAATCTCATCCAGAGAAGAGCTTATTTTCGTCTGTTTTATTATTTTTGGCCGTAGTAAGCATTGTCCCCATGCTTGCGTAAAAAATGCTTGTCTAATAAATCTTTGCTGATTTTTGTTTGTTTAGGATTTATAACGAGCGTCCGCAGTGCCATTGTCGCGACTTCTTCGAGTACGACCATTGATTCAACCGCACATTCGGCTGATTTTCCCCATGTAAACGGGCCATGGCTTGCCGTAAGAACCGCCTGCATCTGCATCGGTTCAATTTTCGAGAAGCGTTTTATTATTGATTTTCCGGTATTTAGCTCAAAATCATTTTCTATCTCTTTTTTTGAAAGGGGTTTTGTAACGGGTATCGCCCCATAAAAGAAATCGGCATGTGTTGTCCCCATACACGGAATCTCACGGCAGGCCTGTGCCCAGGCCGTCGCGTTAATCGAATGCGTATGGCATACACCGCCGATTGCTTCGAAATTCTTATAAAGTTCCAGATGTATTACTGTATCGATGGATGGCTTCAGGTTTCCTTCAACAACCTTACCTTCGAGGTCAACAAGCACAACCTTCTCCGGCGTCAATTCCGAGTAAGATACCCCGCTGGGTTTTATCGCGACTATCCCGGCCTTCCTGTCTATGCCGCTTACGTTTCCCCAGCTGTAGATAACAAGTTTCCTTGTCGATAGCTCTATATTTGCCCGGCAAACGCTTTTTTTCAGTTCTTCAAGCATAAATCCTTTATATTCAAAAGGTCCTTCATGATATTGGCCATAGCACCTGTGCCGAAGCCGTCATGAAGGTGTTTATAAAGTCCATATAATTTTTTATAAATCGCGTGATTTTCCGCATTTGGCTTATAGCTTGTCTTTTTAACTCCGCACATCGCCGCCTGTGCATCGGCAAAAGTTTTGTGTCCTCCTGCCGTAACCGCCGCCGCGATTGCCGCCCCAAGAGCGCAGCTTTGAGCCGAGCGTGAGACCTTCATCTCTCTGCCTGTTACATCGGCATAAATCTGCATGACAAGCGGGCTCTTCTCCGCTATCCCGCCGCAATTAATTACCTCATCGACCTTTGCCCCGTATTCCTCGAATCTGTTGATGATTGTCAATGCCCCGTATGCCGTCGCCTCAATCAATGCCCTGTATATCTCTTCCGGCCGCGTATGCAGCGTCTGGCCCAGAATCATCCCGGTCAGTCTCTGATCAACTAATATCGTCCTGTTTCCGTTGTTCCAGTCCAGTGCCAGTAATCCCGATTGCCCCGGCTTGAGTTTCATCGCCTTTTTTGTAAGTTCCTCATGGCATCCCGCCTTCTTTCCGCATGGCTGAATATAATTTACAAACCAGTTAAAAATGTCGCCGACTGCTGATTGGCCCGCCTCCAATCCAGTATATCTTGGCAGAATTGAACCATCCACAATCCCGCATATCCCCGGAATATCCGCCAGTTTTTGTCCTTCCCCGGATACGAGCATATCGCAAGTGCTTGTCCCGATTATCTTGACCAGTTTCCCCGGTGCAATTCCTGAGCCCACCGCACCCAAATGCGCATCGAATGCCCCGACTGCTACGGGTATCCCTGCATTTAATCCTAATTTTTTGGCCCAGGGCTGAGTGAGTGTCCCCGCCTCGTTTTCCACGGTGTATGTCTTATCATAGAGTCTGCGGCGAAGTTCGCCCAGTTTAGGGTCTAATTTCGTAAGGAATTCCTTTGAAGGCAATCCTCCCCATTCATCATTGAACATCGCCTTGTGTCCTGCTGCGCATCTGCTTCGCTTCATCACCTCAGGCTTTTCCGTGCCGGTCAAAACCGCAGGTATATAGTCGCAGCATTCCACCCAGCTATACGCCGCATCGAAAACCTTAGGGTCACTCCTGAGGCAATGAAGTATCTTGCTGAAAAACCATTCAGATGAATATGTCTGTCCGCATTTTGCAAGGTATTCCGGATGCTCCTTTTTAGCAGTATCGGTTATCTCGGCCGCCTCTGCAAAACCGGTGTGGTCTTTCCACAGCCATGCATGCGCATTTTTATTCTTCTTAAATTCAGAAAGCATCGCCAAAGGCATGCCGTTGTTATCTACCGGCAGGGGGGTTGAACCGGTTGTATCTACCCCGATTCCAATGATGTCACCTTGATTGAACTTTTTTACCTTCTTTTGGGCCTGCTGTATTGCCTTTTTTACAGTAACTTCCATCCCCTTTATATAATCTGCCGGATTTTGCCTGGCCACATTATGGTCATTCTTATCTAAAATTATCCCGGCATCTCCCGTGGGATAATTATAAACTGCCGTGCCTACCTCATTGCCGTTTGCTATATCGGCAATCACGCACCTTACAGAATTTGTGCCGTAATCGAGTCCTATTGCATATTTCATCTTAACTTACCTTTAAAAAAGCTGTCTTGCAGGAATAACTATAATACGTTTTATAGCCCAAACAGTCAAATATATCATCATGCCTTAGAATTTAAAAAACCTCGTCGTATCTGTCGTTGTGACCAGTCACGCTTTTTGTGACGACCAGGCAATCTCTTGTTTTGAACGTTTGAGATTGCTTCGTTACGCTCGTAATGACGAGGTTTTCTTAGGCAATCTTAGGGTTTAACACCTGCCGTTTTTATAGTCCATGTAATCTTTCCCGAGAGCGGGTCATCGACCAAATTAAACTGTTTACCCTTTTGATTCAGCGCTAGCTTATGCAATTTAATATCCGATGGCAGGCATACTAAACCCTGTATATTCTTGTTATCAACTGAATATACAATCAGTTCAAGTGCCGACCAGTCCATAAACGCCGTCGATTGTGCAAGTTTTATATGCGGTATTGCCGCGCCGTCTCTTACAAGAACTATAATCGGAATTTCGCCCGCCTCAATTCGATTCCAGCCGCTTTCGTAAATATTGGCTGTTTGATAATCAATCCATTTTCCCGGCGGCAGGTAAACATTGCGACTCTTAGCGCTCTCCGCCAGGGGTGCTACAAGCATGCTGTCTCCGAAAAGATACTCATCATCTACTAACCACGCTCCGGGGTCATTTGGATACTCAATAAATAATGCTCTCACCATCGGCAGTCCCCGTTCACTGCAGTCCTTGGCCTGTGCATAAATATACGGCATAAGTTTATACCGCATCTCATCTGCCTTTCTGAAGGCATTCATAAAATCTTCGCCGTATTCCCACGGCTCTTTCGGCGGCTGTCCGTGGCTGCGGGTGTGCGAACTGAGCATTCCAAATGGTGTCCATCGCCTGTATAGTTCCTCAGGGGTTTTACTAACAAATCCTCCGATATCATGTGACCAGAATGAAAAGCCGCTGACCCCCAGCGATAATTCCCCGCGAAGTGTCGCCGCCATTCCGGAGTTTGTGCTCTCGGCATCGCCTCCCCAGTGCACGGGGAACCTTTGGCTTCCAGCCCATGCGCTTCTTGCCCAGATAATTGAATCGCCCGTTGTCTTTTTCGTGATTTCCGCGACTGCCTTGTTGTATCTAAGAGGATACAAATTGTGCTCATAGAACCCTGTTTTGCCATTTGCGAATATCCCTTCAGGAGGTGCCGCCTCGCCGAAATCAACCTTTATTACGCTGACTCCTTTTTTCAAAAGTCCTGCGATTTTTCCCTGATACCACTGCACAGCGGCCGGATTGGTAAAATCGAGCACAGCGTCTTCATACGGCAGATTGCCTTTGCGGTCCCGGACAAATAAACCTTTCTCAATTATTTCCGAAAATAGTGTATTCCTGGGGACAAAATAAGGAAGCTGCCACACGCATGTCCTGAATCCCATTTCCCTGAAATCAGCAATCATCTTTTCAGGATTTTCAAATCGTGAAGGTGCATAATTATAGTCACATCTCCAGTCCGTCTCGAACCAGCCGGTATCAAAGTGAATCACATCACTTGGAATCTTATTATCGCGGAGCTTCCCTGCGACATCCCGGCCTTGATGCTCTGAAAAATAAGTTATCCTGCTCATCCAGAAACCAAACGACCACAAGGGTGGCATTGCAGCCTTGCCTGTTAAATTCGTATACTCATCCAGAATCTCTTTTGGTTTACCCAGGAAAATAAACATGTCCAGCTCATCATCGCCTATCATCATAATATTGATGCCGCTGTAATATTTTCCGAAATCGCAGGTAACAGGAGATGATGTATGCATAAATACTCCGTAGCCCCGGTTGCTCATGAAAAACGGTATCGGCTTATACATTGTTTCATTCTGTGCGCCGTTGCCGTCATCAGTCCAGAGCACGACCTTTTGTCCGCGTTTATCAAATCCCTTAAATGATTCTCCGCAGCCAAATATTTTTTCGCCGGGTGACAGCCGCATCACCGCCGCAATGCTGGTCGAATAATCGCGTGCCCTCCGCACAAAGCTAAACGGCAATATAGGTGTAAATGTCTCATTCATATCCTCAGCGTGCACCGTCTCTGTCAGCATCTGTCCATCAGCATCTCGAAACTCAATCCGCCACGGCGATGTTGTAACTGTCACCGAGCCGAACTTGCTCGTATACAGGTGACCTTTGTCGGTCTTTTCATATTTCCATCCGCTTCTATCCTGTGAAATGGTCCCGTTTACCAGCATCAAAGATGGCTCATCTTTTCTTGCCTGAAAGCGGGAAGCCGCGCGTATACGGATAGTCCGAGGTGAAATAAACTCCAGTGCAAACGGCAATTCCGGCGACTGGGCATATTCTGTAGTTGGAAATTCATTAGCTGCCACCTTCGTTAGAATTCCCAGCATGTTATCAAACGCCTGCCGGCTCGCATAACCATACCGCAAATATTTAATTGTCCCTTTTCCGCTATTCGCATCAAATTGTGTCAGCTCGTCGGCGCAATAATATGTATTTGTGAAACTGTGAAAATCTCCGCTTATATCCACAACCTCATTGAGCAGCCGGTCTGGTCCTTCATGTGAATGCAGTGGTATTTGCGCAAAACTTTGAGCAGAGAATAGAATTATCGAAAATAGCACTAAAAAATAATTCTGTTTTTTTATCCGATTCATTGCATTCTCCTTATGCCCGGATAGCAGAAATTCAAAATAAATTAAAAGAAAAAAAGCCCCATCTTGCGACAGGGCTTTTAAAAAAGTTTTTTCCGCTGATTATCCCCTGAAGTACAGATAGGCCGCGATAATAATCACAAGCACTACGCCGGAGATAATCACATCTATTGCCGACCAGCTTGACCGGGACTTCTGCCTGTCCTCTTCACTTTCCGTTCCGTAAGTCAATCCCTTGATTTTTTCATAATTAGGCTTTTCCGTCGCGTAGCTGACCGCAATCATTACAAACGCGCATACAATCAGAATAAGTATGCTGTAATACTGGAAAAACATATTATTCATAATCCACAAAAATGAACCTTCCGAATAATGGAAATCCTTCATCAGCTTCACAGGGGTATCGATTGCCAGACGTGCCAGCCCCATTAAAAATCCAACAATAAGTGCCGCCAGGCATCCCTTGCCGTTCAGCCGTTTCATAAATACGCCAAGGAAAAATACCACGAAAATCGGTGGTGCCAGATAACCCTGAATCGATTGCAGATAGTCATACAACCCCCTGCCCCCCCTGATTACAGGTATCCATAATAATCCGATTATTACCATTACTGCCGTGGCGACCCGGCCCATCCATACAAGCTGGTGCTGTGATGCGTTTGGCCTGAATTTACTGTAGAAATCGATTGTAAACAGTGTCGAGGATGCGTTGAATGTCCCCGCCAGCGAGCTCATCAGCGCCGCCAATAATCCAGCCACAACCAGCCCGCGAACGCCTACCGGCAGGACATTTGCGACAAGAAGCGGGAATGCCTTTTGGCACTGGTCACGGATAATTTCCCCCTGTTCATTAAATAATGTCTGCTGAATGGCTTCAACTTTTCCGCTCTGAGCTAATGCAAAACAAATCATACCCGGGATAATGAAGATAAATACAGGCAGCAGTTTCAAAAATCCGGCGAATATCGACCCGCGTCTGGCCTCTCGTTCATTGGGTGCACCCAGCGCCCTCTGAACTATGTATTGGTCCGTGCACCAGTACCATAGTCCTATTACAGGCGCACAGAAAAGCATCCCTATCCACGGGTAATTATCATTGAAATACCATGCCATCCGGCCGCTCTCACGCACGGGTGCCCATGTGGCCTCAACACCATGCGGCACTAAAGGCTTCCATAAATTAAACATCTCGCTTCCGGCAATATTTCGCAGTTCACTCCAGCCCCCAAGAGCCTGAAGGCCGAAATATGTCACCAGCGCTGAACCGGCAACAAGAATGACTGTTTGTATCACATCGTTGTAAGCGACCGCTCGAAGACCGCCCAAAATCGTGTAAAGTCCCGTTAAAATAACCACCAGGAATGAACCAATCCAGAAGCTGTCGAAGCCCATAAATGTCACATCAGGCAATAGAACGCTGAAAACGATTCCGCCAGCGAATATGCCTACGGCGATTTTTGTCAATATGTATGCGATAAGAGAGATAAGTGAAAGTACCCATCGTGCTGTCGGCGAAAATCTCTTTTCGAGAAATTCCGGCATCGTAAATACCTTGGACCGCATATAAAACGGCACCATCACCCACCCCAGCACAAGCAGGCACCACGCGTGCAGTTCATAATGTGCCATCGCCACACCGTCAGTGCAGCCCGAGCCTGCCAGCCCCACTAAATGTTCCGAGCCGATATTCGATGCGAAGATAGATGCCCCGACTACAAACCAGCCCAGGTTTCTGCCCGCCAGAAAATAATCGTCCGCGGTGTCTTTATTTCTGAGAATTACCCACCATGTCACCCCCATTATTACCGCGAAGTATGCCCCGACTGTTACCCAGTCCAGCGTTCCCAGTGTGCCTGCCGCTAATAGACATCCAGTCATATTTTTCCCTTTCCATAGCTAGGATTTAATTTGGGCTGTTATTATAAGTTTTTGAATGTTTTTGGCAACGTGTTTTTCCATTTGCGCAAAATTGGTGGAAAATTTGCACAAAATGGTGTTTGATTTAGCCCGATAATAACGCATAATAACAAACAGAAAAGGGTATTAAAACCATTCCCAAAAATTGTTTTTTGGGACAAAAGCTTAGAGAGAGCTTCGGAATGGTTTGTTTGGGTGTTGAAAAACGGCTTTTTGGGTATCATAGGCGTTATCTCCAAAGGCGGAGCCGCGCGAGGGAAAATCACTGCAATTCTTTAAAGCGTATACATTACTCAGGCGGAAGATCTGTAAGTCAATTTCTCGGTTGAAGAACTCTTCTTCGATTCGTTTAAGGCACGGCTGCCCGGTCAAAAACCGGGCAGCTTTTTTTTTGAAACCTGCGGTTTCAAAAAACATCCTCGGAAGTTGCTTCCTTGGTTTTCTGCTGAGGATCTAGTTTTTTCCCTTCCGCATCCATTTGCCTGTCCTCGAGTGCAGCTTACTCCGGCAGGCAGCAGAGGATCCACTTTCCTTTTTCCTTTTGACTTTGTTCTTTTGCCTTCCTTTTGCTACTATATTTAAATCTTTGAAAGGTTATCCTGATGAAAAATATTGCCGCCGCATTCTTCTTAGTTTCGCTTTGTAATTTTGCCCAGCCGCTCAGTGCACAACCAAATATGCCATCCCTCATACTTTCCCGTTCAGTGCAGCAGGTATCATTCAATCCGGCTGGTCCTGCCCAGGTCATCACCGTCGGCGGGCCTGGTGCGGATATTCCGGCTTTTACATCCCAGGCGATTCAGCTTGCCGTCGATACCCTCAAAAGCAGGGGCACAGGCACAGTCAAGCTGAGTGCGGGGACATTCGATGTAATTGCCCCGGTAAGATTGGCTCCGGGAATTTCTCTTGTCGGCTCCGGCGATTCAACTATCCTTCGCAAGGTCGATGGAATTCGCACTGCGTTAGCGATTGATTGCGGCTACGGCGAACTTAAGGTAGTCGTCAAAGACCCGCGCGGTTTCAAGGTCGGCATGGGCATCCATTTAAAAGATTCCGCCAGCAAAGGCGGCTGGGACCCCACAACCGCTAAAATTACGGCCATCGACGCAAATACGATCTACATCGATAACTACACCGTCCGCGATTACGAATCGGACAAAAAAGCCATTATTTCAAATGCCTGCTCACTCATAGAGGCCGTGGATTGCGTTGACCTCCGCATAGCCGACCTCGTAGTCGATGGCGGCAGGGCGACAAATGACCTGCTCGACGGCTGCCGCTCCGGCGGCATATACATTCACAAATCGAAAAACTGCCGCCTCGAAAATACAAAAGTCCGCAGCTTCAACGGCGATGGTTTTTCCTGGCAGATTACCGAAGACATTACCGTCACCAACTGCGAGGCCAACGACTGCTCCAACTTCGGCTTTCACCCCGGCACCGGCTCCATCAGAACCACCCTTACAAATTGCGTCGCGCACGATAACGGCACCGACGGCATATT
>CAYSKP010000135.1:0-2318 GCA_964431645.1 uncultured Pirellulales bacterium
CACCTGTGTCGAACTACCTGGAAATCCAAGTCCATGACCACGCTATTCAAGTTCTTTAATGCAATTCTCCCCAAAACTGACAACATCATCTAAAAATTTTCCCCATTGCTCGGCTGATCTGATTTTAACTTCAAAAGTTGCAGTATCTCCAAGAGCTTGTTTTAATTCATAATTTTTCGAAAGATCAACAGTAACGGTTAAAGTAGCCGGATTACCTGTCCACCACTTCTCTACTGCTATCATGGGTTCTACTATGAATTCAGTAGCAAGCCCTACTCCAGTACCCGTAATACCTCCGAGTGCGCCTTCGCCCATTCCTTTCCAGACATTCTGACCATAAACAGCAGAACTGGCGGCGCCGCTTAAGGCGCCCGCCAAAGCGCCATTGGCAATAACCTTTATAGGATCTTGCAAGAATTTTTCTAAAGCAGTGCCTGAAAGTTTATCCATACCTGTAAGCGCTCCCGCTGCAAATCCCGCAGCAAGACCAATTCCGAATCCTATGGCAAAACTGGCAAAAGTGCCGCCGTTTACTATTGTTGAAACAGCGGAACCAATTGCCGAGGCAATAAGAAGACCCAATTCAGTGCCAAGACCGGGTATTAAAATACTAAGTGCAACAGTTAAAATTGTTCCAATAAATTCTTTGAAGAAATTGCCGTGGCCGGTGGGGTCATCGTATTTTAATGGATTGTTGGTGACATAGGCGTAGCGGTTGAGGGATTGGGAGGTATTTGCCGTTGGAACGACGCTATCGGGCTGGATAAATCTGCCTAATTCTGGGTCGTAATAGCGGGAGCCGGTATCTATAATTTAGAATTAAGAAGTTAGAATTTAGAAATAATGAGATTCTTCGGGTGCTTTTGATAACCGCTATGGGGGATGGTCGCCGGCAATGATGCGGCAGGCTCTTTATGAGGGAAGGATGCGCTGAAAAATCGCAGGCAAGATGCCTGCGACACGAAATACACGGGCTGGAAGCCCGTGGCACGATAAAGCGGCGGGGCAAGCCAGGTTTTACGCCCATTTTTTGGCCATATTATCGATGCCGGATTTCTCAAGGTCGGCTGGAGACATCACGATGTGAAATTCCACTTCCGCATCGAACATAACGAACCAGGGCTCGGCTATCGCGGGGATGGCTGTTGGGTCTGGGACATTAACAAGCATGATTGCCCCGCGCTTGCCTTGATATTCAGTAAAATACACAGCTTCAGGTTTTGTCTCATCAAGTATGCCTTTTATTTTCTTACCGACAGAGCCGTCTTTAACATAACCATTGAATTTCTCATTGGGTATTTTGACATGAACCAGCATTCGCATGTTTTTTTTCCTTAAAAACAATTACAACTTTCAGATTTGAATGCTGAGTATGGCAGATTATTTATATTTATGTAATTAGCAAATTGGCTAAATTGCGGGTGGATTTACTTAGAAGTTTAAATGCAAGCCGGCTTTAAATTAGATTGATAAATTCATTATTATTGATATATTAATAAATGAAAGATTCGGAAATTTAAGAGGAATGAATAGTGGTGCAGACAAGAGAACAGGCCATTAAAATCGCAGCAAAGGCAAGGCAATCGCTTGAGCAAATATACGGTTCCAGATTGCGCGGGATTTATCTCTATGGTTCTGCAGCAAGGGGACAAATACGAGCAGACAGCGACATAGATATTGCCATAGTTCTTGACCAGATACCCGACAGATTCGCTGAATATGAAAAGACAAGCAAACTCGGGTCTCAATTAAGTCTCGAGGATGATACACTGGTAAGTTTTCTCTTTATAACTGAATCGGAATTGGCAACCGGCCGATTTCTTATCCATCAAAAAATTAAAAAAGAAGGAATTCCGGCTTGAAAGAAGAATCTCGTTTACATTTCGAGCGGGCCAATGATTGCATAAAAGATTCACAAGTTTTATTTCAAGCCAGCCGTTTCGCGGCAGCTGCTGCGAGAGCATATTACGCTATGCTTCATGCCGCAAGTGCCGTTTTAATTGATAAAGGCATAGAAACGCATTCGCATCAGGGAGTCATCTCTGCATTTGGGCAATATCTTGTAAAACCCGGTTTAATAAGCGAGGAGTTCCACCGCTATTTTATAGAAGCTTTTGACATCAGGCAGGAAAGTGATTATGAACCAATTGCCGAGATAACAAAAGAGCAGGCCCAACAAATCATAACAAGGGCAATTGAGTTCATCAAAGCATGCAGTAAATTGTGTGATTGATGGCTCGAAAATGTGCGATATGCGGTTTGGAGTCTGAAATAGGAGGGCTTCTGACGGATAGTGAATTGAATCGATTTCAATATGG
>CAYSKP010000136.1:0-19726 GCA_964431645.1 uncultured Pirellulales bacterium
GATCAAAATACTTTCCTGGCCGTAGTTCCTCTCTTCGGGCAAGGTCATCTTGTAATATTTCCACGCAAGCTGTTCTATAGAGAAGGCATTCTGCGCGGCATTGAGCACATACCCGGCAAGCATCACATCAAAGACCTCACCTTTGGACACCACACCGTATGGCTCCAAGACCCGGTATGCCTGTTTTATATTATAAGGCGGATCCAGCGAAGCTCACTCATGATGCTACTACTTCTTTAGTAGCTCCAAATAAAAATATATACGATGTTGATGACAATTATGGAATTACCGCTCTAGGCTGCCCATGGGAAAGCGCAAAATCAACTGACCACCCCATGTATACAGACCCATTGACATTTTACAGAGAGATTACAAATTCTAAAGTAACAACTACACCGCGGCCGCATAATGAAGATAGTTATATCCTTTTATCCGCCGGGTGGGATGGGCTTTACGGGACACAGGATGACGTGTATAACTTCGCTGATTAATTTTAACATCTAAATTGATATTATACTGCCGTGAGATAGAAGGGCCTCACGGCAGTTTTATTTATAAAGAAAAAGCTTTGAGAGACAATTTTCAGGAATGGGGATAAAATCCAGTTGGCTTGATTTTTCAGTTCAAAGCTATTATAATAGGCCTGTTTTAGGAGAGTAAAGGTGAATCCAGGTTCTAAAACCATAGCCCTTCTTATACTTTTAATTGTTCGTTGTGCCTGGGGGGGCCAGGTAACTATCCCGGGCACATCTGATATGTGGCTTGCCGGCATGCCCGATGGTACCTCCGCAAGCTGTTCTCCCTGTGATTACGCTCCAGCCCATTCACCTGTTTTGGTGCAGACTATTGTTCCCGGGCAGTCTTATAGCTTTACCGCTTCCGGCCTTGTTGCCCAAGATCTCTATTTCCCCTTTTACGGCCCCGAAGGCAACATTAATGCTCTGACAACTCACTGGGCAATCGATGAGCACGGGAAGTCGGACATCTACGCTCCTACCGATTCACTCATCGGGGTATTTTTAGACTCTTCTTTGCCTTCATCTTCTCCCGCTCCGTCTCGATTGGATTTCGATACAGCTCTCAGCCGGAATTTTACAACTTTGTCCCCGCTTTTAAAACAGACATTCTTCATCGGCGATGGCAATACCGATTCACGAAAAAAGCAGTATTTCATCGCCCCGCCTGGCGCAACCAGGTTATTGCTTGGCACTATGGACAGTCATGAATGGTCCAATAACCGAGGCAGCTTCGAAGTAAATATCACTCCTACCACTGTCCTTGTTTACGATGACGGAGGTACAAGGATACAATCAGCCATGTCTTTGATAGGGATAACTTATGACCTAAGAACTCCGAGTGCTCCAGTGACTCTTTCGGACCTGGCAAGCCATGATATCCTGATTGTAGGCGGGAATGTGTTCGATATGAACGGTATAACTCCATCTGTTTTATATTCAGGTATTACAGGGAACATTCTGCTGACGGGTCAAGATCCGGATTTTCATATTTCCTATGTTGCGGCCAGGAAATTTTTTACACAGGCCATTTCATTTGTTAGATCTTCAAATGGCACGGGACTTTTGGCTTTAGCCGATTTTCAATCGGCGTATACTTATTTGCCGCCGCAATGGGGTATTTCAGCAACTGGCCATATAGCATTAGAAAATATTTCTTCTTTTACGGCCGACGGGCTTGCAGCCGGTATTTTTAACGGGCTGACTCCCGCAGATATGTCTTACTGGCTCGCTTCTTATCATACTAGATTTAATTCATGGGGTCCGCAATTTTTGCCTTTCGAGTTAGGTAATTCAAATCGAGATGTCGTAACAATCGGAACGGCTCCTCAGAGTGAAATTACATTTACAAAAACATCTAACATCAATGAGGGCGATTGTGTCGTTCCGGACCAGGAAATTGACTACAGTATAAACTATACTTACATCGGCGCAGGCGATACTAATGTAACGATAACTGACTACCTTCCCGTGGAGGTGGACTACAATTCCTCTTCACCATCGGGCGTTTATAATGCTATAGACAGGACGGTGACCTGGAATATCGGGACAATACCTCCAGACGGCAATGGGACACTTACAGTTAAATGTTTTGTAAATTATTCCGCTGAACCATGCGGCGTGTTTACCAATACCTGCCTGATTTCGGGTGATTCAACGGATGCGGTCGCCGAAGTAAATACGGCTGTCTGTTACTGGAACCAGATAATATATGTTGACCATAACGCGGCCGGACTTAATAACGGATTAACATGGGAACACGCTTATGTCAGTTTACAGAATGCCTTAGACAGGGCAGAGGCTGAGGGACATTCGGAAATATGGGTTGCAAAAGGAACATATAAGCCATCTGCTGCCGATCCCTGCGGACCAGCCGGTGTTTATACTTTCAAACTTATTAAGGATACTCCTATTTATGGTCATTTCTCGGGTAATGAGCTGTCAATTTCAGAACGCGACTTCAATGACCAAAATAATATTACTATTTTAAGCGGAGAAAACGCGGGGGCATATTATATAATAACCGCATCCGGCTTTAGCCAACATAATATTGTTGATGGATTTACAATTGAAAAAGCGACATTGACGCCGTCTTCTGCCTTTAGAATTAATAACGCTTATTTATCCATATCTAATTGTAAAATAAATCAAAACAGATTTTATGGAATAAACTTAACTAATTCCGTCCTTGATATAAGCGACTCTGTACTTGGGTATAATGAGTCCGGGATATATGATTCTAATTCAAGCTTTACGATTAATAATTGCGTTTTCCAGAATAATTCTCAGTATGGGATATATGCAGATTTTGCGAACAATCTTAATCTTGCCAAGTCAAAAATTGAAAACAGTCTCGTGCAAACTTCTAATAATAATGACGGCATATATATTTATAGAGCCAATTCTCCGGTGGAAATAGCTAACAGCCTTATTCATCACAATGGCAAGCTTAGTAATTTCACCGGAGGTATTCGCCTTGAGCAATCTCCTTCGTTGCCGGCGATATGCGGATGTGAAATTTACGGAAATGGTCATTCAGCTATTTATACGTCGCAATCAACTGCTGATATTCACGATAATTATCTATATGGCCAAAAAATCGGGATATATATTTATAATTCCGGCCAACTTTATATCCATAACAATACTATTTCAGGCAATAACAATTATGGCATACGCAGAGATTATGGAACAACTCCAGTAATCAATAATTGCATTCTCTGGAACAATAGCGATGACCTCTATAATTGTAATGCGACATATAGCTGCATCGATGATAACGATCCAGGCATTGGAAATATTGATGACGACCCATGTTTTATAAATGCAGATGCCAATGATTTTCATCTAAGGTTTGATTCGAATTGCATAGATGCGGGTGACCCGAATTTTAATGACTTTAACGAAATCGACTATGATGGAGAATTCCGCATAATGTTCGGCAAATCTTCCCTGCGGGTTGATATGGGGGCGGATGAGGTTTACTGGCCCAAGGCCGATTTTGACCGCAATAGGATTGTAAATTTTATCGACTATTCATATTTGGCCAATACATGGCAAACCATTAACCAGGACGAATCATTGGACTGTGATAATGATGTTGATATACAAGACCTCTGTCAATTCGGCAAGGACTGGCTATGGCAGGCCCCCTAAAAAATTTTTGTCTCTCTATCTAAATATAAAAAAATATCTGCATAAAATCTTTGCGTTTTATTATGCTGTTGATAAAATTTCAGTTTTAATCATTTAAGCAAGCTGTTATAATTAGTTTTTACCGGGTAGGTAGCTCAGGTGGTAGAGCAGTAGACTGAAAATCTACGTGTCGCCGGTTCAACTCCGGCCCTGCCCATTTTTAAAGCTCATTTTAAAAACAGCCCAAAGCCGTTAGCAGATGAGAATCGTTTGCCTTTAATCCCACCAGAAAAGCAGCTCACTTTGACCAAAATCAGAAACAGTATCAAATCCTTCTCTTTTAGTTTCATCTGTATATATATCGAACAATTTTTTTCTATTATCCTTATCAGGCGGTAGTTTCACAACAAGGGTATCAGCATAAGGACCATTTTCATCCTTAATTGTCCGGCTGTCCTGATAAACATTGATGACATATACACCTTGAGCACCGTTTTTATAAAGATTGTCGACAAATTTTAAGGCATCTTCTTTCGAATTAAACCTATTACTAGCCAGCGGGAACGCGTTTTTGTTTTCATTAAGCCAGTCTTTCGCTTCAAAATAATTTGAATTTTGCAGGTAAGAAAATGAACCGCAGCGGCCCGGCAAAAACAAACGACTCAAACTGCCTGCGAAAGTTATGAGGAAAAGGAGGATAACCAAAGCTATAATAACTATTAAAATCAGCCGGAGCCCTTTTTTGGCCGCCTTTCTTGATTCTTCGGCGGCTTTTTTGGAATCTGCTATTGCATTTCGCCATTCTTCATAATGATTTTTTTGCTGCTCTTTTATTTCTTTTAATAACGAGATAATTTCTTCTTCCCAGCCCATGATAAATTTCTCCAAGAGAATGAATAATTTAAAAATATAAATTTTAATGAAATACACGAGAATGTAAAATTAAAAATAAATGTCTAATCCCCCCCCAAAACCATCAACAAAATCGCTTTCGAGTTTGGCTTTTATAATGTTGTCCATATCGCCGCGTTTTTTCCGCAGGGTCAAAGGACTACCCCGATTAAATATAGAAATCAGAGCTTCCAGGCATAAGGACAGATATTTTGGGACCTTTGTTTGTTTTAGTTTTTAAGTGACCAAACAAAACCGTGAGTTGTAATGGATATAAAAAGTATGTAATATAGTGAAGCAATTATCTTGACAAAAAATGTTAATTAAGGTAATATAGGCTGTTAGTAACATTTCTAGCAGGGAAATACAAATAGGCGGAAAGGTGATATTAAAATTTGGGCGGGAGAACCATAATGAGGATGATAAAGAAACTCTCAAAGAAATTTGAATTGAAGCGATTTTTCATTTACGCGGTTATCTATTCAATTGTGTTTTTTCAGACAACACCCAAGACGGCATTAGCGACACCGACAGGGGCTAATGTAGTTGCCGGCTCGGCAGGGATTACACAAAGCGGAAACACAACCAGTGTTACCTTGAGCAGCAATCGCGCTGTCATTAACTGGAACAGCCTGGATACATCGAAAAATGAGACACTTCAATTCACAAAACCGTCGGGCAATTTCACAGTCCTAAACAGAGTCATTGAAGGAGGAGCGACACAATTTAACGGGACACTTTCGGGCAATAAAGGCCATATCATCATAGTTAATCCTAATGGAGTGGTATTCGGCACAACCGCATTCATACAGGCACATAAATTTACGGCATCATCCCTGAATATCGATAATACAGATTTTATGAATGGAACTTACCGATTCAGCGGCGGCAGCGGGTCAGTTATCAATCACGGGAGCATCAACGCTGAAGAAATAAGGCTGGTCGGCAATTCAGTCCTCAATGATGGAACTATAATCGCGCCTAACGGGCTTGTAATAATGGCCGCGGGCGAAAACGTTTATCTTGGTGAGGAAAACAGCGACATCGTTGTTGCAGCAGCAATGAGCGATCCGGCAAATCACGTAGTAACAAATAACGGAGATATCGGCAGCGGCAAAATCGGGATAAACGGCGGGGGAAACTCGAGTGAAGGCCCAACGGTAATTCTGGCGGCAGGCGATATATTTTCGACGGCCATGTCGGGACTCGAATTCATGCGGGCTGAAGCGAAGAGAAACATAAACTTTACAGGCAATATATCCGCAGACAGCTCTATAGACCTTATGGCAGGCGGCAAAATAAATGTTGAGGGCCTAAACGCAGGCGCACCAAATTATGATTTCGCAGATATAACATTAATAGCAAATGATTCGATTACAACCGGCTATCTAAATGTACAGGCAAGAAGCGAGACATCGATTGTTGCAATTGCCGGAGGAGATTTAACTATAAAAGGAGACCCGGCCCACGGGGCAGTTTCAGCGATTTCAAACGGTGTGCCTGTTGCAGATGAAGCAGCAACGAATGTATGCCTTGAGGCAGGCGGCTCAATAGATATTGAATACGGGATACAGGCGATAGCACACGGCAAAGAGTCAAGCACGGCTGCTATACATATGTGTGCCGGCGGGAATGCTACAGAGGAAAATCCGGGCAATATCACGATAGACACACGTAACGGACAAATACTTGCATGGGCAGAGACATCGGGAAATGCAGGGTCTGCGGAACCATCAGGCACAGCAGATGCAGAAATAATGATACATACGCCCGGCACGATCGATATAACGAATAATGGAGCTAATGTCCCTGTAAGAGCACGGGCAGAGGTATCGGGCAACGGACCTGCCGATGTTTCTTCTAATGGCGAGAATGGAATAGTTGAACAGACTTCCGATGGGGCGCACGCAAAGATAGACCTTGCTGAAAACAGCACGGAAGATTGCCCGGGCTGCGGAACCAATACACAGACAAATACAGAGACTAATACGAATACAGAAACAAACACTAATACAAATACAGAAACAAATACCAACACGAATACGGAAACAAATACCGAGACCAATACAAATACTAATACCGAAACTAACACTAATACTGAGACGAACACCAATACGAATACAAATACTGAAACAAATACTAATACAAATACTGAGACCAATACAGAGACTAACACCAACACAAATACGGAAACAAATACGAATACAAACACAGAGACTAACACAAATACGAATACAAATACTGAAACAAACACTAACACGAATACGGAAACAAATACCGAGACAAATACAAATACCGAAACCAACACTAACACTGAGACGAACACGAATACAAATACGAATACGGAGACTAATACTAATACCGAAACTAACACCAATACCGAGACGAACACGAATACAAATACGAATACAGAAACAAATACCAACACGAACACGGAGACTAATACAAACACCGAGACGAATACCAACACCGAAACAAACACTAATACAAATACTGAGACCAATACAGAGACAAACACCAACACAAATACAGAAACTAACACGAACACCAATACCGAGACGAACACGAATACAAATACAAACACGAACACGGAGACTAACACAAACACCAATACAGAGACGAATACAGAGACAAACACGGAAACCAACACTGAAACGAACACGGAAACAAATACAGAAACAAATACAGAGACCAATACCGAGACAAATACGGAGACGAATACCGAGACGGACACTGATATAGAAATCGGGATAGCACCTATTCAGGAATACCAGGTGAAGTCGACAGGCTGTCCGGCATTAATGAGCTGGGCCGCAAAAGAGCTCGGAATGCCTGAAGACCAGATACAGATTTATATTGCCGGGGGCCTTGCGTTATCGAGCAATGTCCAGCCGTGCGATTCGTGTGCTAAATTGCAGGATGCAGCGCTGACTTTGAAAGACCCGGATGGCTCAAGGGTAAAGGCGCTTGCCCAGGTAGTCAATGACTTCTCCGGAGGCGCACCGCTTTCACCAGAGCAAATGGCAGTAATGGCAGAGGCTTTGCAAAATCCAGGAGAAGGAACACCATACGCCCTTGCGGCAGAGTGGTTAAACGCCTTAACTGATTATGTTGATGTTTTACATGATGAATTGAGACTGCCTGCCGATGAATCGAAGGCACGTGCGGCTAAATATGTTGCACCAATCGTAAATGGCGACAATGCGGCGCTGGCGGCATTTGTTCAGGCTAGATTAGGAAATTTTGGCGGATAAAACAAATTGATGTTTTAAAAGATGACTGCCGGGATAAATTATTTCCCGGCAGTTTTATTTACGGAGTTAACAGGCAATTTCACTTCAGATATTCTTAGAAATTCCGTGGCGGTAGTCTGGATTTCGTAGAGCGTATTTAGCTTGTAATCATTATCGAGTTTACTATCTGATGCGGGCAGTCCTGTCTTATATTCCATATCCTGAAATACAATCATACGGGAATAAAGATGTCTTTGCAGCTCAGTTAAAAGGGCTGCTTTGTTTTTATTGGCATAGGAAAAATCGATGGCACCGAAACCCATAGCGACGTACTGGCCGGGACGGTTCGAGACAATCAGAATATTTCTGTCTTTTATATTATCAAGAAATTTGATGCAGTGGTCGGTTGTCCGGTTCAAAGTAAGGGTATTTATAAAGCGTCCCTCTACGGCGATCGGGTGATAGAAGCAAAAGCAGATGGCCGAAATAATCAGCAGCGCTTTGGCGGAGATGACATCGGGCTTGAATATTTTTACCACAATTGGCGCAAAGGCAAATAACAAAGAGATGATTATGAAAAATCTGGCGGAAGACGGGTGATTATACCTGCCGAAGAAATGAGAAAAGAACATTAAACTGCTTAAGCCTACAGTTACTATCAGGATAATCATAAAATATCTCTGGTAACCTGTAAGTAATATTTTTTTGCGGATAATCTGCGCGATAAGATAGAAAATAATCAGGATGCTGATAATAGTAAGAATTCCGGCGTAAGGCAAACGATAATCAAGATCAATAAGGCTGGTAAAAAATGATTTTATATTTACCATAAGGCTGTCAAAAGAAAATAACTGCACATCCTTAACGCTTTCAAAATGTCCCTTCGGTTTCAAAATCCGCTCCCATATAAATGGTAGATTAAGAAGCGGAGCCATGCAGAGCAGATATGATGAATCTTTGACATACTGCCATTTTATTTTAGGGATAAGCAAAAGGGGAATCAGCACCAAAAATAATAACGATTCATAACGAATGTTCGCGAAGAAAAGAAGTGACGCAATAAGAAATGAAAACCCAGGCGAAGAAGGATTACGAACAAATCCGTAAACAGCTACCAGGATTAGAATAAGAAAGGCACTGTTGAGAAGGTCGAAACCGGCTGATACCGCAAAGATTGAAATGACAGGATAGGATAAAATAAGCAGCATGGCGGCCAAGGCGGCTGCGAAATCGAGGATTTTTCTTGTAATTATAAAGACACCGGAAAGCAAACCAAACAAGACAATGAAATTTACGGCGAAGGCATTTTGATATCTAAAGCCTGTTAATTCGTGAAGGATATAGACAAGAAAAGGATAAATGAGGGGACGTTTAGGAATATCCCGCGTAATCGGCTGAAGATTACCATAATAATATTTTGCGGAAGTAGTATTATAGACGGTCTTGTCATCGAGCATGGAACGGGAAACAGAGACGAGATTTGTTTCGTCACTGAGAGTTTTGAATCCCACCTTTACGGAAATAAAGACGACACAGGTCAGAATGAATGCTATAAGGATTCCCGGCCAGTATTTTTTTAAGATATGAAAGAATGAAAATTGGGCCGACTTGCAGAATAAATAAACCTGCACAATCCAAACAGCCGCGAGAATGAAGGTAAGATAATAGGAGGCGTTGGCAAAGATTACAGGCATCTTATCGCGATAGACGAGGGTCCAGGTTAAAAGCACAATGAAGGCTAATAATGCAAAAATATTCAAGGAATAAACAATAAAACGAATTTTTTTTGATGTTTCCATAAACGTCCCGATAAAACTATGCGGCCCTTTAAAATTATCTGCAAGCTGTTATTTTATATCGTCATCGTGAGCCATTTAATTAACTCTATAAGACTAACACTTCAAAAAACCTCACTATCAGTATTGATAATGAGGTTGAAGGTTGTGCAAACTTCATTGCCGAACATTAATACCCATCTCATTTCAATAGGAGACGAGGACTACTCTAAACAGGTTTTTAAAATAAATGTGCAAATATTTGCAAGTTATTATGTATAAACAATCTAAGCAGGGGAAATGGCTAAAAATAGATGCTGCTTAAAGCCGATTAATTAATAAATAACTATGTTTTTAAAAAGGACAGAAGATATGAGAATAACAAAAAAATTGACTCAAGTAATTCTGGTTTTTGCCCTATCGGTTTTGCCGCTTTTAATAGCCGCACAAAAGCCGCCTCAGCAATTCCAAGAACAGCGAGAGGCCGAGCAAAAACGGCAGGAAGCACAGACAGAAAAGACAAACGAGGAAACTCAAGACCAGTACGCAGATATAAAACTGCCCCAAGACAACACGCCTGTTATCAAGGTCAAATTGATTCAATTTGGCGGCAATACTCTTATAACAACTACACAGCTTATCGACGATATGCCGGTGATTTTTAATGCATCTGACAAACCGCTTGCAAAGGCAGAAAGCAAATTCTTATATAATCTTTCGCCTGTTAAAGAAGTGCTGATGTCGCCGGGAACTGCGCGTGATATTTCAGCAAGAACGATTCAGGGGCTTGCTCAATATGTGCTGTCTGAATATCAACGGAAAAATTATGGAGGGATATATGTCTATGTCCCGGCAGATGCACTGAAAGGCGGAGTGGAATTAAAGGAAGGTATACTTCCAGTGACTATTATCGAGGCCCATATATCCGATGTCAATGCAATCTATTATGACCCAAATCAAAATGTCTCGCAGAAAAAATATTTAGACCCCAATCTTCTGGTTGGATGGTCGCCCGCAAAGCCGGGAGAGGTCCTTAACAGTAAAAAACTTAACGACTACATCAATCTTTTGAACCTGAATCCTGACCGGTATGTTTCGGCAACAGTAAGCGGCGGTTCTGAGGCGAATACTCTTGCCGTCAACTACGGTGTTTATGAGGCAAGCCCGTGGCACTATTTTATACAGGTTGATAACTCGGGCGTTGAGGGACGAGAATGGAATCCGAAAATAGGGGTAATAAACACTAATTTACTTGGAAGAGATGATTCATTTCTTGCGTTATACCAGTTCCCCTGGGATTCGGACCTGGAGGAAAATTATTCGCTGTTCGGCAGCTACGATTTTCCCCTGACAGGGCCGGAACTTCGTCTTAATATTTACGGCGGTTACAGCGCATATAACCTTAGTCCGCAGGATAGCTCAATTGATTTTATCGGCGCCGGCAAATTCCTTGGCGCAAATCTCAAGTATAATGTTATGCAGCGCCGAGGATGGTTTTTCGATTTAATCGGTTCTATAAGCGTTGAAGAAAGCAAAATAACATCATTTTTCGGGCATTTCGATATAAATGATAGCGATGTCAGGATGCATATTGTCGGTTTTGCTGCAGATTTATACAGGCGAGACGACATTTCCAGCTCGTTTTTGGAATACCGGTTTTCGACCAATACGGGAGGCTCAAGCCGGGAGGAATTTAATAAATCAAGACCAACGGATGAAGCGAGTGTTGATAAATATTTTACGATACATACTTTTTCAGCCAACTACAGCAGGATACTCGATCCCAACAAGGTGACACGACTCAGCACAACCGCCAAATGGATAATAACTCCTGACAGGCTGCCGCCGGCAAAGATGACCCCGTTTGGCGGTATGTACAGCGTGCGAGGGTACGAAGAATATGAGACAATCGCCGATGAAGGATTTCTAGCTTCAATTCAATATGAATATGACATTGTAAGGCATGAAAAGACAAAAGCTGTTTCAAAAGAAGAAAACGAAAAAACGGAGAATTCAAAATCTAAATTCTTCGAGCTGAAAAAACTTGCGCCGCTGGCGTTCTTAGATTTTGGAAGAACGGAAATAAACGACCCGACGGATTCAGAAAAACGTCATGAGACATTCTTATCAATCGGACCGGGTGTTCTGGCAGAAATGGGGGATTATTTCAGTGCAGGCCTTTATTGGGGAATCGCACTTCGAGATACTGAACTGACAGATGCCGGCGACAGCAGGGTAAATGTGAGCTTTATGGCACGGTGGTAATTAAAATTTATTGAAGTGCCGGAGCTCCGTTATCGACCTGAGCAACTGTTTTGATTTGACTGGTCAAATCAACTGACTGACTGATTGCGGTAATAGTCGGATGAGAAGGCATCAAGGCCTTTTCGAGAGAAGTCAGAACTTTACATCCCAATTCATAAGCCTGCTCATATTTGCCTTCATGGGCATACAGTTTTATCTGACAGTTGAGGGCCATCGCAGTTATATCACTTTGGCTGCCAAGCGATTCCTCGAGAAGTGTTATCGCCCTGCTGCATGCGGCCTGGGCATGCTGATACCTTCCCGAGTCAAGATAAAGCTCTGCGAGAACTGTATAAATCTCACCTTTAATAGGCTCGTAATAAGCCGGATTTTGCTGCTCAATCGCAAGCGAATCATTTAATATCTGTTCAGCTATTTCTACTTGTCCTTGTGCCTGATAAATCCTGGCAAGGGTGAGTTGATTCGGTATAAGTAACCGGTGTCCCTGGCCGAAAACCTTTCCTTGAATATCACAAGCATAAATCAAGAGATGGCGTGCCTCTTTATACCTTCCCTGAAGGTAATACATTTTTGCGATATCGCTGTAAACGGCCGCAGTGTAAAGATGGTCCGGACCATAATAATCAGTTATATTTCGCAGCGCACGTTCGTAGATTAATTCCGCTTCATCAAATCTAGCCTGTTTAACGAGTAATCCTGCATGGTCAACCTCGAAAGATGCTACAGCAGGGTCATCTGCTGTATGGCATTTTCTAATAATCGCCATCGCATTTTCAAAGGACTGAGAAGCAAGAGAAAATCTGCCCTGGGCCTGATAAATCGAGCCCAAAATCCTTAAGCTATATGCAATATAGGGGTGGTCTTTATAATACAATTGCTGCTGGAGCTTCAAACCCAACAGGCATGTCTTTTCGGCCTCGAGTAATCGAGCCTGATTTTTGTAAATCCATACAAGGTCCAAAAGAGCGGAAGCCACATCTTCATCAGCACCCGAATTAACGGCCTCATCAAGGGCTTTGTTGGAGCATTTTTCGGCATTGGCGTAATCACCATTGGCCATATTAATCCGGGCAACTGCCTGAAGCGCCTTGAAAGAGCAATTAGATGATTGGATGTTTAGAGATTGAGATGCGCGGGCGCAAACAACCGCACCAAAAAAAATCGCTGCGATTGCGGCCCATTCCCACCAAAAGGGTCTTGATGCACAACTAACAGCCTTCGTCATCGGGGTCTGAGTTTCCATAACTACCATTGTTTCGTAAGTTTTGTACCTATGACTTTAAAAATGATTCTTACCACTCCTTATAAAGCATAAGAATGGCCTTAATGATATTAAGAGGGTTCTTAAGAGTCCTATACATTAAAAAAGCCAAATTTTTAACGGTTATAACGCATATAGCGGCTAAAAGTGGATTATCAGTAGTATTAACCGAGAAGTTTGAATCTTTTTTGACAATTACGATGAAAGACTTGACAAGATGGTAATTAATTTTGTAGATTATTATCTTTCGTATTTGTGAATGTGAACACAAGCACTTATTAGGCATAATAGATATTGTGAGATATAGCAAAATACCCAATGAAACCGTTCGACGCCTGCCTGTTTATCTTCGGGGGCTTGCCCTAATGCGTGAGCAGGGTTTAACAAGCGCTTCGAGTGATAAACTTGCGGATTTAGTTAATGTCAATTCGTGGCAGATACGCAAAGACTTTTCATATTTCGGCGAATTCGGGACACGCGGGGTCGGATATGATATCGAAAATCTTGCAACGCAGATAAAAAAAATTTTGAAACTCGATACAATCCGTAAAACCGCTCTTATTGGGGTCGGCAATCTTGGCACGGCAATAATGGCTTATCCTGGTTTTAAAACCTATGGTTTTCATATTGCCGCGGCATTTGATAATGACCCGAGAAAAATCGGGCAAAAGATTAATGATATAACAATAGAAGATATCTCATCAATTGATTCGCTAAACAAGCGGCAGGTTGACATGGCGATTATAGCAGTGCCTGAAGAGGCAGCACAAAATGTAGCGGATGCACTTGTTGAAGCCGGCGTAAAAGGAATATTGAATTTCTCTCCGAGAAGAATTATAGTTCCTAAAAAGATAAAAGTGATAACGATAGATATAGCAACTGACCTTGCACGTCTGCCGTATTATATCCCTTAATTTTTTAATAGAGGCGTAAAATGAATAAAACAGTGACAATCGACAAAAGCGCTTTCAAGCGGTTTGTGGATGAACTTATAAAACATCAGAAGGTAATAGGCGTTGGGGCCAAGGGGGACCGGTTCTCATTTATGGCCCTCGAATCGGCCGACCAGCTTCGACTGGATTATGATGTAACACTTGGGCCGCCAAGAGACATTTTTCTTCCGCCAGTTGAAACGCTGCTGACGTTTGAAATAGGAGACGGGTATAAGTCGGTCTATGATGAGACTCCATTTGTGGTTATAGGCGTTCATCCTTACGATATGATTGGATTAAATCAGCTCGATGCGCTTTTCAGCCAGGATAATTACGATACTCATTTTATGAAAAAGAGGCATAACGCCACGATTATGGCTTTAGACGTAGTGACCGCCTCTGAAAATGTTTTCGCATCATCCATGGGAACTGCGACAATTAAGGAAGGTTTCGACGTTTTGATGACCGATATCGGCAACGCCTATTGTTTAGAAGCCGGTAACAAGAAAGGCGAAGACCTTATAGCAAAGGCGAAGGAAGCTATTCCATCGAGCGAAAGGGACCTCAAAGAAAGACAGAGAATACAATCGGAGAATGAAAAGCGGCTAAATAAACATAAACTTAAATGCGATGCTTCTTATATTCCGACACTGCTTGAAAGGGCTTATGACCATCCGGTCTGGGAAGAAAAAGCAAAGACATGCTTTAGCTGCGGCTCGTGTAATATGGTTTGCCCGACCTGCTACTGCTTCAATGTGATAGATGACGTAAACTGGGATATGAGGTCAGGCAAAAGGAAGCGTGTATGGGACGGATGCCTGCTTGATTGTTTCACAAAAGTCGCCGGAGAGCATGAATTCAGGAAAAACCGCAAGGACAGATTCAGGCATCGTCTTTATCGAAAAGGCAAATATGTGCCTGAGAAAATAAACAGCAAATTTATGGCGTGCGTCGGATGCGGGCGATGTGTAGGCGCCTGCCTGCCGGACATAGCGAATCCTGTAAAAGTTTACAACAGATTAGTTGATGATTTAGGAATAAAATAATTGGAGCGTTAACAATGTGTGAACGTTGTGCTTTAGAAAAAGATATTTATCTGCCAAAGCTGGCAACGCTTGAAAAAAAGCGGCTGATGAATCCGACTGAGATGTACCTGCGGCTTTCAATGGATGACGGCGAGGCTTTTGATTTTATCCCAGGCCAATTTGTGGAGGTATCGGTCGCCGGCATAGGAGAGGCGCCGATAACGATTTCTTCATCACCGACGCAGAAGGGATATTTCGAGCTTGTCGTCCGCAGAATCGGCAATGTCACCAATGCGATTCACCGGATGAGAATCGGCGATAAAATAGGGATACGAGGACCGCTGGGAAAAGGGACATATCCCGTAGAAGAGGCAAAGGGTAAAAATGTCATATTTATCAGCGGCGGCATAGGGCTTGTCCCGCAGAGGTCATTTATCAATTACGTCCTGGACAATCGTGCCGATTACAACGAGCTTGTGGTGCTGCTTGGGACAAAGTGCATGGCACAAAGATTCTTTCATTCGGAAATAGACGGCTGGTCACACAGGGGCGATATGCGGTTTATGGAAACAATAGACCAGGTTGATGACTGCTGGCTGGGCAACGTAGGCGTGGTGACAACGCTTATACCTAAAATTGAAGCAGAGCTTCGGTCGGCACTGGTATTTATCTGCGGGCCGCCGGTAATGTACAAATTCGTGCTGCTGGCACTGCAGGAAGCGGAAGTGCCCCGGGAAAATATATTCCTGAATCTTGAAAGAAAAATGAAATGCGGCGTCGGCAAATGCGGCCACTGCCAGATAAATCATTATTACGCGTGTATAGACGGGCCAGTGTTCCGTTATTCGGACCTGCGAATAGCCCCGGAGGCAATTTAAAATGGATAGACCAAGAGTAGCAATTTTTGATTTTACCTGCTGCGAAGGATGTCAGCTTCAAATCGTCAATCTCGAAGAGGAGCTATTAGACCTGATTGACGTCGTCGAAGTCGTCGAGTGGCGAGAGGCACTGACAGAATCGAGCAGAGAATACGATATAGCACTAATCGAAGGGTCAATTTCACGGCCGGAAGACGAGAAACGGCTGGAGATTATAAGAACGAGGGCCAAGACGCTTATCGCATTCGGCGCTTGCGCGACGATAGGCGGAGTCAATAAGCTTAAAAATAATTTCGAAATCAATGAGGTTAAAAAATGTGTCTACGGAAAAGACGCAAATATGCCGATTCTCGAGACCGAACCCGTCAAGGCCGTAGATGAGGTGGTAAAGGTTGATTACAAAATTCACGGCTGCCCGATAGATAAAAATGAATTTACATACATTCTTCGAAGCCTGCTTATGGGCAAAAAGCCGGAGATTCCCGAATGGCCGGTATGCGTTGAATGCAAGGCTAAAGGCAATCCATGCCTATGGGATTACGGGCAGGTGTGCATGGGGCCGGTAATTCGGGCAGGATGCGGGGCAAGGTGCCCATCATCGGGTTTCAGGTGTTTTAGCTGCCGCGGCTATATCGATAATCCAAATGTCTATGCCGCAAAGGACGTAATCGCCAGGCATGGCTCAAGTATTGAGATGCTAAAGAAAAAGATGACACTTTTTGGAACAGGTCAGGGGCCAACAAATGAATAATAATGTAAATATAAACGTTCACCATATAACCCGCGTCGAAGGACACGGCAACATAGTCGTTAACGTAAATAACGGCAAGATTGAGAAGCTCGAGTGGCAGGTGCCGGAGTCGCCGAGATTTTTCGAGGCGATGGTCCGCGGTCAGAATTATCAGGACATACAGATTATCGTTTCGCGAATATGCGGGATTTGCTCAATCACGCATTCGCTTGCCGCGACAAAGGCGCTTGAAGCAGCGCTTGATATAAAGGTCTCTGAACAATCGGACAAGGTCCGCATTCTTATGCTCAATGCCGAACAACTTCAAAGCCACATGCTGCATGTAGGGTATCTGGCCGCGCCGGATTTCTTCGGGACACAATCTGTTGTGCCGCTTGTGGCGAGGGCTCCGGATGCCGTGAAAACAATTATTAAAGCGCACCGTACCGCCAATGACTGGGCAAACCTGGTTGCAGGCAGAGCCACTCATCCTGTCACCATTATTCCGGGCGGGCTGACAACGATACCAACTGAAAAGCAGTGGCGAGAATTGCAAAAGACGTTGAAAGATACTCTGCCGCATTTGAAAACAATCGCCGAGGTCGTTTTGAGCGTCGCAGGCAATGTCCCTAAATTTGAAAGACAGACCGAATACGTTTCGCTCAAGCAGACCAACCCCCCTGCTTATACTTTTTATCATGGCGGCATTACATCGACCGATTTAAAAGGCGCGGTCCTGCCAGTTGAAAAATGGCATGAAGTCGCCAATGAATATATGGTGGAGCAATCCACATCGAAATGGGCCAAGTGGCACAGGGATTCATACGCGGTTGGTGCATTGGCACGATTCAATAACAATGCTGAATTGCTGTCTTCGGGTGCAAAAGAGGCGGCAAAGATGTTCGGGCTACAAAAAGGCAACTGCAATCCTTATATGAACACAGTCGCACAGCTTGTGGAATGCTTCCATATCGTTGAATCGAGCATCGAACTTATCGATGAGCTTCTGACCAGAGGATTGAAGACGGAACAGGTCCGGACATCAGGCAAGGCAGGCAGAGGGACAGGAGCTGTAGAGGCACCTAGAGGGATACTGTTTCACGAATACGAATTTGACAAACATGGTAACTGCGTCGCGGCGGATATCTGCATTCCAACGGGACAAAATCACGGCAATATCCAGAAGGATTTTGAAAAGCTACTGCCGGAAATTTTAGACCTGCCGGAAAAGGATATTCGATTAAAGCTGGAAATGCTTGTTCGCTCTTATGACCCGTGTATTTCATGCTCGACGCATTTCCTCGATGTTAAATTTGTGAAATAGATTCACCGCCGAGCACGCGGAGACCGCAAAGAAAAAATTTAAAATAACCTCTGCGTATTTTGCGGTCTTTGCGGTAAAATAACTGTGTGACAAATCAAACGCACAAAAAGGATACCGTCGTAATAGGATTGGGTAATGTTCTATTTACTGATGAGGGTATCGGCGTTCATTTGGTTCGAAAACTTAGTGAATTACAGGATAAACTCCCATCAGTCGAATTTGTAGATGCAGGCACAGGCGGGATGAATGTTTTGCATCTAATCGCCGATCGCAAAAAGGCCGTTATTATTGATTGCGTTAAGATGGGGGAAAAGCCGGGAAAAATAAAGCGATTTGAGCCGGCTGATGTGCAAAGCGTGAAAAAAATGGCGCATTTTTCTCTGCATGAGGCGGATATTTTGAAAATTATCGACCTTTCCAAGCAGCTTGGCGAATGTCCGCAGGATATAATTATTTTCGGTATCGAGCCCCAATCACTGGATTTAGGGCAAAGTTTGAGCGGAACACTTCAAAGCAAAATGGATAGCTTCATAGCCGAAATCCGCAAATCAATTGCTTAATTTTTCAAATTTGTGCAATATAATCAACTTAATAGCCGTCAAAACAGTAGATATATAAAAAATCGAAGTGCAGGCAATACATATAAATGTCCGATGATATAAAAAAAATAGTCGGTTTTACACTGGTTGAGCTGCTCGTCGTTATAAGCGTAATCGGGCTCTTAATGGGAATATTAATTCCAGTCGTGGGAAAAGCAAGAAATTCAGCCAATCGAACATACTGCATGGAAAATCTGCGTCAAATTGGTATAGGTTTGAAATCATACGTTGATGATAATCGCGACATATTTCCTTTATCATGCAGTTTTCCCTGGCAGATCACAGATGGAAATGATCCTCGTTACCGTCCACCCATAACTAAGGTTTTAAATAAAACTTTGAAAGAACCAAAAGTTTTCATCTGCAAGTCTGATAACAAATTCAAATATTATAAAAGAACGGGTAATACAAGCTACTTCTACAATGCTTTTTTAGGGGGAATTACAATAAGAGAATTTCCTGCTGTGCAAAGGGGATCAGCTAAAGAAAAAGACATACAAGTTATGAATGATTTTGATGATTATCATCCAATTGCAGGAGAAAAAGGGAAACGTAACTATATCATAGGAATTAATTATCTTTATGCCGATTGGCATGTAGGTAATATTAAAAAACAGGAGTAAAATATGACTAAGAAAAACAAAATAGTTTTGATTGTATTAATTGTTTTTGCTGCCGGCATCGCGATCGCTGTCCCAATAGCGATGAGACATCATAATAAACGCGATTTCTCGAAAATGACTCCTCAGCAGGTACGGCAGTATTTTGACTCCAACGAATTTCGCGATGCAAATGAAGGCAAAAGGCGGGAAATTCGCGAGCAAATGGGTGAAGCAATGGAGGCACGAATGGAAGCGCAGGCAAATGAGTATGCCGCTCTTACTGCTGATGCGAAAATAGTTTATCTTGATAAAATCATCGATGAAATGCAGGCAAGGCGGGCGGAATTTTTGGCAAGGGAGGGAAATCGTCCTGATGCAAACGGGCCACGAGACCCGAACAGGTTCAGAAGATTTGGGCCGCGAGACCCGAATTCACCAAGACGGCAGGGGCAACAGGCGAGACAATTCCGAGCACCTGAACCATCGAGAATGAGGGAGAGGTCATCAAGGATGAGCGCTGATAGCCAGGTAAAAATGTCACAATTCCGACGTGATATGTTT